>VMFQ01000053.1 GCA_007376125.1 Parcubacteria group bacterium Gr01-1014_33 | reverse complement strand
TGCAGTGCATTCCGCACCGCTTGTTTCAGAGCGAGAAATTTGGTGGGTAAGCATTGGGGAAAATGTAGGATCGGAGATTGATGGGAAAAGCAAACTTTTTTCTCGTCCGGTGATTATTTTCAAAAAACTTGCTCATGGATTTTATCTAGTCATCCCCACCACTACGCAGCCAAGAAAAGGAAGCTGGTATGTGGCCTTTCGCCAGCAAGGCAAAGATATGATAGCGTGTCTACATCAAGTGAGAACTATTGATTATCGAAGGTTGTCATCAAAACTCGGGCGCATAGACGGTAATGATTTTACAAGAATACAAGAGGGATTTTGGAAGCTGTACAAGTAAAATTCCCCGCCATTTCTGGCGGGGCCGCGACGAATGTCGAATGTATCTACAACAGTATACCCATTACAAAACTATGTCAATAGGTCGCTGTGGATAACTTAATCTATAAATTATTTATAAATACTATGCCAAAAATATTAGGAATAGATCTCGGCACCACCAATTCGGCAATGGCGGTGATTGAGGGAGGGGAGCCGAAAATAATAGAGAATAAAGAGGGGAATCGCACGACTCCTTCCATGGTTGCGATCTCAAAATCCGGAGATCGGCTGGTAGGACTTCTTGCCAAGAGACAGGCCGTTACCAATCCGAAAAACACGCTGTATTCCATAAAACGGCTGATCGGACGGAAATTTACCGATGCCGAAATCGGGCGCGACCGCGCGCTTTTGCCGTATGAAATAAAAGAGGCGGCAAACGGCGGAGTGGAAGTGAAAATGGGAGATAAATCATGGCGGCCCGAAGAAATCTCGGCAATGGTTTTGCAAAAGTTAAAACAGGATGCGGAAGATAAAATCGGCGAAAAAATAACCGAAGCGGTAATTACGGTTCCGGCGTATTTTGACGATTCACAGCGGAAAGCCACGCAGGCGGCTGCGGAGATTGCCGGATTTAAGGCAAACGGCAGGATTTTAAACGAGCCAACCGCGGCCGCGCTCGCATACGGATTTAACAAAAAAAAGAACGAGAAAATCGTGGTGTATGATTTTGGCGGAGGGACATTTGACCTTTCAGTATTGGAAGTCGCGGAAGATACGGTGGAAGTAAAAGCGGTGGGAGGGGACACGCATCTTGGGGGAGACGATTTTGATCAGCGCATTATTAAATGGATTGCGGAGGAATATAAAAAGCAGGAGGCGATTGACCTTTCAAAGGACACGTTGGCGCTCCAGCGTCTGAAAGAGGCGGCCGAGCGCGCAAAGCACGAGCTTTCCACTACGCCGGAAACAGAAATCAATCTTCCATTTATCACTTCCGACGTGTCCGGCCCAAAACATTTGGTGATGCGATTTTCCCGCGCGCAGTTAGAAGGGCTTGTGCAGGACATGATTGACAAATCAATTGATATTACGCGCCAAGTGGTGAAGGACTCCGGATTTCCGATTTCCGAAATCAATGAAGTGATTTTAGTGGGAGGGCAAACACGGATGCCCGCCATAATTGAAGGAGTAAAAAAACTTTTTGGCAAAGACCCGAATCGTACGATCAATCCGGATGAGGTTGTGGCAATCGGCGCTGCGGTACAAGCGGGGATTTTGCAGGGCGAAGTCAAAGACGTTTTGCTCTTGGATGTAATTCCGCTTTCGCTCGGGATTGAAACTTTGGGGAGCGTGATGACAAAAGTCATTGAGAAAAACACCACGGTTCCCACGGCAAAGACCCAAACATTCTCCACCGCCGCGGATTCACAAACCTCGGTGGAAATTCATGTGCTCCAAGGCGAGCGCGAAATGGCATCGGACAACAAGACCCTCGCGCGATTTATTTTAGACGGGATTCCGCCCGCGCCCCGCGGCATGCCGCAAGTGGAGGTAACCTTTGACATTGACGCAAACGGCGTTTTGTCGGTAAAAGCAAAAGACAAAGCAACCGGCAAAGAGCAGTCGGTGCGGATTGAAGCATCCTCATCGCTTTCCAAAGAAGAGATTGAGAAAATGAAAAAAGACGCGGAACTGCACGCCGAGGAAGACCGGAAAAAACGCGAGAGCGCGGAAGTTCTCAATACTGCCGATACTCTTGTGTATACCGCAGAGCGTGCGCTTCGCGATGCGGGTGACAAAGTTCCGGCGGATGTAAAATCCGAGATAGAGCAAAAAATTAAAGCGGTGCACGACGTAAAGAATGGGAGCGATATGGAGCAAATAAAACGGGCAACGCAAGAACTTTCCGCAAGTATGCAAAAAATCGGAGAAGCGATGTATAAAAATACGGGAGAATCCCAAGGCGGAAATCCGGACCCCGGAGCGCCGGGTACGGAAGAGAAAGGAAAGGATGAAGGAGACGGAAATGCACGAGAAGCGGATTACAAGGAGAAAAACGAATAGCGCGATATGTTGAGATGGTTACAAAACTATTTCTACTGCAATGCCGTATTTTCGGCTACAACTTCGTCAGACTTCGCAAAAAGACTTATCACCGCAGTGCTACTGCGCTTCAAGTCTTTTTACTCGTCTTTCTTGTCTCGCTCAAAAATACGGCATTTCGTAACGAAATAGTTTTGTAACCATCTCGTTTTAAACTGCGCTTGTGATATAATAGACCTACTGCGTAATAATCTTTCTACTGCAATTTCCATATTTCGGCTGCGAATGCGCAAAAATTATTCAACATATACGCCGTATATGCTTCATACTATTTGCAACACTCGCTCGAAATCTGAAAATTTCGCAGACGCGAGGCAATTTCGTTGCTACGAAATCCGCCTCGCGTCTTGACACGAAAATTATTAAGCAGTAGGTCTAATCAAAAAATGCATATTCCCACTGTTTCCGGGGCTCTGGTAAGCGCAATGCCGGTAAGCGCAGCGCCGCTCAGTTCCCGCGATGCCGCGAAACCCGCTGCATATTATAAAGAGGTTATCCTCGCGGTACTTTTTGTATTGGCGCATGCGGGAACTTTTTTTCTTTGGAAACAGATTTTGCCTTCCGTTATCGCGGGCGATTTTGCAGGTTACTACCGGTTTATCTATCCCGTTGTTGCTCTTGCCGCAAGTGCGATACTGTTTTCACTTGCGGCGATTTTCATAAGGACAGCGCTGATTATGTACCCCGCGGCGATTGTGAGCGCGGCCGTTCCCTATCTTTTGCTTCCTGCGGAAAATGTTGTATTGGGAGCGCTCGGAGCAAACATTCTTTTAGTAGTATTTGCAGTGTACCGTATCCGAAAAGAGTTTCTATTCTCCGTTGGATTTGGCGTATCAAAGATATTAAAACTCGGGCTTCCCTTTTATTTTACGAGCGCGGCGCTGATAGTATCTGTTTTTTACATCTACGCTATTGATAAAAAAGACGTGGTAGCCGTATTTTTGCCAAAACCTCTACTTGATTTTACCCTCAATCATTTACTCGCTTCCCAATACATAGAGTCCCTTATTGGTCTTCCCGAAATCAGCCGCGATTCAACTGTCAACGATATTATTGATGCGCTCATTAGCGATCAGTTAAAGAATCAAAAGGTGGCTCTCTCAAAAGTTCCGGCAGAAGAACTCACAAAACTTCGCAATCTCCAGCGCGAAGAAATGTCAAGGCAATTCGGGACCGCATTGAAAGGTGACGAAAAAATAGGCGATGTGTTCTATATGATGATTGCCGCGCGCGTGGAAGATTTGCTCGGCCCATATAAAAAATATCTTCCGTATGCAGGCGGGATCGCGTTCTTTTTCGCGTTCAAAGCCCTTACGCTTCCGCTTTATTTTGTTTCGCTTTTCCTGACGTTTCTCTTGATAAAGCTCTTGGTTTTTGGTAAAGTAATTAAAACTGCGATATATCAGATTGAAGTGGAGAAATTATCACTTTAAACCCATAGCCATGAAAAGTGTGACATACTTTTCATCCCATAACACGTAGCCCAACACCCGTAAATTCCATTTGCCATTTGCCATTTGCCATTTGCCATTTGCCATTTGCAATTCCTATGACAAAAGACTACTACAAAGTTCTCGGCGTTGCGCGGAACGCCACCAAAGAGGACATCAAAAAAGCATATCGCTCCCTTGCGCATAAATTTCATCCGGATAAAACCGGGGGCGACGGCGAACGCTTCAAAGAAATCAACGAAGCGTACCAAGTGCTTTCGGACGATCGCAAGCGCGGCCAATACGATCAGTTCGGCCAGGTGTTTGAAGGAGCTAGCACAGGCGCGCATCAAGGCGGATTTGAATGGCCCGGCGGATTTCGCGTGGATTTTGGCGAAGATCGTCCGGGCGGATTCGGGGAATTTGATCTCTCGGATGTATTTGAGGATTTTCTCGGCGGAGCGTTTGGAGGAGGGGGCCGGAGAAAATCCGCGGAGCGGCGCGGCAAAGACATCCGCATTGATTTGGAAATTTCGTTTGAAGAAACAATACTTGGGGCGAAACGCGAGATTGAGCTTGCCAAACTTTCGCGTTGCGCACGGTGCGGCGGATCCGGAGGAGAACCCGGAACAAAATTCGCGAACTGCTCCACATGCCAAGGCCAGGGGAATATCCAGAAAACCCAGAGAACGTTTCTCGGATCGTTTACCCAGGTTTCCACATGCAATGCGTGTATGGGGAGCGGCAAGCGACCCGAGATGCCGTGCGCCCAATGCCATTCAAAAGGAGTGGAGCATAGGAGCGAGCGGCTAGAAGTATTTATCCCCAAAGGAATCCGCGACGGCGAAGTTTTGAAAATTTCGGGAAAAGGAGAGGCGTCTTTTGCGGGCGGTGTGCCCGGCGATCTTTACATCCAGATCCACGCCGCGCCGCATACAATTTTCCGCAGGCAGGGAGACGATATTATAATGCATCTTCCCATCAAACTCTCGCAGGCGATATTGGGAGACGCCATTGAGATTGAAACCTTGGACGGCACGGTGCGGCTCAAAATTCCGGAAGGAACGCAATCTGGCGATATATTAAAAGTGCGCGGCAAAGGCGCGTATCTATCTTCCGGCTACTCGCGCGGCGATCTTTTAATAGAAATCAAAGTGGAAATCCCGAAAAAAATCACCCGCAAAACCCGCCAACTCATCCAGGACTTGAAACTGGAAGGATTGTAGGGATATAGAACGAGAAACCGGATTTATTACTTACTTTGGGATGGTATGAAGCGGAATTGAATTAAGTTGAATATTGAATATGAACATAAAAAATGGATTAACCTTTTTAATCGTTGGATTGGTGTTGGGTATGCTTCTCGGTTATTTCTTATATAAGTATAGATATGAAACCATACTTGAATCTGGATGGCATTGGGACTACGGACAGTATTTAGATGATATTGCATACCCTGATATAGACGACAAAATTCAAATTATCTGCAACTTTGGAAATAAAAGGAATATCAGCGTGGCAGAAGCTAATGCAGATTTTGCGAAAGAGAGTTTTGTAGATAGTTTTCTAAGGGTTTTTGGCTTAGGTAAAATAAAAGCAGGACTAACATTTACTGATAAAGATTTTGATACAGAGGGGAAATTCATCGAGCGTGATAAAAGTTTCTTAATACGAAAAGCGTGTAATATTAATGAGAACGAAGCAAGTGTACTTCTAAAACAAAACGAACAGAATAAAGATTCTCCAACTCTTTTTGAGATCATACTTAAAAAATAATCTTCGACAAACTTCTCCTGGAAGGATTGTAGGGAATGTAGGTAGGATCTACAGAGGATTAGCCTCAATATTGAGGCTAATCCTTGATGTTTCAAAAAAGTTTGGTAAACTTGCTAACTTCTTCTCCACCCCCCAAAAATGCAGTGAACCTCCGCGCGGCTTGCCGCGCGGTATCAGATGTAGGATTTGATAGTATTCCTAATCTGTAATCGCGTAGCAAGCTGACGCGGAATTATCAAGTTAATTACAGGATTGACTATGTTAGGGAAAAACATAGAGAGAGAAATAAAAAATAATAAACTATCTTTGATTCTAGAATCTAACGCGACATATCACGAAAAGTGGTTTGAAAATATAATGCTCAATAGAATCAGGTATAGTAAAATAGTACACATGATTCAAAGACCTGTGAACCGAGAGTAACAACAAATCCACCGGGAAGCATTTTTAATAATCTTCGCTCAAGAATTTTATTTTGCGTA
>VMFQ01000086.1 GCA_007376125.1 Parcubacteria group bacterium Gr01-1014_33 | reverse complement strand
TATCTTCACGATATCCATACGAGCACGCAACGGCTCTCGACCCTCATAGACGTTTTGTTGAATGTCTCGCGCATTGAGGAAGGGCGGGTTACTATCTCTCCTAAGCCGTTGGAACTTATTGGGTTTGTATCTAACTATCTTACCGAATGCGCGCCATTATGCGTTAAAAAAAATCTTTCCATGACGTTTGAAAAGCGTTTAGAGCCGATTCATGTGATTGTTGATGTAAGTGCGCTGCGCAATATTATACAATCTATTATTTCTAATGCCATTGAGTATACGCCCGAGGGAGGAAAAGTGGAGGTGTCTTTGAAGAAGACCCGCGATCATTTTATTTTTAAGGTGAAAGATACCGGCATAGGGATTCCTAAAGAAGAACAAGGGCGTATCTTTGAGAAGTTTACGAGAGCGAGCAACGCGCAGTTAATAAAAACCGACGGCACCGGCTTAGGCCTGTATATTGCTAAGCAGGCAGTTGATCTTTTAGAGGGCAAGATTTGGTTTGAGAGCGAGGTGAACAAGGGGACTACTTTTTTTGTTGAACTCCCTATAGAATCAAAGGCAGTGGGTTCTGAAAAAGACGGAAAGGCGCTTGCTTGATTTGATGGCGAAGAAGGTTTGACGCTCGTGGTCAAAGAGAAGCCCAATTTAGTACTCCTTGATATTATTCTTCCCAAAAAGAATGGATTCGATGTGCTTGAGGAATTAAAAAAGTCTCCGGTGACCAACGCTATTCCGGTGATCATGCTTACTATGCTCGGGCGCGATGAAGATATCAAAAAAGGTTTTGAACTGGGTGCTAACGATTATATTGTGAAATCCCAGCACGCGGTCGCGGAAATTGTAGAGAAAATAATAAAATTTTTCGGAAATGAAGCGCATCCCGCCGTCGCTAAAGCTATGGCGGACAAGCCCGCCTCCGCTCCTTCTTCGCCTGAGGCTACGGAAGGACACAATAAAGCTACGGCGGGCAAGCCGGAAACCGCAGAAATTGTAGATAAAGTCAAGGAGACTCCAAAATAAAAAGAACCCCTTTTGCAAGAGATTCCTTTTATAGCACCTGATTTTAGTCCGCGGTGTACAAGCTATCAGCGTTATGATGGTAGTATAGCACCTTCATAAATCTTGTCTATCTTGAATTCTAGCTTGAAGCGCAACACCTCCTGAACATCCTGCACGGCGTACGCCAGTTAAGACATTTGCGCTTGGTATGGTTCATGAGCCACACCACCGCATCAACATCTCTTTGAATAATGGTAGCGAAATCAAATCTTTTTGGAAAGACGCGCCGAAGTCGTTGATTTGAGTTCTCATTGGTTCCTCTCTGCCATGGCGCGCGAGGATGAGCGAAGTAAACTCGCGTATCGGTACCCCGTTCAATCATACGCCAAAGAGAAAACTCCGAACCGCGATCGAATGTAAAAGAACGCGCGTGAAGGTTCTCGCGTCTTTCCGTCAGCGCAGCATAGACCGGATCGCATCCTCCGTTTGGCACTCTTACTGCCACCTCAAAACGACTTTTGCGATCGGTAAGGGTAAGCAACGCCCCATTTCTTCCACGAATCGTATCGCCTTCAAAATGTCCCACGCGGCTGCGACGCATGGCGCCCACAGGACGCGCTTCTATTGAGCGCACATCCCTCGTCCATCCTTGTTTTGCTTCACGTTTTGAACCATATCGGCGTCGTTTCTTCCCGCGTTGAGGAAGCAGAGCCTTGAGGTCGGGACGCGAGCGATGAATCCATCCATAAATGGTTTCATAAGAGACCCACGTGTCATGGGCAATCACTTCCGGAGAAACGAGAGGATGAAGACGTGTCTCGATGCGCGCGGCAAGTACGGCATCATTCTCGATCTTTCGATAAGCGACCTTTGCGTTTTTCCTGCGTTCTCGTGCATACATCGTTGCGGAACGCGCATGATACGAACCTTTTTCTCTGGTATTACGTGTGAGTTCTCGGCTCAAGGAAGAGGGATGTTTACCCATAGCTCGCGCGGCAGCTGCCTGCGAATATCCTTGCCGAAGAAGGATTGCTAGCGCGACGCGATCATCGCGTTTAATATGATGATACATACCCGTGTGGTTGCTAGGTTGATAATGATATTCCTAGCGTACCTGCGGGTATGTTCAGTTTAAAGACGACCGTTGCGCTTCAGAGTTGAATTTTAGAGCATTGCTTGGCCAATATGGATTTGTGGGGGATTTCCATGCGGGGGAAAAGCGGATAAGCCGGCGCACAGGCGAACCGAAATGGAACGATCGACAAGTCAGTATAGTTGGAAAAGAAACACTTGATTATCTGAACGAACGCCTTTCCCTTTCGCTCAAACCCGGCGATCTTGCGGAAAATATTACTACCGAAGGGTTAGGGGATCTCTCTAATCTTCATGAGGGGCATATCTTCGTTGTCGGCGGAGCGGTGTTTTCAGTAACTGAGCAAAATGATCCATGCGTCAATCTCGCTGTTTACCATAGACTCTTAGTCGAAGAGAGTTATAGAAAGCGTGGGATAGTCGGAATCGTCGAGCGGGGCGTGGGCGTAACACTAAAGCCGGGTATGGCTATCGACCTCATCGATAAAAAAGAAGTACTCTTGCGGGCAAACAAAATCGTTGCGCCATACGACCTCAGAGTGGAATTCCTTGAAGGCTCATACTCCGTCGGGGTACAAGGAGA
>VMFQ01000052.1 GCA_007376125.1 Parcubacteria group bacterium Gr01-1014_33 | reverse complement strand
GTTGAGGCATATATCGGAACGGAAGACAAAGCGTCTCACGCATCGCGCGGAAGAACTCCGAGGGCTGAAGTAATGTTTGGACATCCGGGGGTTTGGTACGTCTATATGATTTACGGGATGTATTATTGTCTCAACATTGTTACGGAAAAAGAACAATATCCGGCGGCAATTCTAATCCGATCAATCGTTCTACATCATGACGTTTATATGCGATCGCACACAAATGTAAGGATTTTTTTCGGGCAAGATGCGATACACGTTCCCACCTTCTCGCCGAGTCCGATACCCCGCGGGAAGGATTTGAAAACTTTCTTCGCCCCCACACCAAAATTTTTGGTGTGGGGGTTCATCCCTGCAGTCTTGCCGCAAGGTATTCGGGAAGGTGGGGGGATAAAAGGACCCGGCCGCGTGTGCCGGTATTTTCGCATTGGCAAGTGTTTTAACAAAAAAACGGCCAATAAAAAAACCGGTCTTTGGATTGAAGACCGGGGTATAAAAATGAACGATCGTCTTATAAAAAAGGGGGAGCGAATCGGCGTAGAGTACGCCGGTAAATGGAAAGAGAAAATGTGGCGATTCTATTTGTGATTTTTGTCTGTATCCAAAAAACGAAGTTCCGCTTCTGCTTGGTCAAGATAGGTGGTTTTGTTGAGTCGTATAACGGAAAATGAATCGGTGTCCGGGTGGTAGATCATATAACTTATGCTCCCCGGACGCATCAGAGGCATTGTCGTGTCTAAAGTAATTTTAATAAGAAAAATCTGAAGGGTACGAGGATGCAAGATAATTGCCGCATTTCTTGTGTCAAAAGCGTGTTGTGCTATCATTCGGATCTCCCTATAGATTCGTTCTTTTGCCTCTTTTTTTGTCTCATTGTAACGCTTTCCCTGTAATTCTGGATTGGTGATAATGCGAAAAGGCGGCCATATTTCTTGCGATAGGATTTTTACGGTAGCGCGGGCGCTTGCGGAATCAGGTGTCCAGATTCCCCTCCGTTCGAATTTTTGAAAAGATGGCGCGAATTTATCCATTCCAAGAGTAAAAATTGAGTCCGGTTTCTTACTGCTTGTCGGCGCAAGGATAAGTGTGAGAAGTACAGGAGGTTTTTCAGCAACTAATTGCTGAACTCTTTCTTGCCATAGCTGAAGACGACTTGGCATAAAATCTCTCCTTTTTCTATATTTATTGTGGAAAAGGGCTTTTACGCAATGATACGCACATCTATACAAAGGGTCAAGGACAGTGTTTTCCTTGTGTCGCGATTATACACAAGAGCAGACTCGTTATGTAATGGCGTTTATCGGCACAAAACCGATTTTCTCTTTGGCTTTGGCAAGAGTTTTATCCGCGACAGCGCGCGCGTGCATAGCGCCTTTGGCAAGAATCAAAAGGACTTCATCCTGATTTTCTGAAAGTATGCGATACTTTTCTTGGAGGGGCGTAAGTTTTTCTACAAGAAGCTCGGCAAGATCGTCTTTGAACTCGGCGTATCCTTTTCCTTCATAGCGCATTTCCACCTCCTTAGGCGCGCAGTCTCTAAACGCGCTCATAATCCGCATTAGATTGGAAACCGCGGGTTTTTCTTGCTCGTCAAACGTGACTTCTTTTCCCGAATCCGTTACCGCGATTTTTATTTTTCTGCGGATTTCGTCGGGAGAATCAAGAAGCGCAATGTAATTTGCGGAATTTCCTGCGGACTTTGACATTTTCTTGGAAGGATCATCAAGTCCCATAATGCGACCGGAATATTCACGGATAAGCGGCTCGGGAATAGTAAACGTATTACCGAAACGGTTATTAAACCGTTCGGCAAGAGAACGCGTAAGCTCAATATGCTGGAGTTGATCTTCTCCCACCGGCACTTTTTGCGCGTGATATAACAAAATATCTGCCGCCATAAGCGTGGGGTAGTTAAAAAGTCCGGCATATACTCCCTCGCGCGCATGGCGTTCGGATTTATCTTTAAACTGCGTCATTCGCTCTAATTCTCCAAGAGGCGTCATCGTGTTCAAAATCCATCCAAGCTCGGTGTGTGCGGGAACGTGCGACTGGACAAAGATTACCGATTTTTTCGGATCAATTCCCGCGGCAAGATATATCATTGCCAAATCAAGCGTATTTTTGTGGAGTTCTTTTGGATCCTGCGGAACAGTAATAGCGTGCTCGTCCACAATACAATAAAACGCCTCATACTCGTTTTGAAGCTCTACAAACTGCTTGATCGCTCCAAGATAATTTCCAATATGAAGATTCCCCGAAGGCTGTATGCCGCTTAAAATGCGTTGGTTTTTCATACTCTTATCTTTAAATGCTGAAAGCGAGGCAAGGATGCTTTTTGAAACGCTCAAAGTTGCCGCAAGCAAGGTCTACCAAAGCATTAAACACAAGTTTAATGCTTTGGTAGTTGCGACAACTTTGCGCGAATCCGAAATTCACGCTGGGAATTTCGGATGGTTTCAAAAAGCATGCTTGCCGAGCGCTATACCTCTATCACCACCGGCAGTACCATCGGTCTTCGCAATGTCTTATTGAATAAGAATTGTCCGATACGCTCACGGAGATTGTCCTTTATGTGTGTCCAATTGATCGGATGCGCACCGCCAATCGTGGTCTCTTCCACGATTTTTTTGGTGAGTCGTCGGACTTCTTTGAGCAAATCCTGCGATTCTTTCAAGTAAATGAATCCGCGCGAGATGATGTCCGGACTTGTGCGCATGCGCCCGGTATTTGAATCCACTATCGCTATGATAACAAAAATTCCGTCTTCTGATAAGTGCTGGCGGTCGCGAAGCACCACTTCTTTTACGTCTCCGACGCCAAGACCGTCTACCATTACATAATCGGTCGGGGCTTTTTCTTTTAATTTTTTGATTTCCTCTTTTCCCACTGTTACAATTTCGCCGTCTTCCGCGATCATAATGCGGGGTTTTGGAATCCCGGCGCTTTCGGCAAGCTCGGCATGGAGTTTTAGCATAAAGTATGTGCCATGAATGGGGATAAGATACCGCGGTTTCATCAGATTCATCATCATGATCAGTTCATCTTGTTTCGCGTGTCCTCCGGCGTGAATGTCCATTGTAACTTTGTGGTATACTTTTGCCGCCTTTTTATAAAGGACGTCTTTTACGCGCTGGACCGAAGCTTCGTTTCCAGGAACAACGGAAGAGGAAAATACAATGGAATCGGCGGGCTTTAAGGAAATGGTTTTATGCTCATTATTTGCGATTCGCATCAAGACCGCATGGTCTTCTCCTTGCGCGCCGGTGCAGGCGATGGTGACTTGCTCATCCGGATAATGCGAAAGTTCTTTTGACTCTATAAGCGTGCCGCGTTTTATTTTAAGGTATCCGAGTTCGCGCGAAACCGCCACGTTTTGCTTCATGCTATACCCTTCTATAAGCACTTTTCTATTATACTTTTCAGAAAGCCAAATCAACTGCTGGATGCGGGTAAGAAGCGAAGAAAACGTAGCGGCGATAATGCGCCCGCGCGCGGCTTTGAAAATCTCTTCAAGCGATTTTTGAACATCGCTTTCGGAAATCTGGTGTCCCGGGTATTCCGCATCGGTGCTTTCGGATACGAGCAGTGTTACGCCTTCTTTCCCGATTTGGGTAAGCCGTTCTATGTCTGCCGGGCGTTCGTTTACGGGCGTGTAGTCAAATTTAAAATCGCCGGTGTGCACCACCGTTCCGGCGGGTGTTTTGAGCACCACGCCCACGGAATCCGGGATATTGTGGTTGACATGGAAAAACTCCACGTTAAAAAATGTTCCCAGCCGGATTTTTGATTCCGGCGTGATAACCTCAATCTTGGGAGTGGGGCTGGATTTAAAATCTTCCTGGCGTTTTAAGATCATGCCGCGGGTAAGCGCGGTTGCATAAAGGGGCGGATTTCCCAAGGGGTCAAGAAGATGCGGTATTGCGCCAATATGATCATAATGGCCATGCGTAATGATAACTCCGCGGATGCGGTCTTTTCTGGACTTAAGGTATTCCACGTTCGGGATAATATAATCAATCCCGGGCATATCTTCTTCGGGAAACTGAAGCCCCATGTCCACGATGACAATATCGTCTCCGTATTCGTAGAGATACATACTGCGGGTTACCTCGCCGCATCCGCCAAGCGCGACAAACCGAAGCGTTCCTTCGTGTCCACGAAGGGACGCTTCATGAACGGGCGGAATTTTGCCGCGGATTTCCGCGATTCGTGTGCGAAAATCGTGCCGCGGTCCGCGGCCGCGCTGCGGGCGCAAAGATGTCTTTAACGGGAAAGGCCTTTTTGCATGCGGCCTTTGCGTTGCCGGTTTATATATTGGATTCATAATGTATTAACGAGTGCCGTTATACCATAATTTTACTGATTGATATTCCAAAAACATCCCGTAGATAAGAGAAGTTTCCGATAACATGGACCAAAAGAATTATGGTATAACGGTACGAGTATTTTTTCTCCCAATTGCCGGTTTCTTTGTGTAAAGAAGAAATAGGCGAAGAATAAGAGAAACGATTATTATTGAGTAATAATAATGGAGTCCCATAGGGCAATCCTGTAGAACTCTATAAGATTCTACGCGAGGCAAGTCCGCGCGTCTTTAGGGTCGTGGATAAAGAGATTATATACTACTGAAGGTGAAGCGTAGGATTGTACTACTGGGGACAATTTCCAATTTTTTTGTGGCAAATTCTTTAGCAACTTACCCCGTGAATTTAAATCTGGAAGGATGCTTGCCTTAATTTTTTACACATATTCCGTCGTCTGCACCTAGAGAATGATCGGCGGGAAACTTACAGGTGTATCCAGTGGGACATGCGCCACCCTTTGCCATTACACCTCCACCGCAAACACGACCCACTGTTGGATCGGCGGCATTTGTGAATTTGAGAGTTGAAAGAACTTTTTCGAATGTCGAGTCCGGATTCCACACAATAACATATAGTACTTCAAAAAAATTCTGCTTTCTTGGAATTACATAACCAACGCTACCAACTCCACCAGTAAACTTTACTATGTCTAAACCATTTTTATTTTGCACACTGATGACTGAGGACCTGCTAATAGGAGTCTCCATTTCAGATTCGCTACTGCTCTTAATTAAACCGTCGATATATTGTTGTTTATTAGAAACTGAAGCATCAACCTCATACTGAAATTGCGCTTTCATTACATTTTGCTTCAAAAAATCTCCTTGATATGGATTAGTGGAATTAAACACATTAAGGCAACAAGTATTGATTTTCATACCATCTTCCACTTTCCATGTTTGAGGATATTTAAAACTAAATCCAATCTCCGTGTTCGAATGACTTTGCCAATTAGAAGTTTCATCTTTGGGCGTTGGTGTGGGCGTCGAAGATACGGGAGTGTTTGTTTGAGAAGGAGTTGGTGTTGGTTGTTGAACTATTGGTTCCGATTTTTTAACAAAAGCAAAATATCCAACCACACCTAAGAGTGTGACAACTACTACAACCAAAATGATATTTGTAAAACCTTTTTGATTCATATTTCCGAAACTCATATTATTAAAATATTTTTCTTGACTAAGAAAAATGAGTAAAAATTTTCTTTTCTTCTTTCCGTTAAAATATTGCTCAAGCCGATCACAGTAGTAGAAACTCCGTTTCACTACGGGACAAGTGTTTTTCTCCGGACTCTTTTGCGGTTTTGAGCGGTGCGGTCCCGCCGCATTTCCAAATTTTCGCAGGGAACTCATTGCCATAGCAGGCGGCGAAAGGCGAAATGCGCCGTGCCCCGTAGTAAGCTTTGCTTTACTACTGGGGTTCAAACTAATTCAAGAATACTGCCGCGGGTGGGATTTGAACCCACATGTTCTTTCAAACACACGGCTCTGAACCCCGTTACAAAACGCCGTTACCACATAAATGCGGGGAGGGAGACTTGAACTCCCACGAGATTGCTCCCACACGGCCCTGAACCGTGCGCGTCTGCCAATTCCGCCATCCCCGCAGGAGTCGCACATCTTTTCATATCCGACGATATAGTTTTGTAGCGGGGTGAACCGCGCGCGTCTACCAATTCCGCCACCGCGGCATTTGTGGGGGTTATGTATCATCTCGCCAAAATGAGGATAATCTGAAGATGTATATCAAAAAAGACACAAAGAAAAAAGCCGTGATTTAAGAGGTAACCGCACGCATGAAAGAGAATCAAAAGAAAAATCGCGCGCACTGGCACTCTGGAGAATTCCCGATATTTTCGCACGTATTAGAGACTCTCCAGAATATGCGTCCACCATATCACGGAAAAGAAAAACATGCAAGTGCGCGTTATGTAACCTCTTACACTTCTATCATTTCCGCCCCCACTTTCGCGGGGATAAACTCCAGCGGGAATCAGATGTTACCGCCAGCATAGAAGAATTCTGGATTCCCGCGTACGCGGGAATGACATCGCAGAGTCGCGGAAACACAATACAAAATGGCGACTGTGAGGGGTTCCCGCGAGATCGGAAAGACCTATTTGAAGGAAATGTATCCAAATTTGAAATATTTTTTTGAATATCTATGTTAAACACTCGGTGTTTAACATAGATGCGCTCGCTATTGGAACACTCTCTTTGTCGCGCGGTACCACATATTTGCATCGTTGAACCTATCCGAGG
>VMFQ01000051.1 GCA_007376125.1 Parcubacteria group bacterium Gr01-1014_33 | reverse complement strand
CGTATCAAAAACGCGTTCTTGTTGAACCGGACTTTATGCAGAAACTTACCGCAAAGGCGAAAGTTGCTTTACGAAATAAATGGCAAGATCCGGAATACACGCAAACGATAATTCGAAGTAAGATAGCAGGATTTGTAACAAAACTTCTTTCTACCCATGAGACAGTAACTCCGGAAATTTATGAACACGAGAGGACAAATAATGGTATCCCGCGAATTAATCATGCGCTTACTTATTTCTCTGATTTTGATGAAATTGTACAACGCGCGAAACTCCACAATCATAAAGTAGTAAGAGTGGAATTTCTTAGCCAAAGAGAAGATGTCTATGATCTTACCATTGAGGACACGCATAATTTTGCATTGGCGGATGGGATCTTTGTACATAATTCAATTGACGGAGATTCTGCCGGAGCGCAAAGATATACAGAAGCCCGCATGACGCGGATTGCCGAGGAAATGCTCCGCGACATTGAAAAAGACACGGTTGAGTTTCGCGACAATTACGATGCGACGCGAAAAGAGCCGACCGTGCTTCCTGCCGCAATCCCCAACCTATTGCTCAACGGCACAATAGGAATCGCGGTGGGAATGGCAACCAATATCCCGCCGCATAATTTGACAGAGGTTGTAGACGCGCTCGTGCACCTGTCGGATCACCCGCACGCAAGCGCGGAAGACATCATAGAGTTTATCCATGGTCCGGACTTCCCGACCGGAGGATTTATTTACGATCAAAAGCAAATTCGTGAAGCGTACGCTTCGGGACGGGGCGCGATTTTGACGCGCGGCAAAGCAGAAATTGAAGAAATGTCGAAAGGAAAAGGATATCAAATAGTGATCACCGAAATCCCCTACCAAGTAAATAAAGCCGAGATGATTGAACACATGGCAATGCTCGTGCAGGAAAAAAAGTTAGAAGGCATCCGCGACATGCGCGACGAATCGGATAAAGAGGGCCTCCGCGTGGTGATTGAACTCAAAACCGATGCCCAGCCCCAAAAAGTGCTCAACAATCTTTACCGGCGCACCGAACTTGAAAAAAGTTTCCACTTAAACATGCTCGCGCTCGTGGACGGCATCCAGCCACAGGTTATGTCCATAAAAAGCGTCTTGGAGGAGTTTTTAAGGCACCGGTTTAGTGTGATAACGCGGCGCACTCAATTTGACCTTGCCCGCGCGCGCGAGCGGATTCACATCCTTGAGGGGCTCAAAATCGCGCTTGACCACATTGACCGCGTGATTGAGACCATTAAAAAATCGCGCGATCGGGAAGACGCACGAATACACCTCATTAAAAAATTTGATCTTTCCGAGATCCAAGCGAACGCGATTTTGGATATGCGCCTTGCCACGCTTGCCGGACTTGAGCGGCAAAAGATTGAGGACGAGCTCAAAGAAAAACAGGCGCTCGCAAAATCGCTGGAAGCCCTTCTCAAGGATTCTCAAAAAATCAAGAATCTCGTAAAAACAGAGCTTCTGGAAATAAAAGAGCGGCATGGAGACGAGCGAAAAACTAAAGTGGTGAAATCTTCTCCCAAAGAGTTTTCGGATGAAGACCTTATCGCAGACGAGGAGGTTATGATCATGCTCACCCGAGGCGGATACGTCAAGCGCATAAAACCGGAATGGTATCGGATACAGAAACGCGGCGGCAAAGGGCTTATCGGAATGGAGACAAAGGAAGAGGATGTGGTGGAGCATCTTTTAAGCGCCCGCACCCATTCCTCGCTTCTCTTTTTCACGGATTCCGGAAAAGTATACCAAATTCTGACATACGAAGTTCCCGAAGGCACACGCACGTCCAAAGGTAGGCCCATAGTCAATTTCCTTTCGCTTGGCCAGGAAGAGCGCGTTACTTCCATCCTCGGTATTGCAAAAGGAAGCGGCAAAAAATCAAACCCCGACCAGAGCAAGCAGTATATCGTAATGGTTACCAAAGATGGTATAATAAAGAAAGCGGATGCGGAGTCGTTTGAAAACGTCCGCCGGAACGGGCTGATCGCAATGACGCTTGCCAAAACGGACGCATTGCGGTTTGCAAAACTCACCGGCGGCAAGGATGAAATAATCCTTTTGACAAAACGCGGGCAGGCGATTCGGTTTTCAGAAAAAGACGTGCGGGAAATGGGACGGCAAGCCGCCGGAGTGCGCGCCATACGGCTTGGGAAGGGAGACGAAGTCGTGGGAATGGACATCGTAGAAAGTCAAAAGTCAAACGTCAAAAGCCAGAAGCTGCTTGTAATAATGGAAAATGGGTTTGGAAAGCAGACGCTCCTAAAAGAGTACAAGAAACAGCGGCGCGGCGGATCAGGCATTAAAACCGCAAAGATAACCGCAAAAACCGGCAACGTCGTAAGCGGCAACATCGTGGACGAAGAGGGAGAAGAACTTATCGCGATTTCCCAAAAAGGCCAAGTGATTCGCACCACGCTTGCCGCAATCGCCGTGCTTTCGCGCCTCACGCAAGGAGTGCGGATAATGAAACTTGACGAGGGCGACGCGATCGCGTCTATCACGACTTTTTGAACTTAAATCTAAAGAAATAAACCCCAATGTCCAAGCTCCAATACCCAATAAAGCTCAAAATCCCAATGCCCAACAGTGGTTTTGGACATTGAGTCATTGGACATTTATTGGAAATTGGGATTTGGACATTGGACATTTGTATTCTGATTTATAATTTGGGATTTTATCGTATGCGCCATAAAGTTCCTTTGCATTCAATTCTTGCGCTTTCGCTGATGTTTCTTTTCCTTGTCCCGAGATTTGCCTCTTTTGCATCCGCACAAAGCCAATATTTTAATCCCCTTGGAGGAATAAATTCAATTGAAGGTCTTTTCAATAATGTGTTCCGTGGGCTCCTTCAATTACTTTTTGCATTCGGAGCGGTTGCGCTGATTTTTATAGGATTTAAATTTTTAGTATACGCCGGAAACCCGACAAAGCGGGCCGAAGCGCAAAAAGCGCTTCCGTGGGTTCTGTTAGGGCTTGCGCTTGTGGGCGCGGCAATGCTCACTTCAGACGCGCTCAAGAATACATTTCTCGGGGGAGCCAGTGAGCCGAAAATCAGGATTGAACAGCCCGAGCTTCCCGCCACAGGAGGGTTAGGCGAAACAAGCGGCAGGATGCCTCAAGTCCAGCCGCAAACTCCCGTATCACCACTTGCTCGAGTAACACCCCTTTCTCCGGTAAGTCCCATAGAATGGAAATGGGATGCTCAATTTCGCACCGATCCGCTTGGAACCCAGATAATTTTCATCGCAACCGGCACACCCCTACAAATCCCGCCGCAACGCATATATGTAGAATCCGCACCAAGCATCCACAGCCGATTTCCGAATGTGTGGATTATGGGGACTCCGTCATCGGTCTCGCTTGATACCCTCTCGCATCTTCTTGACGACGCATACGACAGAGTAGGGTCCGCGTACCGCGGAAAAGGAAACATTGTGATTGCGCTGGATCGTGCATCGTTTGCACGGCTCACCTCAAGCCCATCACCCGCGGAATTTGGAACCGCGCTTTACCTCGCAGACGGAACCGTGGTAATAAACGCGGAATCTCTTTCTCAAGCGCCAGGAAATTTCTTCGTGCACGCGCTCGCGCATATCATGACGGATTTTAAGCTCGCACGCGGGACAATCACCATACACGACATGGAATCGCATTTTGACGCGGCGCGCGACGCGAATGCGTTTGTGAACGAACGCGCGCGCGTAACCCCGCTTGAATTTATTGCCGCGACCGTAGAAATTGCGGTAGACCCCACCCAGACACAATACCCCTCAACCGATCCGCAAGCGATTGCCGCGCTGAAAAGCGCGTATGAATGGCTTTTTGAAACAGGATTTATCCCAAGTGTTCCCCAGATTCCGCAATAAATCTTGTGATACATTATTTCTGCCCGCGTAAATATGTACTACACTTTGGCAAATGGTACCCCCTCCCGCAAAACGATTGCAGAAAAGATTGCCGATCTTTTCTGCATTTTGCGCCTCCCCCTCTTAAAGAGGGGGAGGGACGTTCCCCCCACACGTATGCATACGTGTGGGGGGAACGGTGGGAAAAGTACGAATTATCCAGAAATCAGGAAATGTACCAAAGTTCAGTATGAGACCATTACAAAACTCTTTTCTGTCATTCCCGCGTAAGCGGGAATCCAAACCATAAGAGGGAAAATCTGGATTCCCGATCGAGTCGGGAATGACAGGGAGAGAGGGAATGGAGTTTTGTAACCATCTCTATGTAAATATTATGGATATCCAATCGTCTGCACAATCCATCATATCCCCGGCCCTCACACGCCAAGGATTTCTCCAGCCCGAGCGAATACTCGCGGAATGTGGAGTAAAAAAAAGCGATCGCGTAGCTGATTTTGGCTCCGGCCATGGATACTATGCCATTGCGCTTGGAGAACTGGTGGGCAATGAGGGAAAAGTATTTGCGATTGATATACAAAAATCTGCGCTTGACGTTATCCGCGCCCAAGCGCGCGCAGACCATTTGCTTCAGATAGAGCCAATTTGGGCGGACTTGGAAGTTCCCAACGGATCAAAAATAAAAACGGGATCATTGGATTTTGTGGTGATTTCGGATATCCTCTATCAAAGCGGGCAAAAAGAGGTCATACTTGAAGAGGCGAGCCGGATTTTGAAGCCCATGGGACGCATCGCAGTGATTGAATGGAATGAACAAAAGACTCTACTCGGACCGCCCGCATCCCTTCGCATTCCAAGGGAAACCGCAAAGACGCTTGCCGCGCGTGTCGGATTTTCGTACGAACGCGAGATTGATGCCGGCACACACCACTACTCATTACTTTTCCAGAAAAAGTAATGAGTAAAAATAAGTAAATTCTAAATCCTAAGCACTACACCCTACATCCTAAACAATATCAAAATACCAATGTTCCAAATCCAAAACAAAGAAAGGAGGATATGGGAGTATTTGTTTGGAGTTTCGTATTTTGGTCATTGGAATTTGTTTAGGATTTAGATATTAGGATTTAGGGTTTATGCTTTGAATTTATATGTCTCGTCCTCTTTTAATCATCATAGCCATCATAGGACTTGCGCTGATTCTGAGCGTGATTCTTTTCATGTTCGGGCTTAGGCCCAATACCAATGCGCCTGTGACGCTTGAATTCTGGGGCGTCGGACAAGACGAAGTGTTTTGGCGCGATACGTTTTTCCGGTTTCGCGCCGCATTTCCAAATGTTACGGTCAACTACCGCGGCTTTGACGAAAAATCTTATGAAGCGACTTTGATCAATCGGCTCGCGGAAGGAAAAGGCCCTGACGTATTTTTCCTGAAAAACTCGTGGATCCTCACACATAAGGACAAGGTGTTCCCCCTGCCACAAGATTTTCTTACATTCACCGCGAGTGATTTTCAGAACACATTCACGGACGGAGTTGCCGAAGAACTCATCTTGCCCGACGGAAAAATCGTGGGACTTCCGCTCGCAATTGACACGCCAATTCTTTTTTACAATAAAGACATATTTAATAGCGCGGGTATCGCCGCCCTGCCCCAGACATGGGATGATGTAGTGCGCATTTCGCAAAAACTTACCAAAATAAGTCCGGCGGGCGATGTCATCAAAAGCGGTATTGCGCTTGGCGGATTTCAAAATGTCGCGCATGCGTTTGAAATTGTAAGTTCTCTCCTGCTTCAAGCCGGAGACCAGATCGTAAAACGCGATGCATCGGACGTAATACTCGGTGCGCGCGCGATTGATGCGTTTTCCTTCTATACCTCTTTTGCCGATCCGGGGAGTAAAAATTTTTCCTTGCCGCGGCAGGCAGAAAATTCGCTTGACGCGTTTACCGAAGAAAAAGCCGCAATGGCAATCGGATTTGCCCAAGACATTCAGACTATCAGAGAAAAGAACCCGCACATCTCCTTTGGCGTACTCCCGTTCCCCCAGCAAAACGGAGCTTTGCGGCCCGCAGTATATCAACGCTACTTTTTCCCTACGGTATCACGGATGTCTCACTATCAAGGAACTGCGTGGCAATTTGTTCACTTTCTTGCATCCCAGTCCGAAGCGCGGACGTTCGTGGAAAAAACCGGACGCGCTCCGGTACGCCGCGATCTCCTTGCCCAAACGCCAGGCGTGCGAGAACAAGAGATTCTCCATGCGCAATCGCTCATTGCCCGCGGCTGGACAGTACCGGATGAAAATATCGCCGCGCGACTTTTCGGCGATACGGTAAATTCAATCCTTTCAAAATCCGCGTCCCCAAAAGAGGCAGTCGCGCGATTGCGAGAACAGATGAGATTGCTGTTGCCGTAAGCCGCTTGCATTATCATATCGCTACATTGTAATTATGACTTACACGTTTGACTGTTTTTCTGTCATCCCCGACTCGATCGGGGATCCAGACTCTCTTGAATTTTCTTCAGAAAATCTGGATTCCCGTTTTCACGGGAATGACAGATCGGGATAATCTTTATGCCAAGCGCGTAAGTCGTAACTATTATCATTTTTTTTTAACAATGATGCATCAAGCAAGCAGAATCGGTCATTATAATGTAGCAATGTAGCGATTCAGCAATGAAATCACATAAAATCATCTTCTTTATCTCCGTAATACTGATAATAGCCAGCGCGCAGAGTGTTTTTGCCGAGCCCCTTGTGTCCTGCGGGAATACTCGCGATATTACCGACCCC
>VMFQ01000050.1 GCA_007376125.1 Parcubacteria group bacterium Gr01-1014_33 | reverse complement strand
TATTCAAAGGAGGAATTTGAAAAATTGCGCGAGCGGATTATCATGGATATGAACAAGCAACCGTATATAGATAAAGGTGGACGAGTGTATCGCTACGGCGAATTTATGCCGCCGGACCTTTCCCTCTCGGCATATAACGAATCTTATGCAATGGACTTTTTCCCGCTTACCGAAAAAGAAGCGCACGCGAAAGGGTTTGAATGGAAAGAGCTTCCTGTGCCGCCGCAGACACCGACGCTTCGCGGCGATGCTATACCCGGAAGCATTCTTGAGACATCTGATTCAATCACAAAAGAAATTCTTGAGTGCATTGAGTGTAAAAAACCATTTCTCATTGTCCTCGCGGAACTTACCCTTTTGCGCCGTTTTGGATTCCCGGTGCCGCGCCGCTGTTTTAATTGCAGATATCGCGAGCGTATGTCTCGCCTCAACCCGCCATTTCTATGGGATCGCACATGCGCAAAGTGCGGTATTGCAATAAAAACTTCGTATGCGCCGGAGCGGCCGGAAATAGTGTATTGCGAGCAGTGCTACCACGCTGAAGTTGTATAAAACTTCGCCTTATGGTATATTCATAAGAATATGATTACCATCACGATTCCCAAAGCCAAATACGATATCATGGAAAAACGCGCATCGCTATATGAGCGTATTTTACGGTTTCTCCCTGAACGCAAATGGGGCATTGAAGAGTATTCCGCGCAACGGATAAAAGAGTTTGCGCGCGAGGATACGCTTACAAAAACAACGCGCGCGAAAGTCAAAACTCTGCTCGCTTCACGAAAATAATCCATGCCGAAAGCATTTCTTGATGCCAATGTATTTTTTGCCGCGGTTGCTTCCAAGACCGGCGGCTCTTATTTTATTCTGGAACTTGCAAAGAAAAGAATGACAGAGATCGTCACCGTGGCGTATGCGTTATCGGAAGCCGAGCGAAACATACAAAAGAAATTGGGGGACCGCGTGCTTGCTACGCATTACGAGAATCTTCTTGCCGCATCGCCCGTGATTCAGTCGCTTGCGCGCGCCCAAAGAATGGGAAGACCGCTTCGCGGCGCTCGTCTCTGAAAAAGATGTGCCTATCATTCTTGGAGCGTTCTTGAGTGGAGCCGCGACTTTGATCACGCTTGACCGAAAACATCTACTCAATAATGTCCGTCTGCATGCGTTGGCGCCGGATCTCGCCATTATGACTCCCGGCGATTTTATTCAGAAATATTTTGTATAAACCAAGAAACCAAAACTGCCAAAATTGCAAAGTCCAGTTCCGGATTGAGCCGGAGGATTTTGCGTTTTACGAGAAAATATTGGTTCCTCCGCCCACGTTTTGTCCGGAGTGCCGACTGCAAAGGCGAATGATGTTTTCAAATGAACGGGCATTTTATCGGAGAAAATGCGATCACTGCGAGAAAGATTTTATTTCTCTTTTTCCCGCAGGCGCTTCCCATCCGGTCTACTGCGGACCATGCTTTTGGGATAAATGGGATCCGATGGACTATGGCCGCGAATATGATTTCTCGCAGCCGTTTTTTGAGCAATTTAAAAGTATGCTCGCGCGTATGCCGCGCACCGGCCAACAGGTAATTACCCCCACACTCGTAAATAGCGAATACTGCTGTATCGCCTCATATCTTAAAAATTGCTATCTTCTCACGAATTCGGATTATGACGAGGATTGCGCCTACGGCGCCGCGCTTGAACACAGCAGGAATTGTTTTGATATGTATATGTCGGACGAATGCGAGTCCTGCTATAAAGGAATCAATCTCCGAAAATGTTTTAAAACATTTTTTTCGTTTGAGTGCGAGAATTGCGTGGAAGTATACTTCTCAAAGAACTTAAAAGGGTGCAGTTACTGTTTTGGATGCGTGAATTTACGGAACAAAGCGTATCATATTTTTAACACACCGCGCACAAAAGAATCCTATTTCCAAGAATTGCGAAAAATCAATTTTGGTTCGTACGCCGCGGTCTTAAAAATAAGAAAAGAAGCGGAAGAATATGCGAAAAAACTGCCAAACCGCTTTATGACCGGAACACACAATATCAATACAACAGGTGAATATATTTTTCATTCCAAGAATGTGCGGCAAAGCCATCAAGTGCTCAATGCCGAAGATTGTAAATTCTGCCATTTTCTATGGATGGCGAATACTAAAGATGCGTACGATTTCACCATGTGGGGAGGAGACGCTTCCATGATTTATGAATGCATGGAAGCGGGCGGGGGACTCTCTCGCGCAAAGTTTTGTTTTGAATGCTGGTGTCCCGCCCACGATGTTCAGTATTGCATGGAGCTTTCGGAAGCGAATTCAAATCTTTTCGGCTGTTACGCGCTCCGCAATAAATCCTATTGCATTTTAAACAAGCAATATTCAAAAGAAGAGTATGGATCGCTCATCCCTAAAATAATTCAGCAGATGAATGAAATGCCCTATATATCAGAGAGTAGGGATCAGAATTTAGAAATTAGAAAAATAGAATACAAATATGGAGAGTTTTTTCCGAACGAGTTAAGCCCGTTCGCGTATAATGAGACCATTGCCCAAGAATATTTTCCTCTTACAAAAGAAACGGCGCATGCGAAAAGGTATCAATGGAGAGAACCGGAGGAACGAAAATATGAAGTGAGTATGCGCGCAGGCGATCTTCCCGATCATATCAGAGATGCAACGGATAAAATTCTTAAAGAAACTATAGGATGCGAACACGAGAGAAAATGCGCGGAGCAATGTACAAGCGCCTTTAGAATCACGCCAGCGGAATTTGAATTTTACCGGAAAATAAACATTTCATTGCCCCGGCTTTGTCCGAATTGCAGGCATTATGCGCGCATATCGCAACGGAATCCCTTGAAACTGTGGAAACGAAAATGCCAATGCGCCGGAACTCAATCACAAAACCGGAGCTACGGGAATATGACGGATCATTTCCATGGCTCTTCTCCCTGCCACAATGAGTTTGAGACCTCATACGTTCCGGATCGTCCGGAGATCGTGCATTGTGAGAAGTGCTATCAGGCGGAAGTAATATAATTACAGACAGTAAATGGCACGCATTGACTACTTGGCATCTATCAAATATACTATGAGCAATATGGATACAATTACTCTCCCTAAAAAAAAGTACCAGCGTCTTGAAAAACAAGCGGCGCTCTATCAAAATATCCTCAAAATGGAGAAGGGATTATTCCCCATAGAACGATATTCCGATAGTCGTCTGAAGGAGTTTTTACAAGAAGATCAGATAAGTCCTTCCGTACGGAGAAAAGCAAAACGTCTCCTCAAGAAAAAATAGAATAGACCTACTGTGTAATAATTTTCGTAGCGAGATTATGATTTTTTGTGCGAGTCAATGAAGCGCGAGGAGGTGAATACGGCGTATTCATTGGCAAGCGTTTGAATTGTTTGCAGCCGAAAAATCATAATTGCAGCAGAAAGGTTATTATGCAGTAGGTCTAATGGCTCCTTTGAAGATTTTTCTTGATGCAAACATATTTATCGCCGCTACCGCTTCTTCTCGTGGCGGCTCTCGTCTCATATTGGAACTAGGCAAAGGACAAAAGGTGAAGCTCGTTACGGTCACGCATGCCCTTGTTGAGACGGAACGAAATGTGCGCGAAAAACTCGGAGAGGAGTATCTTGATATTCTGTATCATCTCCTTCTTGAAAGTCAGCTTGAAGTTCAATCAATTACCTCGGTAACGCCCGAAGAAATTTTATTTTGGGAAGGTGTTCTGCCGCCTAAAGACATCCCTATTCTTCTCGGCGCTCTCTATAGCCGATCCTCTTTTCTCGTAACATTAGACCGCAAGGATTTTATTTCAAATAAAAAACTGGATACACGCCATCTCCCTTTCAAAATTGTAACTCCGGGCGATTTTATTCAGCATTACGTATAAGGATTCGGCGTCAAAAAGACCTGCCAATGCCAAAACTGTAAAAAACGGTTCCGTATTAAATCGAAGCGGTATCGTCAGAATCCTGCATACGTGCAGACATTGTGCGGGATAAAAGACACTCGGCGTTGGATTTCTCTTTCGTTATTCTCAAATCAAACATGAAAGAAGAAATTTTTACATGTCAAAATTGCCAAGCGTCTTTTGTTGTAGACGCTTCGGATTTTGCGTTTTACGAAAAAATCAAAGTGCCTCCGCCGACGTGGTGTTGGCAGTGCAGATTACAAAGGAGGCTTGCGTGGCGTAACGAGAGAACCCTCTACAAGCGAACATGCGATTTGTGCAAAAAATCAATAATTTCTATGTATTCAGAGAGCGCACCTTTTCCGGTCTATTGTTCACGATGCTGGTGGTCGGATACATGGGATGCGCGGGAATTCGGCATTGAGTATGACAATACAAAATCATTTCTTGAGCAGTTTCAAGAGCTCATGCATCGGGTTCCTCATGAATCTTTGCAGGCAAAGCATAGCATTAACTCGGACTATGCAAACTATACTATGAATTCAAAGAATGTATATCTTTCGTATCTTATTATTGAGGGCGAAGATATTTCTTTTTCTCGGTTTCTGCTTGAGAGTAAAAATTGTGTTGATTGTTCCTATAGCACGAAAATAGAAAACTGCATCAATGTAAGCCGAACGGCATTTTGTTCAAATTGTTCAAATTCAATGATCCTTGATTACTGCCGGGATGTTCATTTTACTTACGACTCTACAAATTGTAGCGACTGCTTCGGCTGCGTGAATCTTCACCACAAACAATACCACATTTTTAATCAACCCTATTCAAAAGAAGAGTATGAGAAGAAAATTCTGGAACTTCAGAGCTTGCCGCTCAAGACTCAACAGACACGCGTGAACGAATTTCTAAAAACTCAACCCCAGCGAGGATACATACATTATTTCAGCAATAACGTATCCGGGGAAGAAGTATATTATAGCGAGAACTGCAGAGAGTGTTATCTCGCAAATTTTGTCCGTGATTCTGCTTATGTCTTTAATACCTCAAGCTTGGCAAGATCCAACGCATTGACGCATGATATCTATGATTGCGCCCTTGTTGCGGACATGGCGTTGAGCTACGAGATGATAGGGGGGAGCAAGTCCTACCAATGTCGTTTTGGGATTATCAATGATAATTCTTTCTCTCTGGAGTATTCGTTCTTTTGTTATGGCGCGAATGATCTTTTTGGATGCATTGGAATCCGCAACAAAAAACGATGCATATTGAATAAAGAGTATGATGAAGAAACATTTCGTCGGTTGCGAGAAGAAATTATTAAAAATATGGAGCATTATGGCGAGTTTCTTTCGCTCAACCTCTCTCCATTCGCATATAATGAGACGATAGCCCAAGAATATTTTCCGCTTACCAAAGAAGCGGCGATTGAAAAGGGATACACATGGAAAGACCCGAAGACAAAAGAGTATAAGATAACTCTTCCCGCAAGAGATGTGCCTCATGCCATAGAGGAAGTGAGAGATTCAGTTTTTGAGGAAACAATAGGATGCGAACATGAAGGAAAATGTAATGAGCAATGTACCACTGCCTTTAAGATTATTCCCCAAGAGTTGGAGTTGTATAGAAAACTCAAGTATCCGCTTCCGCGGATGTGCCCAAATTGCAGGTATTATCAGATGCTTAAAGCAAAAAATCCATTGCGGCTTTTTGACGCATCTTGCAATTGTGCGGGGGATGCTTCAGATAACGCTATCTATAAAAATAAAGCAGTTCATTTCCACGGCAAAGACCATTGCCCGAAGGCATTTAAAACTATTTTTAGTCCCGAAAGCGGAATGATTGCGTATTGTATAGCGTGTTATCAGATTGAAGTCGTATGAACCAAGAAACAAAAACCTGCCAGAACTGCAAACAAGAATTCCGGATAGAACCCGAGGATTTTGCGTTTTACGAGAAAATAAAAGTGCCGCCGCCGACATTTTGTCCCTCGTGTCGTTTTCAGCGGCGGCTTTTGTTTATGAACGAACGCGTGCTCTACAAACGGGTATGTGATTTATGTAGGAAAAGCATTATCACCTCGTTTTCTGCGGACTCGGGGCTTTTAGTGTATTGCAACTCATGCTGGTGGTCGGATAATTGGGATCCGCTTGAGTATGGTCGGGTGTATGATCCATCGCGTTCGTTTTTCGCACAGTTAAATGACCTTATCCGCGCCACTCCGCAAGTAGCATTAGAAACAGATTCTTCCACACTCGTAAATTCCGATTATGTGAATCATGCAGCCACTGCAAAAAATTGCTATCTTATTTTCATCGCGGACTACTGCGAAAACGTCTTGTATTCCTCAATTCTTATCCGCAATAAGGACATGATGGACTCCCTCATGATGGCTGACTCGGAGCTCTGTTATTTTGATATTGGGTGCGGTCGTTCGTATATGACACATTTTTCCGAGGACTGCAGAGAGTGCCGGAATGTTTATTTTTCAAAAGAATGCGTCAACTGTTCCGATTGTTTTGGGTGTATAAACTTGAAAAACAAGAGTTACTATATTTTCAACCAACCCTATACTCGAGAAGAGTACGAAAAGAAAGTGGCGGAATTTGCCGTGCATACATGGGATGGATTGCAAAAAACAAGAGAGAAAGTTTTCGCATTCTGGAAAACCCAGCCGCATAAATACATGCACGAGAGGCACAACGAGAGGACAACGGGCGACTATGTGTACTTTTCTAAAAATGTAAAGTCTGGTTTTATTGTGCGGACAGCGGAAGATTCACGTTATTGCCAAATTCTCACGCTTCCTACTACGAAAGAT
>VMFQ01000049.1 GCA_007376125.1 Parcubacteria group bacterium Gr01-1014_33 | reverse complement strand
GAATTTGAAGATTGAAGAGCCGGAAGGCGGCAGAGGCCCCCGCATGATGCGAGACGATCGCGCGGGTGACGATCGCATGGGTGACGATCGCATGCGGGACGTGGATGAGGTGGTTGACGATCTTAAGTTTTAACCACAAGTGAATGAAATCAAAAATCCCGAGTGTTCGGGATTTTTGGTTGGCTAAAATAAAAAAACCGTGCTACTGTTAAAAGTGCGCGGCATACGAGGATTATTTTAAATAGGAAAGAACGATTCTTGGCTCACCGTCACCGAAATAATTATCTTTCCACGATTCAACCTTAAAGCCGAGAGAAAGATAGAGCATAATCGCCGGAGTATTGTGGGGATGTGTTACGAGATCAACTCTTTTTATGTCTTTTAGTTCTTCCATGACTTGTGTCATAGCTTCTCGCGCTATTCCCTGTCCCTGATAGTCGGAGAGGATCATGAGACCACTCAAATACGCATGATCAGATTCTTTTATTTGAAAGGAGATATTTCCAACCGTGATATCTCCCTTCTGAATGAGATATATCGTGCCCTTTTCCATCTCTGTTTGCCATTCTTGCTCATCTGTCATCGCCGCATATGTTTTGTGAGCCGCGGTCTTTTCAAGCGCTATAAGCACTCCAATGTCATCGCGCGTAGCTCTTCGAAGAGAAATATTTTGTATAGAATTCATTTTTTAATCTCTCCCTATTAGTCTTACAAATCAATTTTGATCTTATCATATCTTATAGTTTGAAACAGTATCTGTCAATATGCGTTTTGACATCCTCACTCTCTTCCCAAAAATCTTTGATTCGTACTTCAGCGAATCAATTATACAACGCGCGAGAGAAAAAAAGCTCGTGGAAATTGCCGTGCATAATGTGCGCGATTTTGCGGAAGATACGCATAAGAAGGTGGACAATAGCCCGTATGGGGGTGGTCCCGGAATGGTGCTCAAGATTGAGCCGATTGTAAAAGCGGTTGATTCCATTTTGAAAAATAAAAAATCCGGCAAGGGAAAAACAAAAATAATTTTATTTTCCGCCGCAGGAAAACAGTTTAATCAAAAAATGGCGCGGGACTTTGCAAAAAAGTATGATCGCATCATGATGATCGCGGGACATTACGAAGGAGTTGATGAGCGGGTGAAAAAAGTGGTGAAGGATATAACCGGAATTAAGGTTGAAGAAATTTCCATTGGTCATTACACTCTTACTGGCGGCGAACTTCCGGTGATGATTTTGGTGGATGCGATCTCCCGTCATATCCCCGGAGTTTTGGGAAAAGAAGAGTCTCTTGAAGAAAACCGCTTTGGCATAGGACTTTCCGTCTATACGCGTCCCGAAGTTTTTGAGCATCAAGGGAAAAAATATCGCGTGCCAAAAGTTTTGCTTTCGGGAGATCATTCTCAAATAGAAAAATGGCGCAAGGGTCATGCAAGATAACTATGGCCGCGAATAATAACGCCATTTCTAAAGTTTGAGGATGTTATTCATGTATCATTCAGTTACGATCGTAACTGAATGATAGTAGTCTACTTTTTACGGTAAAGCGGGAGAATGATATAATGACCACTATGGAGATGTCTAAATTTCCTTCGGGATTTTTCTGGGGTGCGGCGACAAGTGCGCATCAAGTTGAAGGCGGCAATCGGAACGATTGGGCGGAATGGGAGCATGCCAACGCAAAGCGGCTTGTCGCGGAAGCGAAGAAGAAGCAATGGCCTGATTTTGTTTTGAGAAACTATCCGAATCCATTGCAGGAGGAAAACTATGTTTCCGGACGCGCGTGCGATCACTACAATCGTTTCCGCGAGGATTTTGACATTGCAAAATCGTTGGACCATAACGCGCACCGATTTTCAATAGAATGGTCGCGGATTGAACCGGAAGAAGGAAAGTTTGACGAGCGCGAAATTGAACATTACCGAGAGGTGATTCGCGCGTTGCGCGAGCGGGGGATGGAGCCATTTGTCACACTGTGGCATTGGACCGATCCTCTCTGGGTACGGGACCAGGGAGGGTGGAGAAATCCAAAAACTGTAACTGATTTTGTAAGATTTTCGAAACACCTCATGGAGCAATTTCAGGAGCTGGTACAGTATTGGCAGCCATTGAATGAGCCCAATATATATACGGGATTTGGATATATCACCGGAGCTCAACCTCCCGGAGAAAAAAATGTTATTCATGCTATCCAGGCATCGAAAAATCTTACTCGCGCACACCAGATGGTGTATGAAGCCGCCCATTCACTTTCTCCCCATTTGAGGATCGGAGTTTCGCATGCGGTAACTCACCGAGTTGCTTATCGAAAACGTGTTTGGAACAAATGGGCAGTTCATATTCTTGATTATGTGAGTGAAAATAGATTTCTGGAACGTATGAGTCCGTATGCCGACTTTCTCGGTATCCAATATTACAAGTATGAGCCGATAGCTCTTCGTTGGGGTGGTAAGCTTATCAGAATAATTGCGATAGCAGACGAGATTAGCTGGAAAAGTGATTTGGGATGGCAAGTGTATCCTAAAGGTATTTACCATGCCATCAAACGATTTCAGAAATATGGAAAACCTATTTTGATCACCGAAAATGGTATTGCAGATGCTCAAGATGTACATCGTGAAAAATTTATCCAAGAACATATTCGATGGATGGGAAAAGCCATGAAAGAGGGCGCAGACGTGTGGGGATATTTTTATTGGTCGCTTTTGGATAATTTTGAATTTCCCGAATTGCGGGGATTCTGGCCGCGGTTCGGATTGGTGGAATTGGATTACAAAACGCTTGAACGAAAAATTCGTCCGAGCGCATGGGAGTATAAAAAGATAATAGAAAAATTACGGAGCAAACCTCCGTAGAAAAAAACATGGCTCCTGAAACAGCGATAATCATACGGACAAAAAATGAGGAAAAATGGATCGGCGCGGTATTGAAAATACTGGTGGAACAAACGTATAAAAGTTTTGAGATCATTATTGTTGACTCCGGCTCCACGGATAAAACTTTGGAAATCGCACAAAAATTTCCCGTTAAAGTTTTTACAATCCCGCCGCAATCATTCTCCTATCCGTATGCGTTAAATTACGGCATTGCGCGTTCTTCCGCCACTCACTATATTATAATTCTCTCTGCTCACTCGCTTCCGGTTTCTCGCATGTGGATTGAGGACGGAATCAGACACCTGAAAGAAAACAAAAAAGTTTTGGGAGTATATGGGCCTATTGCGTCCCTTCCCGACGCGACTTTTTGGGACACATTATTCCAGAATACCGGCATAGTGTTCCATCGTCTTTTCGCAGGTAAATCTCCTGTGGTAGTTGGGCGAGCACGTATGGGAGTTCTTGGATTCACCAACGCCATAATTCGTAAAAACCTTTGGGAAAAATATCATTTCAATGAGGAATATGGAGCAGGAGGAGAAGACGGGGAGTGGGCCGGATATTGGATGGCGCGCGGGTATAAGGCAATCAAAGACGAACGTTTTATGGTGCGGCACTCGCACTATTTAGGATTGCGGGGCTGGCGGGAAGAATTCAAAAATTGGAAATCGCTTGCAAATCCGCGTCCGTTCCAGCCACTCGCATTCCGAAAGAGTAAAACGCATAGCAAGTTTTAGTGGGGAATAAAAAATGTTCGAGCGGAGAATCCGATCGAGCATGTGGATGTATAAGGAGATTATTGAAAGAGGTTTCTCCTCCTAAATTAGTCTCTGGGATGGGGTGATGCTGTAGAACCACACAGGAGTGCGATGAGGTACAGGATGCCAATTATGATCCATGCGTAATGCATCTCTTCAATTCGGCCCGGTCTTGAGAAGGATTCAATCCACGCGAGCACGTAACTTAAACAGGCGCATACAGCCATAATTGGTGCGGTGGTAATAAACCCGCTACGGAATTGCCTGAAAAAGGTACGGGCGTCTACTCCTATAATCTGAATTGAAACTCCCATAACTTTAACTTTCAGATCCATAAGATCCTCCTTTTGTAAACTCAATTTATATTATGGTAAAGAACATTATAATTTTATATTAAAACATGTGGCTTCTCATTGCAAGTCTCGCTCAAATCATTCTTGGCACGTCCGCTGTTTTTGACAAATTGTTGCTCAAGCGAAAGATTTTTGATCCGTGGGCGTATACATTTTGGCTCGGAGTATTGGGGGCGTTCGCATTGCTCTTAGCTCCTTTCGGCAGTTTTTTTATTCCGCCTAAAGCGCTTGTTATCGCGCTGGTTGCCGGAGCAATTTTTATTTTCGCGATGCTCGCGCTTTTTGAGGCGCTTTCAAAAAGCCATGCGTCAATAGTGCTTCCCGCGATCGGAGGGCTTTCACCCGTTCTCACCCTTATTCTTGCATTTTTTGTTTTTAACGGAAAGTTCAACGGAATGGATGCGATCGGGTTTTTGTTTTTGATTCTCGGCAGTGCGGCTTTTTTTCTGACAGAAGAAAGAGAATTGAAATGGCATATTCTTTCACTTGTAATTTTTTCGGCATTCTTTTTTGGCATTTCAAACGTGCTCTCTAAAATCGTGTTTGAATCCGCGCCTTTTATTCCGGCATTTATATGGATAAAAATGGGAGGAGTGTGCGCGGTTTTATCGCTTCTTTTAATCCCCTCTTTGCGGAAAAAGATTTTTCACGCGCACGCCGCGTCCGGCGCTTCTCATAATGCATGGTATCTTGCAAATCGCGGGTATGCGGCGATTGGTTCGCTTCTCGTATCGTTTGCAATCTCGCTTGCGCATCCGGCGCTTGTGGATGCTACGCAGAGTTTGAAATTCGCGGTGATTTTTATCGCGAGCGGAATTTTTCTGAAAGAACATATTGCCGGCAAAATGGTGTGGAAAAAAATACTTGCCACGTTTCTTATCATCGCCGGACTCGTCTGGCTTGGGCTTGTAGAATATGCGCGGGAAATCCCAGTTGATACGGTGCGCCCGATTACATGGGGAGTCACGTTCTCGTCAAAGTTTTCACGCGCACTCGGTCTTGACTGGCAGAAAAATTTTGAAGCGATTGTAACGGAACTCCATCCAAAAAAAATACGGCTCGTCGCATACTGGGACGAAATTGAAAAAACGCGAGGCGAGTTTGATTTTTCAGAACTTGATTGGCAGATTCAAAAATCGCAAGAAGCGAATATCCCTGTGATTTTGGCAGTAGGCATGAAAATGCCTCGCTGGCCAGAATGTCATATACCCGCGTGGGCGCGGGAGATTCCAATTCAAACTACCGAGGCTAAGCCTCCATATGGAGGCTTAGCCTCGGTAACATTAGAGGAGCATCTGCGGGATTATATAAAAGTGGTGATAAACCGTTATAAAAATCATCCGGCGCTTGCCGTATGGCAAATTGAAAATGAACCATTCTTGCGATTTGGAAAGTGCGTTGAGCGGGGAGAGAATTTTTTGCAAAAAGAAATCGCATTGGTAAAGTCGCTTGATCCTTCGCATCCAATTCTTGTAACCGATAGCGGCGAATTCGGATTATGGTATCGCGCGATTCGCGCGGGCGATATATTTGGCACGACAATGTACCGAAAAGTATATCCGCCGTCAGTGGGACGCTGGACAGGAATTTTCCAGTATCCTTTAAGTCCTGCGTTCTTTCGCTTCAAAACAAAACTGCTTCGGCTGATTGCGGGCGAGCAGGATAAAAAATTTATAGTGATAGAACTTCAAGGAGAACCATGGGGGTCGGTTGAAATCCCGCTTCTGAGTGGTGGTGGTTGGTAAAAGAAAAGCATGGAGACGAGCGGTATTGGGAGATTGCAAAACAACTTCTACGTGATTGGGATTTGGAGTAGGATATTTATAGAAAAATAAAAAACCTACTCGGCTTTAATACCTTTCGGTGATTTGTCCAACATAAGAATTGCTATACTTCACCCTTTTCAAAAATTTGGAAATAGCGCCGTTTATTTCCGTGGGAGTCAACGTCGACTCCCTCGGTAATCAGTCCATTTTTGCATTGCGTTTCCATCACGCTATCAAACCAGGCAATAACCTGCGCGTTGCGTTTCAATATTTTATGAATGTCTGTAACATAGATTCTTCCTCCTTGTCTTAAGGCCTGTCTCTCAATCTTTGCCTGCACAGCAAGGTTGATCATTCCAAAGAGGGTGACGGTGGGAATAGCAATGTGCGTTTGACTACGGGGACGATTGCGGACTTTTTGTTTTGAACCCTTGCTTTTTTGTTCTCTTCTTTTTTTGGACATTTAACTCATCCTCCTATTTTTATTCTTCAAAGATCAAAAACTATTTCTTTAGATATAGCAGAAATAATGCTTTTGTGCAAGCGTAATCTAAGCGGGACGATTGTACCCGCGTCTTTTTTATGGTAAAATAGATGTATGAGAACAGCCGGTAAACGCAAGGTAAAACCCATTAAATTTCGCCAGTCCCTTTTCTGGGACGTTGATCCTAAAACCATTGATCCTAAAAAACACGCGCGCTACATCATTGAGCGTATTTTGGATTTGGGAAATGATCGCGAGGTAAGGTGGATGTGGGGATATTATCCCCGCAACATTATTCGCGACGTCGCGCTAAACCGGCGCGGACTGCGTCCTACCTCTCGTCCTTTATGGGAACTACTGACAAGAACATAATGTGGCATACAGACGTATTGCCGCAAGCGACAAAGCATGCGCTCGATTTTTTGAGTACGCAACATTGGCTTAAGAAAAGCAAATGGTATCTTGCGGGTGGTACTGCTCTCGCCCTTCAAGTCGGACATCGCCAGTCAATTGATCTTGACTTCTTTCTGCCGCATGCGCGTTTTTCCGGAGAGGATCTCATTGATCATCTTGGTAAAGAGTGGCGTACCGATGTATTTGAGCGCGGAACAATCTACGGAAAACTTCTTGGCGCGAAAACGAGTTTTATCGGCTATCCCTTTTTCAAGTCCCGGCAAACGCCTTTATGGTATGGTTCGGTTCGCGTATTAGTCCCCGAGGATATCGCCGTCATGAAAATAACCGCGGTGAGCCAGCGAGGAAGAAAGCGCGATTTCATAGATCTTTACTGGTATGCGCTCAATCGAGAACCGCTTCTTGAGATAGTGCGGCGTCTGCCCGACCAATACCCGAACATTGCTCACGATTACCATCATATATTGAAAAGCATGATGTACTTTGCGGACGCCGAATCCGATCCCATGCCCAGGGTCTTTTTCAAAGCAGATTGGAAAACCGTCAAAGCGTATTTCACTCGCGAGATTCCGATAATCGCAAAGAAACTCTTGCGGCTGGGGTAAAACGGCAAATAGCGTATGGCAAAGAAAAAACAATTTGGGTTTATTCCCCTAGAAACGAAGCTTCAAACGGGCTTTACCCTCGTAGAACTGCTTGTTACGATCTCCATTATCTCGGTACTTGCGAGCGTGGTCTTGACTGCGGTAAACTCTGCGCGGGCAAAGGCGAGAGATGCGAGGAGGATATCCGATTTGCGGCAGATGGCAATCGCACTTGAGCTTTATTATGATACGAATGGGCAGTATCCGCCGGATGCGGTTTCCTGCGATACTTCGGCGGGGTCGAGCGGAGACGCTCCGCCAGCATGCACACCTGCAAGTGATACCACACCTGGTCCTGGCGACTTCTGGGTAGCGGGAGGATTCCATATGGTCTCTCCGGCGTTTATCTCAATAAGTCCTTCGGATCCCCGTAACATCCGTCCTTACTTTTATTTATATGAACCGGTGCAGGGTGAAACGCAGTTTGGCGTGGTGTGTCCTTCGGGAAATGCATGCGCATATATCATTTCCGCGTTATTAGAAAACACTTCTAATCCGCATGTGAATCCCGGATGCAATCAGCGCTTTCCTGGTCATAACTATTGCATTGCGGGAAGCGGCGCGCGACTCGGTACGCCATAAGGTTGATCACGCATCATTTATCGTGTAGATTCAAAGGGCGCATTTTTTGTCTTGACAATTGAGTAGAGGAGCGCTGTATCGTACAAACCATGAATTATTTTTTGGGTATTGATATCGGCGGGACAACAATAAAGGCGGTTTTGATGCGGGATTTGAGAGATACAAGACCGCGGGGATTTTCTATTGACACGCCACGAAACAAAAAAGAGTTTTTGAGCGCCTTACATTGGCTGGTTGAATCAATGTTGGGGAAGTCGGACTTCCCAAGGAAGTCCGACTTCCAAAACTTCCAAAAATCGGATTTGCAGGGAATCGGCGTAGGGCTTCCTGGAATTATTGATTCGCAACGAGAGGTTTTGTTGAGAGCGCGAAATTTGCCGTTTCTTAATGGATGGAAACCAAAAGAGTTTTTCAAAAAATTTAGTGCGCTTGTCAAAATAGAAAATGACGTAAACTGTTTTATTCTCGCGGAGCATACAAGAGGAGCGGCAAAGGGGTATAAAAATGTAGTGGGGATTGCAATCGGTACAGGAATCGGCGGAGGAATTATTATTGGTGGAAAATTATATCGCGGGTCTCATGGAGCGGCCGGGGAAGTGGGGCATACAACACTTGGAATTATGAATCCCGAATTAGGAATTATGAAAGAATACGAATTTGAAGAATTGGGAGCCAAAGAAGCGTTTAAAAAATTGGGCGATAGAAGCGAGATTATCGGAATCGGAGTTGCAAATCTCATACACATCTTTGATCCGGATATCGTGGTGTTGGGCGGCGGAGGAATTACGAGCGGAGGAATAAAACTCGGGGTGGTCCAGAAGATAGCGCAGAAGCACATTATTTCTCCTTTGAAAAAGACGCCCATTGTAAAAGGCGCATTAGGCGAGTACGCGCAAGCGATCGGCGCGGCGTTGCTTTTTGAGAAGTAAACTGCTTTTCACCGGTAGAAGCCCGGTCCTTTTTGGATTTTTGCTGTGCCCGCCGAAACTTTAGCGAAGGAGGCGGAATAAAAAAATTAGGCATCACCTTATGAGTGATGCCCGGTACGGTTATGTACACTATGATGAGGAATCTGAATCATCGCAGAGAATTACGCTACAACTGGGACAGACATACTCTGCAAAATTTTCAGCGTAGGTTTTTGGTTTAGGAATTATCGTTAATTCCGATGTAAGTCCATGCCATCCGCAACTCTTACAACCTAATTTCCGTTTGCCTGCGTCGTTAGGGAAACCAAAGTCAACGATATTCGACCATTTATAACCCATGGTATTTCTCCTCTCTCATAGATTTAGGAACGCCTCTACATGACTTTATAAACTATCTTAAAATAAAAGTCAAGAGTCCAAAAGGGGCTGGATTGAGCGCAAAAAAAGAGGTTGAGAAAACCGGGTATTGACAAAGAAGTTAATCCTAAGATAGACTTGTTGTGTTATGGAAAAAATAATTGGATTAAAAGAGCTGCGACAGAATACGAAAACCTATATCAAAAAAGCGCGATCCGGGAAATCATTTCTTGTGGTTCAGCGCTCACGACCAATATTTCGCATTGTGCCTCCCGAAGAGGCGGAGGTATGGGAGGAAGTAATTGATTTTGCCAAAGTCAAGAAAGGCGGCATGGCTTTGAAGCATCTTCATTTATTTTAGCGATAGAACGAAAGAGCGGAAAAACGTATAAACTTTAATAGAATACATAGCCCTTGACATATCTTTTTGTATGAATATATAATGGTAATACTATATTTATGCGGCTGATAACCGTTCTTCCGGTAGATAAACGCGGAACTACGCGGACTTCACGCGGATTTACGCGGACGGTAGGATCGGGAGAATAAAATTGATAATTGAGTTGGTTTTTGCGGAAGAAACGATTGGTAATCGTTTCTTGGCGTCCGTAAAAACAACACCCACGCAAGTCCCATAATGTAAAGGGGATTTGCGTGGTTGTTGTTTTTCTTGAAGTGTCCTATAAAACAAAACCCTGAATGTCCGATACAGATTGAACATTGAAAATTAAATCCCCACACTTACTTTGGACAGTTTTAGTTTTATCAACCTGATCGTACGACAACTGATACGTTTTGGGTAATGCAACATAACATTAGGAGGTGATGGACATTTAATGCCCAGTCCAAAGTAAGTGTGGGGATAAATCACAGCGGAAAAAGTTAAAAATTACCTTTTTCCAGCTGTTCCGACTAATATGTCTACTTTTAGTAGACATTTATTGAGGATTTGATCCTGGTCCAGGATGAACGCTGGCGGCGTGGATAAGGCATGCAAGTCGAACGCTGGATACTGGAGTCTGGAGAACGGAAACTGGATATGTTATAATATATTTATGCAAAACTTTCGTGATCTTGAGGTGTATCAAAGGTGCCAAGGACTTTTTCCAAAAGTCTATCGTCTTGTACGAAGTTGGCCACCTCTTGATCAAAGAGAGCTAGGCAGTCAAATGATTCGAGCGGCGAATTCTATTCATGCAAATATCGCAGAAGGATACGGGAAATCGCCAAACGATTTCAAACGATACCTTACGACTGCAATCGGTTCGTGTGATGAACTGGTGAGTCATCTGAACGATGCGCAAAACGTAGGGCTTGTTTCTTTGGAAATTGTAAAAGAGTTTGTCGCCGAGTATGCAATTGTTGGAAAACAACTTACTCGGCTTAAGCAAAAATGGAAATAATCCAGTTTCTAGGTTCCAGTCTCCAGTATCTGGAGTGGCGAACGAGTTAGTAACACCTTGGAATCTACCCCCGAGATGGGCATAACCAGTTGAAAGATTGGCTAATACCCAATGGTCTGGTAGCTGAATTTTGTCTAGAATGTAGCAAAAGGCCTAATTAACCTAATTGATCTAATTATTCTAATCAATGACTAATTAAAAAATACCTAATATGTTTAAAATAATTTTTCAGTCATTAGGCATTCGTAAAATTGGGATTTGATTAGGTAAATCAGAATAGTTAGAAATTAGAAATTTTGAGTGCCTTGCAGACAATGTTCAGTTACCAGTAAAACCGCAAGGTGCTCGGGGAGGAGCCTAGGTCCTATCAGCTTGTTGGCGGGGTAATGGCCCACCAAGGCTATGACGGGTAGGGAGCGTGAGAGCGCGATTCCCAACGACGACACTGCGATACGGGTCGTACACCTACGGGTGGCAGCAGTCAAGAACATTCGACAATGGGGGAAACCCTGATCGAGCGACGCCGCGTGCAGGAAGAAGGCCCTCGGGTTGTAAACTGCTTTTCACTGGGAACAAGTCCGGCCCTTTTTGGATTTTTGAGGAAAATGAAAACATAAAATAAAAAGACCCATAAGAGAATCAAGTTCTCATGGGTCAAACGAGCGGGATAAGGACCGTATGCTACAATCTTGCCATTTTCAGAATGATAGTGGCCATTGTAAGTCCAAACAGCACTATCAAGATAATAATGGACAATGTGGGGTGTGCGTTAGTCCATATAATAAATTGGCTTTGTTCGATCGCGTCAAGAATGTTTTTCAACATTTTATCCTCCTTTTGTTTGGGTATGGGTAATTGAAAGATCAATAACAAGAATAGTGTAATCTATTATATTATATAAGTCAAGAGTCTAAAAAGGGCTGGATTGAGCGTACCGGTGGAATAAGGAGCTGCAAACTTCGTGCAAATCTGGAGAGCTAGAGTCTAGAAACTGGAGACTGGAAATTGATAATCCAGAATCCAGCTTCCAGATATCCGGCACTCTGGAGTGTGGCGCGACCTTCGAGAGTAATCTCGGAGAGTGAACTCCCCACCACTTTTAGTGATGGGGACAAGAAACTTGGCTTATATGCTGGAACTCTCTGGATAAATCTGGAGACAATCAGCAGGGAATACCATATTGAAGTGAGACTTCAATATGGAAACCTTCAGAGACTTCTCGTTGAAAACGAGGGATAGCAATCATTTTGATTGCTATAAGACGCCGAGGATCCATTGATAAAAAATGGATTGTGATATAGTCCATCTACAAGATAATGATTATTTGTTTTGTCAATAGCCAGCAGCCGCGGTAATACGAAGGCTTCAAGCGTTATCCGGATTTATTGGGCGTAAAGGGTCTCCAGGCGGTTTTGTTAGTCTGTCGTTAAATCTCACTGCCTAACGGTGAGGCCGCGATAGATACGGCAAAACTAGAGGGATGGAGAGGGAGTGGGAACTCACGGTGTAGGGGTGAAATCCGTTGATATCGTGGGGAACACCAAAGGCGAAGGCAAACTCCTGGCCATTTCCTGACGCTCATGAGACGAAAGCGTGGGGAGAGAATGGGATTAACGCTCGTTATTATTGTGGCTCGGTTGGTTCCCTCGGCATTTTGTATTTTGCGACACGTCTCGCTCGCTCCGGCGGCGAGCTCGCTAAGGGTCGGAAAAATTTTTCTTGCTTCGCAAGAAGCCAAGCAAATTTTTCCTCCCATTGTCGCAAAACACAAAACGCCTCGACCAACCTCGCGATAATAACTCGCATTAGATGAAGAGGGAGAATTTTCTTAAGGTAGTTTTCCTTACGGGAAATCTTTATTTATTTAAATGCGGACCGGAGGGTATCCGGTGAGAAATACTAGTCCCTCCGACGCACACGAGTGCGTTTCGGAGAAAAAACTCAGTTCCGACGTACTATTTGAAACATAATAGTGAAGTCGGAACCCCGATATTTGCGCAAGCAAATCGTCGGGGCTGTATCGGTGAAACCCTTCGACTTCGCTCAGGGCAAGACCCCTGAGT
>VMFQ01000048.1 GCA_007376125.1 Parcubacteria group bacterium Gr01-1014_33 | reverse complement strand
ATTGCCGTATGCGCGGGCAAAAGCGCGAGTATTCTTTCCTGGATGCTTTTAGGAATATAACGCCATCCGAAAAAAATTCCCCCCACAAGAAACAGAAAAAATAAAATAAATTTTCCCATGGTGAATGTAATCCCTCACACCTGTCATTGCGAGTCCCGCTGAAAGCGGGACTCGGCAATCTCATTCTCCGAGGTTTTAGATTGCTTCGCCAAAACGCATTTAAGAATGCGTTTTCGCTCGCAATGACGGAAGAGGGACTGTGAAGGGTTGCCAATAAACGACTTTACATTACGAATTTATTACGGATACACTTTTGCAAAATCCAGGATTCTTCCGAGAGACTCAATGCCTCCCACCCGCACAAATGTGGGAATCCCCAGATAACAGTCTGACGCCACCGCAATCGCCGCTCCTCCCGAGTTTCCGCGTTCAAGTTTTGCCGAGGTGATATAATACGGATCCTCGTACCCGGAAATGATTCCTTCGGTCGCGGTTATGTCATTCTCCGCACCAATATTCGGATACCCGAGAATAACTACAAGATCCCCTGGAGACGCCTTTCTCGCGCATGAGAGAAGCGGTATGGCGCCCTGTGATGACGTGCCAAGCGAGAGTTCTTTCATCCGCGCCGTGGGGTTCTTGAGTTCAATTAACGTAAAATCGCCTTTTTTTGTTACCACGCGCGCCGTGTCAGTATCTCCGCTTATCACCACACGCGAAGAATCATCAGGAATGACAAATGTGCATGTTTGGGGCAAGGTATCCTCCTCTTCAACCACGTGAGTGTTCGTGGCAACAAAGGTAGTCCCGAAAAGAAATCCCGATCCGGTTTTTTCTACCACCCTTCCGTTTGTAAACCGCCACTGGCATTCAATGTGCATGATCCGCGGTCTCCATTTTTTTATGATCGCGGTAAGTTCTTTTTGTTTTGATTGTATAAGATCCGTCTCAAGCTCCAAGAGCTTTTTTTGTGTCGCATCCTTCTCGCGCTCGCGCTCGTTTTCGGTAAGCGCCCGTTTCTCCGCTTCTTTTTCGAGTTTCTTTATGATCCCCGTTGTCTCTTCACTCGTCTTTTTCCTTGTTCCTTCAAGTTCGGTTCTTAATTCTTCAATCTTCTCGCGCGCATCTTCCAATAAGAGTTCTTGGGCTTTTAACGCAACGCGGAACTCCTTTTCCGCAATAATCCGCTCCTGCCACTTATTTGTAAGTGTATTAACGCCCTGATACCCCGCGGCCGCAAGTGCTAATAATACAATAAGTGCTCCCGCGAGGAGGAAGGACCGGGCAAATCCGCGTGAGAGCATATGTTTTTTTTCTTGTTCCGAAATCATACCTCTACTGTAGCAGGTATGCCGTCTTCTCGCCATTCATCAGTCCCACAAAACAAGAAGTGCCCCGTATGAGACACTTTCTACTTTTAGGACGCGCTAAATCCTATCCACTTCTTCGCCTGTTACCACGATGGCATCTGCCAGCCTCTTCGCGTTTATCTCTGAACGTCTGTTCTAAAAAAGAACTATACATTTCGCCCTCCTTTCACATATATCTTTGCATCCCCTATCTTTGAATATTGTCTCATTGTAACATGATACGATGAAAAAGTCATTTGTGCGAAAGAGAAAGATGTATAGAGAAAACACTATGAACGTGCACTAAAATGGTGGAAAGATGAGTGTTTAAGCCATTTCTTTGTGCGTTTTCTGGATGTGATGTCTATAATCACTGAACTTTGGCAAATATTACCCCCTCCCGCAAAACGATTGCAGAAAAGATTGGCAATCTTTTCTGCAATTTGCGCCTCCTCCTTTTTGCGAATGCGCAAAAAGGAGGAGGGATGAGGTGGGGGAGGCGCGAATTATCCAGAAATCAGGAAATTTGCCAAAGTCAGTAATCATTCAGTCAAGCCCTCTTACTTTTTCCGTACATTCAGCGGGGTACTTAAATGACAGTAAATGAGCGGCTTTTGCGAGGGATGTCCACATATACTCGGTATGCTCTTTGCTCAATCGAATTTCTTCACGCGGGTCTATTTCGCATATATATATTGAGAGTATAAGCCCCACATCAGAATCCTTAATAGGAATCCGAAGAGGGGAAAGCGCCAGCATAAAAGGGGTAAAAGATGCGATAGAGGTAATGCCGGTTTCCTCTTCCACTTCGCGCGTAAGTGTCTCTTCTATCGTATCGCCCCGTTTGATTCTCCCGCCCGGAATATCCCAATACGGCTCGCCGTCCCACCCTTTCAGTTTAGCGGGATTAACTTTCAGTAACAAAATCTCGCCGTCTTTATTGCGAATCACCGCCTTTATGCCAAGATGAAATATGTCTTCGTTCATAATCATTTTGCCTCCCGCAATGATACAAGAAACGCGTATGCGATAATCAAACTCGCAATAATAATCGTGAGGTGAAATGCGTAGTCAATATAGAGGAGCCCTTGGAGGTTGTCGCCATTCCAGCGGTGAAAATTGTCATGCGGCCACCATTGGGCTAAAAGCCAGAAAAACGAAATCACTGCAAGTTGGTTTACCATCTGCCGCCTTCCGTCTGGATGTCTTGTCTTCCGCCAGCCAAAGATCAAAAACGCAAACGCAAATCCGAAAAGAAGCGATTGCACCGCGCTAAGAAACAAAAAAAAGGGAAGCTGTATTGCCGTAGGAGTAGGAGATCCCGGAAGATCAGACCAAATCATCCGGCTTAAAAGAAACGCCGGGATGCCGATAAGAAGGGTAATAATTAATACCTTTATTTTTGTCTTCATATTTCCTTTACCCAATTAAAATGGTTCGCGCTACTTTCAGAATATGGAACTCCCTGGAATAAAATCCCAGTTCCCATGCTCTTTCACCTCGTTATGAAATTATTTTTCGGAGAGCCGGGAATCGAACCCGGACTACGTGCTCCCAAAGCACGTGTACTACCACTATACTACTCTCCGTCACTTTTTTAACGGGGCAAGAAGCATGTGTACTACCGGTATACTACAGCCCGGTATTTCTAACCGGGTAAGAAGGACTCGTGTTACCATTACACTCCGTCCCGCCAATGTCTTACATTTCAAATCAAATTCGTATATTTGCGTTTTATTCGCATGGTTTGATAAACTCACCACAGGCATTCGCGATTACTCTTAATATGGCCTTTCCCATACCGCATTCTCAATATGCTTTATTTTAGCTTTTTTACGGATTTTATCAATAGCAATGGCTATCACGTCAATTTGCCATTTTTGATTGTAGGGGCATCTTCTCTCCATTAAGTATGTTTCGCATATTTTCTGAAGTTTTTTAATTTTGAGGTAGTTGACGCTATACTCCGCAAGGTAGTGTTCCACGTTTTTCAAATCTCTTGTTTTAACCTCTACAAAAACTATAAGTTCTCCCCTTTTGAATACTAAATCAATCTCTCCCCATGGTTTTTGATAATTCTTCTCAATAAAGGTATAACCCTTTTTGGTTAAATACCTTTGGGCAATTCTTTCTCCTGCGTCTCCAAATTTTCTTTTTTGTGATGGCATAGTACTTTGTTCCACATTTTACAAGTGTTGAATGTTCCACGTTTTACGTTTCATAAATGTGAAACATTTATCTATAGAGCGTATATTATGAAAGTGAACTAATACTGCCATCCGTCATTCTGAACGAAGTGAAGAATCTCTTTGGACCGCGTCTATGCGTTATAGATGCTTCGCTCCGCTCAGCATGACGAGAGAGTCCACTTTTATGATGTGATGTCTATATATGTGCGGGAAATGTAAAATGGGAAACAAATTAGAAAGTTATCCCCAGATTTTCTGTATTGGACACAGGTTTATCCACAGGCAAATGTCTCTTATAAATATAAAGGACATTACAATATGTCCTTTATAAGACTTTTACGTTTGACTGCCATGTCCTTTTGTGTGTCATTGAACAACAAACATAAAGAGTTGTAACTCAATGTATTACATTACCGTAATCATGGGGGGAAAAAACCTGCTTGTCAAATTCACAAAGATTTCCACAAAAACTCTAAAAATTGCCTTTGGGCGTTGGCTATTGCGATGTCTTCAATAAGAACCGCGATCACAGTTTTCGGGGAAATCATGGCAACCGTGTTTTCGTAAACAAGTATATCTATATTAAAATGTAATTCCGGAGTAAGAAATTTTGTCTCGCCCAAAGCAAGGCGATTTTTTTCTTTGAGATATTCTTCCGCTTCAGACGATTTTTCCACAAACTCTCGGATATGTGTGCCGGTAGCTTTCATTATATGCACTAAATCATTCAGCTCCTTTGCTGAAAGTACCCTTATGAGTTCTTTGATACTTACTAGTGCTAAAATCTCATGCCTATTAAAAATTTCTTTTTCGTATAACGATAGAATACTCGTTTTGCCCTCATAAAATTTTACTTTTGGCTTATTGGGACTACTATTTGAAATCGCTTTTAATTCAGGCAAGAGAGATTTGAATTTTCCCACCTTCTCATTGAATTTTTCAAGCAGGAGATCCGGATCGGTTGCTCGATAGAATGTGGTTGCTCTCTTTGGGATGATGTCAATAAGTCCTTTCTCGTGGAGGGAAGAAAGAGTGATATAGGCGGTAGGCCTTTTGACCCCCGCCTTTTGTGCTATTCGCAGTACTGGCGCTTGTCCTAATTCTAATGTTGCCAGATAAATAGCTGCTTCTTTCTGTGTGAGACCAAGTTGTTCTACTATCTGTTGAGGGTTCATTTACTCATTATACTTGAATACGTAATACTGTCAATACTTTTGACATCAAATAGTAAAACATCTAAAAAATATAGCTTTTCTTGCATTTTTATATCAATAAAAGTGAATTGTATTATCTACTTCAGTGTCATCATCTTTGACATATCTATTTTTCTATGATATGCTGATGAGAAGATGTGGGTGAAATCGAAATTTCTATGCATAAACTAAAGCAAAAATATATTGCAGGGACAAAAGCAGTAGTCGGAGAAAACGCTAAGGAGGCGAATACATATATGCATTGGATGCTCGGCAAGAAATTTATAGTGTACCCCGATGTATTCAGCCAAAAATATTTTACCGACACAGAATTTTTCGCAAAAGAAATAAAAGTAACTCAAGGCGAAAAGTTTCTGGAGATAGGGCCGGGAACGGGAATAATAAGCGTATTTGCAGCTCTTCAAGGAGCCAAACGAGTAGTGGCTATAGATATTAATCCGAGTGCCGTAAAGAATACCAAGATAAATGCTAAATTACATGCAGTCTCTCACAGGGTAAAAGTGTATCAAGGTGATGTCTACGCTCCCCTTGAACGGTCTGACAGATTCGATACCATCTTTTGGAATACACCTTTCGGGTACATTAAACACTCTAACATCAGTATGTTGGAACGAGCAGTTTTTGACCCACACTATAAATCAACCAAGAAATTTGTTGAGGAGGCAAAAGAACATCTCAAGAAAAACGGGCGCTTGCTGATCGGATTTTCTACCACCTTAGGACACTTTTCGATTCTGAAAAAACTGTTAGTGAGCGCCAATTTCAAAATTATTAAATTAATTGCGGAAACTCGTTCATTTGAAACTCATCCGGTAAAGTTTCAGCTGTATGAGGCAAAATTATGAAGAACCTTTTTATAGTGGTAGCGTTAATTGCTTTGATAGCAGGGGGTGGAGTATTTTTTATCTGGTCGTATGCAAGAGATGCCGTGGATAATCAGGAGATAAAAAGTGAACCACTGCGAATCGGGTTTGTTCCTTGGATAGGGAATGGTGTCTATTATGTAGCGCAAGAAAAGGGGTTTTTTGCTGCAGAAAAAGTGAATGTCAAGTTTATAAATGTTGATGATGTTGCAACTCTTAGGCAAATTTTGCAAACAGGTGAGGTTGATATCTCCTACGCACTTACTCCTGAATCGATGCCGATACTTAATGATGCCGGAGTAAAGATAAAAGTTTTCGCTGCTAATGACTTGAGCGCGGGCGCGGATGGCATTATCGCCACTAAGGAAATCGATAGCGTTGAAGATCTGAAAGGCAAGAAGGTCGCATTCGAGATTGGTTCGCCTTCTCATTTCCTTTTATCTTATCTTCTCGACAAAAAGGGTCTTACCACGCGCGATCTTAAGATAGTAGAAAGTATTGCTCCAGATGCAGGTGCGGCATTTGTCGCTGGGAAAGTGGATGCTGCGGTTACATGGGAGCCGTGGTTATCAAAAGCTGTTGAAAGAGCAGGCGGACATTTACTTATAAGCTCAAAAGATGCTCCCATAATCTTTGATATGCCGATAATGCGGGCTGATGTGGCGGAAGCGCGTAGTAAAGATATTAAAGCAATGCTTCGCGCGGTCTTTGAATCTCAAAAATGGATAAACGCGCACAAGGAAGAAGCGGCAAGTATTATTGCACGATACTTAAAAATAACTCCTCAAGAAGCGATGGATCAGATGCAAGGAGTGCATTGGTTAAGCTATGAGGAAAATAAAGAAAAGCTTACATCAGGAGAGTATTCTATAAAAAATTCCATTCAAATTGCAGGAGATTTGTGGTTAAAACTTGGGTTAACGAAAACAAAGATGCATGCGGAAGAAATTATTGATGATTCGTTCATAAGAGATCTCTACAAATGATCCTGGAACAGCGAATAAGTAAAACTCGATATGGTATTCTAGCGGGTGGAGGATTGCTTATTTCTCTTTTGATCTGGGTGTTGCTCACTTTTACCGGATTCATAAAGCCATTTTTTCTCCCTCCGCCGGAGAAAGTTTTTCTCGCATTTATCTCTTTAACCGTCAAAGGCGGATTAATGTCTGATATTGCGGCGAGTATGTATCGAATTTTGCTCGGATCTTTCCTGTCGCTCGCGATTGCATTGCCTGTGGGCATCGCATTAGGAGTATCAAAGAGATTTGAAGCGTTTACGGAGCCGCTGATCGCATTTGTCCGCTACATCCCGCCATCGGCGTTTATTCCTCTTGCAATAATTTGGTTTGGCATA
>VMFQ01000047.1 GCA_007376125.1 Parcubacteria group bacterium Gr01-1014_33 | reverse complement strand
AAAGATATTTTGCCCGATTTGGAAGCGTATATTATTTCCCGTCCCCAGAGATTCCATAATGATAGTTTTGATTTACTGGTGATGACGCTTAATCATTTCGGTCAGGAAATTGATATTTCCGGCGGCGATGATATAAAAATCCGCGATGTAAAAACTGGGGAATGGCATGATGACTCAATAGATTTTTCGAGATATGAATTACGAGAAATCTATGATATGGAGGTGCCGGTAATAAAAAAAGAGGATCTGATCAAGTATAAAAAGATACTTGGCAGACCTGTTGACTTGGAAGATATTAAACAGCTTTCACAGGCATAAATAGCAAAAAGCCATGCGTGAAAGGGACTTTTAGAGAGAGGATTATGGAACCATATTCTTTTCCCGGACAATTCAAATGTATGTACTGCAAAGAAGATTTGGATTCTGCGGGATTGAGAACTTTAGCAAAAGGAGAAATGGCCGATTTGCGATGTTCCGCTTGCGGCGCGCGCTGGAAATTCTGGGTGAGCATTCAATTGAATCAGAAATTACTGGAAGGCGGAAAGTTTAACAAAACTATAAAACCGCCTGTTACGGCGGCTCTATAGCGTGGACCCGGCGAGATTTGCACTCGCTTCTCCGCTTGTCAATGGCGGAATGTTACTCCATACATCACGGGTCCGGATCCACATGAGCAGGATAAAACAAAAAGAACCCTCTTACAAGGACTCTTTTTGATGACAAGCAGAGAAGCCCATAATATAAGGACTTCCGCCATTTGATGCAAGTATATTCCAACGCTGGGATAATGTCAATACTGGCGTCCTGTGGATAACTTATGTCCTCAATCAAATCCATCAAACAACGCATAAAATCAGTTAAAAGCACCTCCCAGATTACCAAGGCGATGGAGGTGGTTTCTGCGACAAAAATGCGGAAGTCGCAGGAGTTTGCTTTGCGCGCGCGGCCGTATGCGGTCGCATCTTTAGAAATGATACAAAATCTTCTTGCGCGCGTTCCGGAACTTCCGCCGCTTTTACAAACACGTGAAGTAAAAAATTCACTCCTTTTGGTTATCACTTCCGACAAAGGACTTGCCGGAGCATTTAATGCAAACGTAATAAGAAAAGTGGAGCAGTGGATTGAAAATCGGCATGTCATTGCGAGGGTAAGTCCCAAAGCAATCTCATACAGCCTTCCAAGTAAAAAGATTGCCGCGTCCCGACTTGTCCGGACTCGCAATGACCAAATAGGGGGTTTTACCCTGATTACCGTCGGGAAAAAAGCGAAAGAATATTTTGAACGGCGCGGCATTCCAATTGAAAAAAGTTTTTCAGGATATGGGGACTATTCCTCGCTTGAAGAAACAAGTTTGGTCGCGGAAACAATCCTTAAAGGATTTCTTGAAGGACAATGGGACGAAGTTGAAACGGTGTACACCAATTTTCGCACCACACTTCTTCAAGAAAGCGTTTTGAAAAAGATTTTGCCTGAACTACGAATATAAATTTGAACCATCGCCTGCAGAAATTTTAAATGCTCTAGTGCCGCAGCTCATCCAGATGCATATTCACCATATTATTTTAGAGTCAAATGCCTCCGAGCACTCTGCCCGCATGGTCGCCATGAAAAATGCATCCGACAACGCCAAAGACTTGATTTCTAGCCTTACTTTAAGCTACAATAAAGCGCGGCAGGCAAACATCACCCGCGAGCTTACCGAGATTACGGCAGGGAGTGAAGCGCTGGAAAAATAAAAAGCCGTTGATGTGATCGCGGGCTGGTCTTATCGAAAAAGCTGCGTCAGAATCTTATTATCTGTAAATGTCTCCAGACAGTGATTAACAGCTATAAATAAATGACGCTTTTCCTCTCGATCATCCAAACCTTTTATATACTCCACCAAGACACTAGCAATAATATTATCTTCAATTTGATTACCTTCTTGATCAAGAATATAAGGCCACATTCCAACTCCCGGGTAACGTTTTATCTCTATTAGCGTATTAGGAAAGAGCTTCTCAATGCAATCTTCAAGGAGCATCCTTTGATATTCGACTGCATCCATTATTTCCTCCTTTCGTACCATTTGTGAGGAAAAAGAATTCTTTAAAGTATTATAGATTATTAAATATATTATGTCAAGTGGTAAAATCATCCAAATAATTGGCCCTGTAGTAGATGTCGAATTTGAAGAAAAAAAGCTTCCGGAGATTTTTAATGCGCTTGAAGTCGAAGTAGAGAATAAACAGAAGGTTACTCTTGAAGTCGCGTGCCACATGGGATTTGGCCGCGTGCGCGCGATCGCGCTTTCCTCAACCGATGGTGTGAAGCGCGGAATGGAAGTGGAAGATACTGACGCGCCGATTTCCGTTCCGGTTGGAAAAGAAGTGTTGGGACGGATTTTCAACGTGCTGGGAAATCCTATTGATGATCCTGCAAATTCAAACTTTTCTCAAAAGTGGCCCATTCACCGCCTAGCGCCTTCGTTTACCCAGCAATCCACTAAAACCGAAATTTTTGAAACCGGAATAAAAGTGATTGATCTTCTCGCGCCGTTTGTGCGCGGAGGAAAAGTCGGACTTTTCGGCGGCGCGGGCGTGGGAAAGACGGTACTTTTGAAGGAGTTCATCCGAAACGTTGCCGAAGAATCGGGAGGCGTCTCCATTTTTGCGGGCGTCGGTGAAAGAACGCGCGAGGGAAATGATCTCATTGGAGAAATGAAAGAAGCGGGCGTTACCGATAAAGTGGCAATGGTATTTGGACAGATGAACGAGGTTCCGGGCGCGCGGCTCCGTACGCCGCTTGCCGCCCTTACCATGGCGGAATATTTCCGCGATGAAGAATCAAAAGAAGTGCTTCTTTTTATTGATAACATCTTTCGTTTTTCGCAGGCGGGCTCCGAAGTATCCGCGCTTTTAGGGCGCATGCCGTCTGCTGTGGGATACCAGCCCACGCTTGCAACCGAAATGGGCGAGCTTCAAGAGCGCATCACCTCCACCACAAAAGGTTCTATTACTTCGGTTCAGGCGATTTACGTTCCGGCGGATGATATTACGGACCCGGCTCCAGCAACTACGTTTAGCCATCTTGATTCAACTATTGTGCTCTCGCGCGCACTTACCGAGATTGGCATCTATCCGGCGGTAGATCCTTTAGCATCCACCTCTTCCGCCCTTGATCCAAAAATCGTAGGAGAAGAGCACTACCGGGTCGCGCGCGAGGTACAGCGGATTTTACAGCGCTACGCAGAACTTCAGGACATTATTAATATCCTTGGGATGGAAGAACTTTCCGAAGAAGATAAACTTACCGTTCAGCGCGCGCGCAAAATCCAGCGATTTCTCTCCCAACCCGCATTCGTGGCAGAAACATTCACAGGACGCACCGGAAAATTTGTGAAGCGCAAGGATACGGTGCGAAGCTTCAAAGAAATCCTTGAAGGCACACATGATTCAAAACCGGAAGATGCGTTTTATATGAAGGGAGGAATTGAGGAAGTATAAAGGAGTAATCTCGGAATTACGAATCAAACGCAAATATACGAATAAGAATCCTGATTTGTATATTCGCGATTACTACTATGAAAGTAAACATCTATTCCATCCAATCTACGCTTTTTGAAGGTGATGCGGAAAAACTGATTTGCGTGACGCAAGGCGGCCAAATTACCGTGCTTGATAATCATCTGCCCATCATCACCACGCTTATCGGGCCGTCGGTACGCATTGCCGGAAAAGACGGAGAAAAAGAAATCTCCCTTGCGGGCGGAGTTCTTGAAGTGCGCCCGGGGAGCGAGGCGGTGATATTGGCAAGTAGTGAGCGATTAGGAATGAGTTAATAGTCCGGAAATTATTGACAGAAAAGATCCTGTCTGTTACCAATGGGAGTGGTTGCTTAACAAAAAAATAGTCAATAAGGAGGAATCCTATGAAGATTGAAAAACCGCAGGGGAGTGAAAAACTTTACCAAAGTGTACGCAAGGTCTGGGAGAGTCAGCGCGAGACCTATGCGCATCTCCGCGCTCTTGGAGTTGAGAAGTTTATGAAAGAAAGTGATGACATGATACGCGAGGCAATAAGACCGGATACGAAAGATGAAGATGCGGATGCGGGATGCGGCGATGAACGAGTTGGAGGCAGGATACGTCTTGCAGGTGTGGGGATCCTGTGGACCGAACGCGAAGTCATTTCCGCACTTACACTTGCCGGAGCAAAAGGCATAAAAAGCCATAAAGGATGCGGCGCCGCTAAAATTTTTACAGAACAAAACGGACTCAATCCTGCGGACGCGGAACAATGCGCCCAAGAGCACGCCCAAAAAATAGCACATAATCTCAACATTCCCTATCGAGGACATCGTAACGTTACTCCCGAAAGACATCACATCGCGCATATCGTGTATGTTGACGGCACCGGCAAATGGAATGTGAGCCGCGCCCCGGGTCTTCTCCCGGGCTTCCATGTAAGCCGTCGGTTTGTGAGCGCATCGTATGCCGCTAAAGAAGTTGATATCTACGCATCAATCGCCTCTGACAAACTCCATGGGTTTGGAACACTGATTTCCGAAAAAGAACCCATACTCATTATTGTAATCGGCGATCCAAAAGCTTCCGCGTTTTCTCAAAGACGCCTCATAGCAGAACTCCAGCCGATTGGAAAACGACTGCGAGACAAGAGGATTCCCGTAGCAATAGACGGATTTACTCCTCAATTTTTATAATTGCGGATTACAGGAAGCAAAAAACAAGCCAGAATAAGAACATCTTATTCTGGCGTTTTAGTTTTTTTCAATATTTCTTTCTATTTTCATCAAGAATCCAAGATTGGTATAATGTGACAATGAATACAAGAATCATCGCACATCTTGATCTTGATGCCTTTTTTGCCTCGGTGGAAGAACGGGAGCATGAATGGCTTGCAGGAAAACCAATTGTGGTGGGTGCAGATCCACAGGAGGGGAAAGGGCGCGGAGTAGTATCCACGGCAAACTACAAAGCCCGCGCATACGGGATTTATTCGGCTATGCCTATTTCCAAAGCATGGCAACTTGCGGAGGTGGCGCGAAAACAGGGAAAACCCCCGGCGGTGTTCCTTGGCACAAACCTCCGGCGCTACGGAGAAGTGTCGCGGAACATAATGGCGATTATTCGGAATCACGTTTCGGTTGTTGAAGAAGCAAGCATAGATGAAGCATATTTTGATATAAGCGTGTCTCGAAATTATGCGGCCGTAGAAAACATATGCAGACAAATCAAAGAAGAAATACGAGAGAAAGAGAAACTCACTTGTTCAATCGGTATCGGCCCGAATAAACTGATTGCCAAAATTGCATCCGACATGCAAAAACCGGATGGACTTACCCGGGTTGAAGAAAAAGATGCCGAGAAATTTCTGGAGCCGCTTCCTCTACGCAAAATTCCGGGGATTGGTCCAAAAACAGAACTTCTCTTTGCGAAGCGAGGAATCGCGTACGTACGCGATTTAAAACGCTCTCCCCAAGAAGAATTAGAATCACTTCTCGGAAAATGGGGGAAAGCGCTTTACCACAAAATCCGCGGACAGGATGATTCTCCCGTAGAGGAAAATTATGAAATAAAATCAATCGGCGCGGAAGAAACATTCTCCCAAGATACTCTTGATCCCGCCCTGCTCCTTGAGAGTATTGAAAAGATGTGTAGGGATATACTAAAACGTTTCCGAAAAGACAAGTGTACAAGTTTCCGGACTGTGGCGATCAAAGTGAGATTTTCTGATTTCAAAACAATTTCCCGCGCCCATACCCTTGATTATCCGGCAAGAAAATTGGACGTACTGCGGTTTGAAGCGCTTAAACTCTTTATGCCATTTCTGGACAAGCGGGAAAATCCGCACAAAAAACTGATTCGGCTTGTGGGTGTTCGCATGGAAAAACTTGAGTAACGCGCGTATAACGTTGGACGCCAAAAATACTATTTGCTATAATTGTGGGGATAAAAATAAAAGTCGGCCAACTCGCTCCTGATTTTTCCCTTCCGGATCAAGACGGCAATATGCGTTCGCTTTCGGACTATAAAGGACAGCGCGTGCTTTTGTATTTTTATCCCAAAGATGATACCCCGGGATGTACCAAAGAAGCATGCGCGATTCTTTCAAATACACAATAGAATCATACTTTCCTGACCAAAGCGGCGTGATCAGTATCTCTTTATCTCACAATAACTTTCACTGCGTATGAATACCGTTTTTTTTAAAGAAGGGCTCAAGGACTACGGCGGAGTGGGCGCATGGGTGCCGAGTTCCCGATACATCGTACAGCGGATTCTGAAAGTGCTGGAACCGACCGACCGCTTCATAATTGAATATGGGGCGGGAGATGGCGTAATCACGAAAGCGCTCCTACGCCATCTGCCCGCAGATGGAAAGGTTATCGCCGTTGAGATCAATAAGGACCTTGTCGGAGAGATGGAACGAATCAACGATCCGCGTCTTCGCGTATTGCATGATGACGCGCGTTACGTTTCGCGCGATCTTTTCGGACTCGGACTGCCGCGCATTGACGCGGTCATCTGCGGGGTACCGCTTTCAACCAGGGCGCTCCTTGATCGCGACATACGCGCGATGCAGGAGGAAATTATTGCAAATAGTTCTGCCGCCATGGCGCCCGGCGGACGATTTATCTTTTATCAGCATACGCCCGTAGCGCTTCCCGTTCTCAAGAGATTTTTCTCCGATGTTAAGTGGCAGTTTGAGCCAAGAAATTTTCTTCCGTATCTTGTCATGGTGGCAAGAAAATAATCATACTCAAATGTTTTGGAGCACCCATCTGGCGGCAGGCCTCATTGTCGGAAAGATTACGGGACACTTTGATGCCGCCCTTATCGGCAGTTTTGCTACCGATCTTGATCATTTCGTACCGATTATACGAAATAAACTCTTCTTGCATCCGTTCCGATTATTGAAAAGCACTATTACCGAGGATGATTCGTACGGAAATGAGCGTCACATCCTCCATAATATCTTCGTGTGGGGGGGGTCTCTCAACCATCTTATCATTCATTGATGTCCAATGGGGAATTGTATTCGCTATCGCTTATTTCAGCCATCTCATTCTTGATGCGCTGGATGGAGCAAATCTCTACCCCTTCTTTCCAAATCGGAAAATAGTTATAAAAGGACCGATCGGATATGCGTCGCTTTCGGAGCTTCTTTTAAACATCGTGCTTTTGGAAATCTTCTTGTTTCTGTAGACAGAGAAAAAATATCTTGGTATCATATTTCTATGAAGCCCAAAGTCGGCCAACTCGCTCCTGATTTTTCCCTTCCGGATCAAGATGGAATAATGCACTCGCTCTCGGAGTATAGAGGGAAATGGGTGCTTTTATATTTTTATCCCAAAGATGATACCCCGGGATGCACCAAAGAAGCATGCGCGATACGCGATTCATTTCCAAGCTTCCGGAAAAACAAAATAGCAGTTTTGGGAGTAAGCGTAGATCCCATAAAACGCCACAAAGCATTTCAGGAAAAATATAATCTCCCGTTCGCCCTTCTTTCTGACGAACATAAAACAGTAGTGAAAAAATACGGCGTCTGGACCGAGAAAAAATTTATGGGACGCGTCTACATGGGCACATTGCGGAATTCATTTTTGATTGACCCCAAAGGAAAAATTACAAAAATATATGAGACGATAAAGCCCGAAACGCATGCGGGAGAAGTGCTCGCAAACGCCCGCAAATTTAAATAAATTTGTTCTGTATAAATTGATTTTCTGAAAATAGCAATCAAAGACTATCGCGTCGCCGCATGTATCCCGTCGGATAAAAAATAATCCCGACGGAAGTCGGGATTATTTTTATGTACCGAATATCAAAATGTACTACATGCTTCCCATTGGCGCGCCGGATTTTGCGCCTTTCCATGCGAAAACCGCCCAGAGCCCTACTATCAAATGGAGAATGTTGTCAAGAGGATTTTCCAGATTTGCGCCAAGGAAGTTGGGTACTTCGTTTGGAAGCACAAATCCTATCACCCCTACCGCAAGCGCAACTATTCCCACGACAAGCGTAAGCGGCTTTTGCATGTCCGGCTTTAATGCAAACGCGGCAATAAGCGCGACTACGCCGAGGATAAGGTGCGCCCAGTTTTCACCCGGATCAAACCACCATGCACTGCCAAAAAGGCTTTGGCCTTCAGTAGGTCCGAGAATCCCCACCATACCGAGGACTCCCACAAGCGCAAGCACGATCCCGCCCAGAGTAAGAAATTGTTTTGGATTCATTATGGAAAAAAGAATTAGCTATTGTATTTCGACCTTTTTCCTGCAATAAATATCTTCTCATTCCAAAAGGGAGATACACACACCAAATAAGAATGCAGGGCATAATGACACTAGTGTACCAGATTTTTGGAAATCCTTGTATTATAGTTATCCACACCCCCACACCTACTTTTGCTTATGGCTTTTCCAATTCCATGTGTGTGGAGCGTGTCCTTGTTCTTTCATTGAAGAAAAAACATGAAAG
>VMFQ01000046.1 GCA_007376125.1 Parcubacteria group bacterium Gr01-1014_33 | reverse complement strand
GCGGTTCTCAATCCTCGTTCTTTGGTTTTTTCAGCATAAGAGGGATAGTAAGGTTATCCTCATTATCTGCTTAAGCGGATAATGAGGATAACGTTGATACGGATGTACTTTTTCAACAGTTTTTAAGAGGGAACGTGTAATTCTCCTTCATTTATATTACGCCGGAATTTCAAATGCTTCTTCGCACAAAATTTTGGTGATGCCATCTTTGTCGGATACGCGGCCGCGGACCATGAGCACTTTTTCCTGTTGCCAGATGCCCGGGTTTCGCGCGAGCACTTTCGGAAAAACCAGAACTTCAGTACGCGCAGTTACATCTTCCATTTTCACAAAAAGCATAGGCTCGCCGGATTTAGTGGTAATTTTTTGGATGCCAGAGATAATGCCGCCGATAGAGACGACTTGGTTGCGGAGTTTTACGGTAAGGTCTTTTAGCGGCAGGACTTTATTTTTTTGCAGTTTTTCAAGATATTCTTGGATCGGATGTTCGGTAACGTAGAGTCCCAGCAGCTCTTTTTCCCATTGGAGTTTTTCCCGTTTTGGCGCAGGTTCTGCCGGACGCAACCGAAGCGAGGCAGCCTGAATTTCCGGACTCATGCTAAATAAATTTGACTGTCCGCCGGTTTTTGTTTTCTGCGATTCACGGTTATACTCCAGAATCATTTCCATATTTTCCAGAAGCTGATTCCGTTCGCCAAACGCATCAAGCGCGCCGCATCGCGCGAGGGACTCAATGGATTTTTTGTTGAAGTCCTTATGCTGGACGCGTTCGCAAAAATCAGTAAGCGTGGAGAATCGTCCTCGGGTTTTGCGCTCCTCAATTATTGCCGCTACAATGTTTGTTCCCACGTTTTTTACCGCGCCAAGTCCGAACCTGATTCTTCCCCGTATATCAACCCCGTAGAGCTTCCCTTTGGGTGATTCTACGGGGTCAAGCTCGGCACCATCCGTTTTCGTCCCGATTGAAGTCGGGACAGCCGAGGTTGCATCACGGGGTTTCATCGGCTCCACCACGGTAAAGCTCGCAAAGCTTTCGTTTACGTCGGGCGGCATGACCTCAATCCCCATCGCGCGCGCTTCTTCCACGAAAAACGCGATTTTTTCTATATCCGCGTTTTCCGCCGCCAAGAGCGCGGTCATAAATTCGGTGGGATAATGCGCTTTGAGGTATCCGGTTTGATACGCGATGAGCGCGTAGCATGCAGCGTGACTTCTGTTAAATCCATACCGCGCAAACGGGGGAAAAAGCTCCCAGATTGCTTCGGCAGTTCTTTGCGGAATATCGTTTTTGAGCATTCCGGAGATTAATTTCGCTTTCTGCTCATCCAGAAGCGATTTTATTTTTTTCCCGATGGCTTTCCGGAGCGTATCTGCCTCGGGAAGCGTATATCCCGCAAGATCACGCGCAATCTGCATCATTTGCTCTTGAAAAACTCCCACGCCCCAGCTTGGTTTTAATATTGGTTCAAGTTTTGGATGAAGGTATTCAACTCGTTCTCTTCCATGTTTTCGATTGATATAGCTCGGAATAAGTTCCATTGGCCCTGGCCGATAAAGCGCCACCATTACAATTAAGTCCTCAAATTCTGTTGGTTTAAGTTCCTTAAGGTAACGCCGCATGCCGGCCGACTCAAATTGAAAGAGTCCTAGGCTGTCGCCGCGTTGGAAAAGTGTAAATGTCTTTTTGTCGTCAAGTGGAAGTGCATCAATATCAATTGCTTCGCCGTGGATTTTTTTAATGAGATTCAAGGCAGACTCAATGATGCTCAAGTTGCGAAGTCCCAGAAAATCCATTTTTAAAAGTCCGAGATCTTCCACCGCATGCATGTCGTATTGGGTTACGACGACCTGATTCTCGCCCCCCGATGTTTTTGACTCCCCGTGGCGCGCCGCATGCTGGAGCGGGATAAACTCCTGTAGGGGCCTCGGAGAAATCACAACGCCGCAGGCGTGAGTTGATGCGTGCCGCGCAACTCCTTCAAGCTTTATTGCCGCGTCAATCAGGCGTTTTGCTTCTGCGTCGCGCTCATAAAGAAATTTCAACTCAAGTACCGATGCGAGCGATTTTTTAAGCCATCCGGATTTTTCGCCTTGCGGACTAAAGGGAATCATTTTTGCGATCTGATCGCAGAAGCTATACGGCATGCCAAGAGATCTTCCGGTGTCGCGGATTGCCGCGCGCGCCGCCATTGTTCCGAAGGTGATAATTTGCGCGACGTGATCATGCCCATATTTTTTTGCGACAAAGTCAATCACCTCATCTCGCCTGGTATCCGCGAAATCAAGGTCAATATCGGGCATTGAAATTCGCTCCGGGTTCAAGAATCGCTCAAACAGCAGATTATAGCGAAGGGGATCAATATTGGTGATATTCAAGAGGTACGACACAAGCGATCCCGGTGCAGATCCGCGGCCGGGACCTACCACAATGCCGTTTTGCTTTGCCCAATTCACGGCATCCTGTACGATCAAGAAGTACGAAGCAAATCCGGTTTGGCTTATTACTGAAAGTTCGTATTCAAGCCGTTCAATGATCTGAAGTATTCTTGCCGCTTCATTGTTTTGATCATTGGAATGTAGCTCATTGGATGCTGTTTCGGGTTTCGGGTTTCGGGTTTCGGGTTTTATCCCCCCACCTTCCCAGAATACCCCGCGGTCTTGCCGCGGGTATGAATGGGCGTCGTAAAAATCCTTCCCGCGGGGTTCAATACCCCGCGGGAAGGTGGGGGGATTTATTATGCCGTATCTTCTCTCAAACCCTTTCCAGCAGAGCTCCCGAAGATATGAATTTGCGTCGTACCCATCCGGCACTTTAAAGTGGGGAAGGTGAGTTTCCCCAAGCCGTATCTGGATATTTACGCGTGAAGCAATCTCTTGCGTTGCCTCAATTGCATCCGGGTGATCCGGAAAAAGCGCTCCCATTTCCTCGGCCGAGCGCATGGAAAGATTTGCGCCGCGCATGGTAAGCCGATCTTCGTCTTGGAGCGACCGTGCGCCGGTTTGCACCGACACGAGAATATCTTGCGCCTCGGCATCATCCGCATATATATAATGTATGTCGTTCGTAGCGACAAGCCGGGCGCCGGTTTTTTGCGAGAGAATCTCAAGCCCTTGATTGATTGCTTTCTGATCCGGGTAGTTAAAATGCGCGCCGAGTTCAAGATAAAAATTATCCTTGCCAAAAATATCCTGGTACTCGCATACGAGTTCCTCGGCGCGTTCCATTTTTTTATTTTGGATCGCGCGCGCGATTTCTCCGGCAAAACACCCGGAGAGTACGATAATGCCTTTTGAAAACTGCCGCAGCGTTTCTTTATCTACGCGGGGTTTGTAATAAAACCCTTCCAAATGGGCTTTGGAGACGATGCGGATGAGATTGTGGTATCCTTCGGTTGTGGAGGCAAGCACGGTCAAGTGGTATCGTTTATCATCAATGCCCGGAGTTCTGTCCTGCATATGTCCCGCGGCAATATAAAGCTCACAGCCGATAATCGGCTTTATGCCGGCTTTGCGGGCTTTTTGGTAAAACTCAATTGCGCCGTAAAGATTGCCGTGGTCGGTAAGCGCGAGCGAGTCCATTTCAAGCTCTGCCGCGCGCTTCACAAGCTGATCAATTTTCCCAAGCCCGTCAAGAAGACTATAATGGGAATGCACATGGAGGTGGGTGAATTTCATAGTTTTTAAGATGTACGGTTACCAAACTTGTTACCAAACTTAGTTTAGTAAACTTAGTTTAGTAAACTAAGTTTCCGGTGAACGTCCATTTTTATTGGCATTGAGGCCTTTCTTCTTTTTTGCGGGTTTCTTTTTTTTCTTCCGCGCGATGGGTTTTTTGGAAAGCCCCCTAAGCGCGGCAAAAAAATATTTTCCCCGCGCTTCCGGCGGAAGATCTTCTTTTTGAAGGACGCGAGAACAAAGCCCTCGAAGATCCGATTCATAATACCTCTTGGCAATACCAAGATACGCGGCAAACTTTTTTTGTTCGCCCATCATACGGGAGAGATCGTCCGCTAAAAGATGCTCTTTGGAATGGAGATGGGTGTCCGGGGAAAGGCGCATATTATCTATTAGCATAACAAGAAGAGGAGATGAAAACTACTTGACAAGATTGTATAGATTTGGTATCATGGGGAGACAGAATAGGAATTGGTCCTATTCTGAACCAGTTTCTAAAGGAGGACAGAAGATGGTGAAGAGCACCGTTGTGGACAGGAAGGTACTGCGCGCGCTAGTGGCCAAGAAGCTTTTAGTCGCCATTGATTCTCTGGTTGAAGAGCATCAGGAGGTGATTAAACTGGTGCTTGAGATAGACCAGAAGGAGGCGCGCAAGTATCTTATAGAACTCGCGGTAGACGCGTGCGTGTTCATCCTAAGAGAAACGAAGGACAAATAAGCCCTTCACAACCAACGACAGCTGTGGGCTCCGTCGTTATAAAAATAACTGAACCCTCATCATCATCTCCTGAAACGCTGTTGAGCCGGATGCAAGCAAAGGAATCAAGACGCCGTACAAAAATAACTTTCCTGTGTGTCATTCCCGCCCCCGTGTTCACGAGGGTAAACTCCGGCGGGAATCCAGCACTTTTTCTGAAATTCTGGATTCTCGGGTCAAGCCCGAGAATGACAAGATACGGGGGTTGTTTTTTAACGAGCCCTAAGACGAGAAGATACGCCTTTATTCTTTTGTATACATCCAAAAAACAAAAACCTTCCCATTGTGGGAGGTTTTTGTTTGTCCCGTTAGAAATAATACCCAATGAAAGCCGGGACTCATTCATTTGTGGATTGCCATATTTTTGCTATAATAACCTTATGGCATCAACATTAATCCATTTCATCGGCATCGGCGGGATCGGCGTAAGCGCGCTTGCGAAATATTTTCTCGCAAAAGGATATTCGGTAAGCGGGTCTGATTTGAAATCTTCCGAAATCACGGAAGAACTCGCTGGGCTTGGCGCGAAAATCATGATCGGAGCGCACGACTCCTCGCATGTCTCGTACCATACTGACCGCGTCATTTATACTGCCGCAACTCCGGAAGAAAACCCCGAATTACAAGAGGCGAAAAAGCGCAACATTGACGTAAAAACGTATGCCGAGGCAGTGGGGGAGCTCACGCGCGAATACACCACCATCACCATCTCCGGCGCGCACGGGAAAAGCACTACTACGGCGCTTTGCGCGCTTATTCTTGAAGAAGGGTACTATGACCCCACGGTTATCGTGGGAACAAAACTCAAAGAATTTGGAAACTCAAATTTCAGGAAAGGGAAAAGTAAATTCCTTGTGCTTGAAGCGGACGAATACAACCGATCGTTTCTCAATTACTCGCCCGTAATCGCCGCGATAACCAACATTGACGCCGAGCATCTTGATACATATAAAACCGTGGCGGGCGTGGAAAAAGCATTTGAAGAGTATCTGGCGCGAGTGCCTGCGGAAGGCGCGATCGTGGCGAATAAAGACGACGTGCGCACGCGCAAAGTCGCAAAGAAATTCGGGAAACGCGTGTTGTGGTATAGCATGTCTCAACCCGAGGCGCGGACAATCCGAAATATCTTAAAAATTCCGGGCGAGCATAATGTCTCAAACGCGCTTTGCGCGCTTACCATCGGACGCGCCACAGGCGTGCACGAGCCCGCGATATTGAAGGCAATTTCGCAGTTTCGCGGCGCGTGGCGCAGATTTGAATTCAAAGGAATACTAAACGGGGCGTTTATTTTTTCCGACTATGGGCATCATCCAGCCGAGATTTCCGCAACGCTTGCGGCGGCGCGTAACAGATTCCCGTTTCGCCGCATTTGGTGCGTATACCAGCCGCATCAATACACTCGGCTCGCATATCTTTGGGATGACTTTGTAGGCGCGTTTGATATGGCGGATAAGGTGCTTCTGCTTCCGGTATACGATGTTGCCGGAAGGGAAACGGAAAACGCAAAACGCGAGGTAAATTCCGTTGCGCTTGCCCACGCGCTCCTGCAAAGAGGGAAAAATTCATGGCACACGCATTCGTTTGCACACGCCGCATATTTTATCCGCACGGAAATCCGCGCGGGAGACGTCGCGCTTATGATGGGCGCCGGAGATATTTATGATTTTACCGAAGAACTTATCGCTTCCTCATTTAAAGAACCGCATACCGCATACCGCAATAAAAAGTTATCCACAGGTGCGGTTGTGTGACCCCGTAATACAACTTTTCCTTTGTTCTCTCCTTCACGCAAAGAGGGTATAAAAGATTTAGAGAATGCTTTTTGTGGAAAACCGGCCATTGACTATTTTTTTGCTTTGATTAGTATGAGAATATTATGAAAATCGGGCTCCAAAAGTTCTTTTCTTTCATCTTTATCCGCTTTTATCTTACCCCGCTTCGGCCGGAGATTTTGGAATGTGGCGTTTGAGAGACAACTCAAAAAAAGACTCATCCCAAAATCCCCCGCAGACACGCTGGGGATTTTAATTTACTTGATCTTTGAAAAAGAAAGGAGACGAAAGATGAGAGAACTCCAACCAAAAGAGATACAAGTGATGAGAAGCAACTTCTCCTCGGCAGTTTCTTTACTGAAGCGTATAATAAAAAAGGAAGATTTTGAGACTATATATGGAGTAGCCATACGCGTGCATCTTGATGAGGCAGAACTGCATCTAAGGCGGGTGAGGGTTATAATTTTGAATAGCCCGTATGAAAGAGTGCTCTATCGCACACTTTCTGATATAGTGCTTGTCATTAAACGGCTGCGAAATCGGAAACGAATAATGGAGGGAACGCTTAAAGAAGAATCTCTAAGAATTTTGAATACTGCTCAATGTCTTATTGCAGAACTTAGACCTATCTCGATACCCACGGCTGAAGATTTGGAGTTTGTCGCTCATCTCCCTCATCTTTATCTCAATCCAGATAAAGCAGAATATCATAAAGGCTTCCTCGCAAAGTCCGGATTTTAGTATTGGATAAATAATATTCAAAAAGCATTATAAAACGCCTTCCGGACTTTCGCGGAAGGCGTTTTTCTTGTCCCTTACTAATTTTGCATTAGACGGTGGGAGAGTAAAATTTTGTCCTTATTCCTGTATGCATGTACAACATCATCGTGTCTCATGTTTTCCGCAAAATTAGTGATGGGATGTTTTGTATAGATTTGTGTTGGCGGCTGTGTATCTAAAAAGACGGATAGCCGCCAGTACGAAATGTACTGGATTTGGGTCTTTTACAAAAATAAAAAGGAGGGAAACTCATGGAAGAACTTTTCCGAGAACCATCTCACCAGATTAAGCGTATACCTTTTCGCCCACTGCCTTACATAAGCGATTTCGTGGTGGAAAAATTTCCGCTTCTTCTCCAAGATGTACGAGAAGGAAAAATGGATGCAGAATTGTTCGCGGAAATATGCACAACAGTAATTCAACGGTTATGGGATAAAAATTCTCATTTGCACTTGTCCCATGATAACTTTGCCAAGATCCTACTTCATCCAACAATTCGAGGAGTCGCTCTCCTTGATCTTAAAATTATGGAGATGGGGATTGTCCATTCGGGGGTGATGCCTTCAAAGTTACTCACCCAACTCATTGATGAGTTTAGTTATGCGGCAGAACTTCCTCCGATGCTTACATACGAAGAAATCGTCTTAGTCAATCCTTCGCGAGATTGGCGCACGTTTACTTTTGGATCTATTGGGCATACGGAAAGGGATTTTTATCTGGCGCATGCACGAAGCGAAGAGCATATGGAACAAGCCATTAATGCTCTTAAAGAGTCTATACGCTTGCTTCTGTTCCATGATTCGAAGCGACATTATCAAATCAAGGGCCTAATAGACAGAACTGCCGTTCAGCTCTCAGAACTTGTAGGCTATATAGGAAAAATGAGGACAACGATGTCCGGAGAACACTTTACAATTTTCCGCCAATATCTTAATTCTCATCCGATCAGGGGGGTTGTCAGTCCAGTATTCCTCCAACCGGGAAAAATGATTCCGGAAACCCACTATACCTATTCAAAAGAAAATAAGATGGTAGGATTAAAAGGACCAAGCGCGACATTTAC
>VMFQ01000045.1 GCA_007376125.1 Parcubacteria group bacterium Gr01-1014_33 | reverse complement strand
AATGGTGTGATATGCTCGTTTCTAACAAGCCCTCGTAGTTCAACGGACAGAACGGCACACTCCTAACGTGCAGATCGAGGTCCGACTCCTCGCGAGGGCGCTATGCAAAAAGTTTTCATTCAAAAAAGCACGCATCTTTTCTCCGGCTTTACGCTCGTGGAACTTCTTGTGGTTATCTCGATAATCAGCGTGCTCGCAAGCGTCATATTTACATCACTGCAAGGAGTGCGGGATAAAGCAAGAGCGGCAAAAGCGGCTTCCGATGGAGACGCATTTAAAAAGGCGGTTGAATTTTATCACGACCAAATGGGATTCTGGCCGCCCGATACAGGACGAGGCGATGATCCCGGGTTAGTAAAAACGCTTCCATGGCGGCCCGATAATCCAAGCTTCTCATTACCGCTTCCTGCGTGTGCGCCGGGTCCGGAATATTGCCCTTCGGGCTGGAATCAGCTCGTCCAGCAAAAATGGAGCGGCCCGTATTTACAAAGCTGGCCGCTTACGCCATGGGGAGGATTATATGATTATAACTATTGGCCGCAGGGCGCGACTCGTTATCCGGACTTGCTTCAATCTGGCCAACCTTGCGTTATTCCTCCAGGAATTTATATTGGGATTCAAGGAGATCGGAACAATGAAAATAGAATATCGGAAAGCATGGAGCGTTATCTTTTGGATCAGAAGATTGATTCGGACGGGTGTCTTGACGGCGAAGCGCAGCTTATTTTGATGCGGCTTTAATGGGCGCGCAAAGTAAAAAATTGAGACCAAGAAGGTAAAAATCGTATGCTCCATTACCTTAACAGTTGGCTAATGCCGTTTGGCGGATTCTTCTCGTCGGCGCTTTGGTTTCCTGTCTTGATGGCGATCGCGCTCTGGTCGCTTTATTGGAAAGCAAAAGCATTGTGGCGTTCCGCGCGAAACGGACAAAAGGGGTGGTTTGTAGCACTTCTTCTCATAAACACTCTCGGCATCCTTGAAATTCTATATCTTTATGTGCTCGGTAACAAAGCCGAGTCCACAAAAATCAATAAGGGCCTATAGTAAAATGGCTATTACGCATCCATGGCATGGATGAGGTCCGGGTTCGATTCCCGGTAGGTCCATTCGAAAAGTTTTCTCATATAGGAGAGATAAAAACTATGAAATTTCCAAAAGATTTCACTAATAAAATAATCTGTGGGGACGCTATCAAAGAAATGGAGAGACAGAATTTTGTGGATAACAAGATTCTTGAAATGCCATGAGTAAAAATCAATTTTATCCACACAGAAAACTATGAAAAAGAACATAAACCATTGGACACAGTTAAGTATTGAATACGCAAGTCAGCGTAGCTACTTGGATGATCTATTTCAGGTATACCCAACAATTCCGGAAGGAATACGCGAACCTAACGGCGAACTTTGGAAAGACGTAGAAAAAGCATTTGAAAAGCGGGACAATGTTACGCTTATGCAAAATCTTTTAAAACTAGATTTGTTTCCGATTAAAGATTCCTATGTTGCTTATCTAAAACGAGACAAGACCGCGTTAGAGCGAAACCCAGCGACCTCCGCTCGGCTTTCGGGACGCTTGTATGAAATGGGACTTGATAAAATTTTTGCGCGTTGCTCTGAACCAAAAGAAACGAATCGCCAAATTGGGCCGCTTTTCAAACGCTGGCTTGACAAGAAAGCGTTAGGAATTCAGCCAGTGAAACTTGATGAATTTTTGAAAGCGAAAGGAAATGCAGTCTTGGATGCCAGCGATGCGGAAATGATGGCTTTTGCTCGCGAACATCTGAACTATAAACACAATAAGGGATTGGACTTTATCAGTCGCTTCAATGGCAAGTATATTATCGGAGAGGCAAAGTTTTTGACCGACTTTGGCGGACACCAAAATGCTCAATTCAATGACGCTATCGCTACAATAAAAGCAAAAAATGTTAAAGCGATTAAGGTTGCAATTCTTGATGGTGTCCTCTACATCAAGGGTAAAAACAAAATGTATAAGGATATAACCGGAAAACTCAAAGAGGAAAACATTATGAGCGCGCTTGTTTTGCGCGAATTTCTCTATCAAATATAGATATTATGCTTATCACTTATGACAATAAAAAATATGAGAAAGATATTCTCGAAAAAACTTCGAGAGCTGAACTAAAAACTATATCGGGCAAGGGAGCGAAAAATAAGCTCATTCATGCCGATAATCTTTCTACTCTAAAAACCCTACTTGATAATTATTCAGGTAAGGTTGATTTGATTTATATTGACCCCCCATTTGCCACAAACGGACATTTCAAAATCAGTGATGATCGTGCAAACACAATCAGTAGTAGCAACGGAGATGCTATTGCGTACAGTGATACTCTGATTGGAGCGGAGTTTTTGGAATTTTTGCGTGAACGACTGATTTTTTTACGCGAGCTTTTATCGGAGCGCGGGTCAATCTATCTCCATATTGATTATAAAATCGGACACTATGTAAAACTCATAATGGATGAAGTATTTGGTCGTGATATGTTCCGCAACGATATAACTCGTATCAAGTGCAATCCAAAAAATTTTCACCGTAAAGCATACGGCAATATAAAAGATTTAATACTTTTTTATACAAAAGCGGAAAGTCCGATTTGGAACGACCCGCGCGTTCCTTTCTCGGAAGAAGATAAGGAGCGTCTCTTTAAGAAGTTGGATAAGAGTGGGCGACAATATACAACAATCCCACTTCACGCCCCCGGAGAAACCTCTCACGGAAATACAAGCAAAGAATGGAAAGGAATGAAGCCGCCAAAAGGTCGCCACTGGCGGACTGATCCGGCAATTTTAGAAGAATGGGACAAGCAAGGATTGATTGAGTGGTCAGCAAATGGCGTCCCGCGCAAAAAAATCTTTCTAGACGAAAGAGACGGGAAAAAAATGCAAGATATTTGGGAATTCAAAGACCCACAATATCCGCAATATCCAACAGAGAAAAGTTTGGATTTATTGAAGTTTATCGTTGAAGCGTCCTCAAACGAGGGAGATTTAGCGCTTGACTGCTTTGCTGGCTCTGGCACAACACTTGTTGCGGCGCAATCGCTCAATCGCAACTGGATTGGAATTGATAAGTCAGAACCAGCGATTAAGGTTATTCAAAAGCGACTTAATGATTTGCCGAGTAGTTTATTTTCTAAAGTTGAGTATGAATTTTTGAAGCAAGAAAATAGCATTGAAATTATCTAGTAAATTGAATAAAATAGCGATAAGCAGAGCAACTCAAGCCACTTGGTTTCTCAATAATTCTTGTCGCCGCTGAAAAATTCGTGTCAGCCCAAGCAAGGGCGCGGTGGAAGGGTGTGTGTGGATCATCCCTACGGGAGATCTCCCGAGGGGAGAGAATTCCGCCGCACCCGAGCGTCCCGCCGGAGCCCCACATCAGAACAAGCTCGGTGCGGGATAAACTCCGCGGAGGCGACCAATCAGGGTTCTCCGCAAAATGGGTTCTGATTTTTTCAAACAAACACCATTGGTTATCCTGCGTTTTTTGTTTTCTATGAATCAAGCGCTCAAAAAAGGGAATGGATTATACCGGAATATCGGTAACGTTTTTCTGTCATGACGGGAACGGGAAATTTGTTATGCGGTGATTTTTGGCATGTGGATAAACTTTTGGCGGAACAGATGCGTCTGTGGTAAGATAAAAAATACAAAGTACGAAAACTAAAACGTTATGGCGAGTAAAAAGGAGGGGAAAAAATATATCGTTCTTGTGGAGGACGACAAGATACTTACGCATCTTATTGAGCGTAATCTTGAAAAAAGGGGGTACACAGTAAAGAGTGTGGGCGATGGGGAAAAAGCGCTTGCGCTCATCCGAAGCGTCAATCCCAATCTTGTGCTTCTTGATATCATGCTTCCCACAATGAACGGATTTATGATATTGGATGCGCTCTCCGAAGAAAAAATCTTGCCCGGTCTTCCGGTAATAATCATTTCAAATTCGGGCGAGCCCGTTGAAGTGGAGCGCGCGCTCAAGCTTGGCGTACGCGGCTATCTTGTGAAAGCAGACTTGACCCCGAATGAAGTGGGCGAAAAAGTAGATTCATTTTTTGGGAGGATTGCGGATTCGGAAGGGGAGCAAAAAAGAGAAAAAAAACCCGCTCTCCCTATAGAAAATAGGACATCCAACGGCGCCAAAAAGAAAAATCTTCTTATTGTGGAGGATGATATAATTTTAGTTGGTCTTCTCAAGAGAAAAGCCGAGCAAAGCGATTATGGGGTGTTTAGCGCGATGCATGTGGATGAAGCGCGCGCCATTTTGGAAAAAAACTCGATTGACGGGATTCTCCTTGACATTGTGCTTCCGGATACGGACGGGCTTACGTTTCTCACGGAATTAAAATCAAGTGTCCGTACCAAAGACATACCGGTGGTTATCGTTTCAAATCTTGGACAAAAGGAGGAAATAGAGCGGGGGAAAAAGATGGGCGCGGCAGATTATCTCATTAAGGCAAATATCCTTCCCACCGATATAATTCAGCGAGTGGATGCGATTCTTAAAAAAGCGCATACGCCGTAACCCGAGACGCATCGCCTACCCCATCAATCATAAATCCAAATAATAAAATAAGCACGACGCACAAAATCCAAGACGTGTAAAACATCTGAATTTATAATTTTGAATTTATTTTGCCTACTTACGCTTTGGATTTTGTGCGTACGTTTACTCTATGATTCTCGTAGGTGTTGGTGTAAGCAAAAATAGAGATTCCTATCAAGCCGGATATGAGGCGACAAAACGCGCGCTGGAAAAGTCCGGGGCAAGCGCGGCTGATCTTGTTATCGCATTTTCTTCCGTTATCTATGACCAAAAAGAATTGGTCAAGGGGATCCGCGAGGCGTCAAACAATGCGCCGCTTGTGGGATGCACCAGCGCGGGCTGTATTACCAGTGAGGGGCCAAGCCAGGAATCCGTGGGAGTGATGGTCATCCAATCCGATCAGATAAAGTTCTATACCGGACTTGGCAAGGGCGTCAAAGAGGGGGCGCGGGAAGCCGGAAGAAAAGTCGCCGAGGAAGTGAAGGCAAAAGCGATTGAGGGACTCCGCGTGTTTATTATGTTCCCGGATGTGCTTACTGGAAATGGAGCAGACACTGTGCGGGGAGTGCTTGACGTACTGGGACCGCACTTTCCGCTTGTGGGCGGAGCGCCGGGAGACGATTTTCTCTTCAAACAAACATACGAATTTCGCGATGATGAAGTGGAATCCGGCGCGGTCGGAGGCGTGGGGATGTCCGGAAATTTCACCATGGGGATCGGAGTGCGGCATGGCTGGGTGCCTATCGGGCTTCCGATGAAGGCGACAAAATCAAAAGGCGCGGTGCTCTATGAGCTTGATGGAAAACCCGCAATACGCATTTATGAAGATTATTTTGGCGAAAATGCCCAGGAACTCCGCAAAGAACCGCTCGCGCGGATGGCGATTACGTATCCCTTGGGACTTAAAATTCCCGAGTACGAAGAAGAATATCTTATTCGCGATCCGATCACAGTGGATGCCGAAGGCGCGATTACTTGCGCGGCGGAAATTCCGGAAGGGGCGGAGATCCGGCTTATGATCGGATCAAAAGAAAAAGCGGTGGAGGCGGCAAAAGACGCGGCGCGGCGGGTCGTGCGCGAATTCCAGATTGAAGAAAAAAAGCCTTCATGTATGCTGATATTCAATTGCATCGCGCGCGAAAAACTGTTCGCTCAAAAAGCGGGCGATGAGATCAACGCGATTATGGAGATTGTGGGACCGGATGTGCCGCTCCTTGGATTTTACACCTACGGAGAACAAGCGCCTCTCGGCGGAGAAGTGCGCAACCGAGAAAAATGCGATCCCCGGTTTTATAACGAAACCGTGGTTATATTTGCAATCGGAGAGTGATGCCCGTCCATATCGTTGAGCGGTACCATTGATTACACAACCTCTATGGAAAAACTATCAGCACATTTCTATAGTATAGTTCTTATTGTTGTTGCGCTTGCGGTTGCGGCATGGTTTGCGTTGTACCACGGCGGGGGTATCTTAAAAGACCAGACGTATATTCAAAAAAAAGTATATACCATCGGCATTCTTGTGCGCGGCACCGGAACGTATGAGCTCGCGGTGGAAGGATACAAAAACAGGTTGAGAGAATTGGGATATCGCGAGGGGGACACTATCGTCTATGACGCGCGGTTTCTTTCTACTCCCGAGGAACTCGCGCGCGCGTCCGAGGATTTTATACGAAACAAGGTTGATCTCATTCATACCTATTCTACTCCCGCGACGCTTGCCGCGTATGCGGCGGTAAAAAATATTCCCGCGCCGATCCCGATTGTGTTCGGATCCGTGGGAGATCCGGTCGCGACCGGCCTTATCCAAAGCATCGCGCATCCCGGGGGAAATGTTACGGGCGTGGCAAGTCTTTCAACCGAATTAACGGCGCGGCGGCTTGAACTCTTAAAAGAAATTGATCCTCGTATCAGGCGGGTTGCGATGCCGCACACTGCGGAGGACGCCGGAGATATCGCGGCAAATAAATCCGTTGTGATCGCGCACCAAATCGCGAAAAAACTTGGGATTGAGCTCGTGCTTTTTCCGGTGCGTACCCGTGAAGAAAATGCAAATGCGGCAGGACGGATCCGGCGACAAAAAGTTGACGGGATGATAGTCGGGGGCGATTCGCTTGTATGGGCGAGCATTGACCAGTATATCCATCAGGCGATCAAGGAAAAAATCCCGTTTGCCGCGTTTGACATATCCCAGGTAAAAAAAGGAGCTCTTGTGGGATTTGGGCCGGACTATGCGATTTCCGGCAAACAGGCCGCGCTTATGACCCATAAAATTTTTAGGGGTTCTTTCCCGCGCGATATTCCGGTTGAGGTTCCGGAAAAATTACTGCTTTTTGTCAACCGTTCCACGGCGCGCGCAATCGGCATTGTGTTTCCGCCCGGATTTTTAGCAGAAGCAGATCAGGTGATAGGAGAATAGACCCACTGCGTAATAATTTTTCGTAGCGAAATCATGATTTTTCGAGCGAAAACAACGAAGCGCGAGGAGGTGAATACAGCGTATTCATTGACGAGCGGTGAGTTGTTTGTAGCCGAAAAATCATGATTGCAGTAGAAAAGGTTATTACGCAGTGGGTCTAATAAGACGGTTGTAAGACTCTTCTTCGTTATGTAAGATTGTCGCATCCCCCGCACCTTTTTTGTTATAAGAACCTGTTCACGATCTTCCCCCTACCTGAAAATGCATGTTTTTGGATGCAAAACTTCCTCTCGCACTCATCGTAATACCATTACGCT
>VMFQ01000085.1 GCA_007376125.1 Parcubacteria group bacterium Gr01-1014_33 | reverse complement strand
CGAACAAAGAGGGGGGAGGAAGGAGGGGATGACGCGAGGTCAGCGTGGCCCTCTGATGCCCTGGGCTACACACGTGGTACAATGGCGCGTACAATGGGTCGCGAAAGCGCGAGCTGGAGCCAATCCCATCAAAACGCGCCCCAGTTCAGATTGGAGTCTGCAACTCGACTCCATGAAGCAGGAATCGCTAGTAAACGCCAATCAGCTATGTGGCGTTGAATACGTTCTCGAATCTTGTACTCACCGCCCGTCACGTCAAAAAAGCCGGGGATAGGCGAAGACTCGCATTCAAGCGGGTTCAACCTAAATTCGGTGATTGGGACGAAGTCGTAGGTGCACACTGCACCCGTTGCGACTCGTGGAGAGTGATCTCCAAAGAAAAAACTCTACTATATGCTGGAAAACCTGATGTATATTTTTCCTACTCATGCTAAAATCATACTATGAGTGACAACGGAAAAATTGCAGACAATCAGCAGGCAACTCTCTTTATGAGAGGCGCCTCAGAGACTATACGTAGAGCTCCTCTAGAGAAAAAATCAGTTACTCAAGCGTATCTTCAAGGAGCGCTTCATGAAAGATAATCCTTGATCAGAGGATGAAGATATAGTCCATGCTCTTTGGCGACATAGAGAAGAACATGAACAAGGCATCCGTAGCGGAAGCTGTGGATGGAACATTTTCTTTTAGGGAATAAATACTCCGTATTTCGCGGATATATGCGGATAGCCAAGACGCGGATTTACGCGGCTTACCTAGCCGTTTCCGAAAGAAATACGAACATCCCAAGGTCGGTTATCGGTTCTGCCGATACGAGTGTTAATCAAATCACTTTAATTTGATTCCCCTATTCCGAGGGCTATCGGAATTCGGAACAGCTGGAAGAAGGAAACCGCAAGCAGAGTTCTTGTCCATGCTATTTTTATTGCGAAAGGGATTACTCCGGTGGACGTAACAGTACCCCGCGATTTCTCAAAACAAAAATCTCTCCTCCAAGGAGAGATTTTTGCGCTCATCAGGTATGAACCGGTAAATTATAGAACCGCTTCCTTTGCCGCTTTGGCAATGCGGAATTTGACTACCGTCTTTGCGGGAATCTGAATCGTTTCGCCCGTTGCCGGGTTTCTTCCCATGCGGGCTTTTCGCTGGACTTTGACCAGCTTTCCGAGACCCGGGACAACAAATTCGCCGCTTTTCTTTACTTCATGGTAGGCAATTTCCACCATTTTCTCCATCACGCCCGCCACGTCTTTTCGCGCCATTCCCGTGATCTCGGCCAAAGAATTGAGCATTTCTGATTTTGTCATTTGCTAATAAATCCGCGCACCTTTTCTGGCGAGATGCTTAGTTCTGTAGAAATAAATGAAGAAAATCACAGAAGAAATTCTCGCAAGATGTATTCTAAAAGGTGTGAGAATAAAAAAAATAATAGTAAGTAATACGCTCGACCTTGGAATAAAGAAGGGGAGAAGAGGAATTGTGTGATTCCTCTCCATCCGGAATATCCTATCGGACTTTCTCCACTATACCAAAAAAGAAAAGAATGCACAAGCGGATGAGCAAATGCCGCTTGTTTTTCCTTATTGAAAGAAACTTATCCAAAAAACTTGCGCTGATCCAAGTATAGACCATCTGATTTTGTTTTGCAAATGACGGATAGAGACGGCTTCTTTAGGTGTGGAAGGAATCGAACCTTCGACCTCTGTCTTATCAGGACAGCGTTCTTCCGGGGATTACTTTTATATACATTTCATTTGGTGGCCTATACTGAAATCAGCGCGAACCCATTTTGAGCGAAACGCCTGCGGCGTTTCGCTAACCTCTCCGAACCGTCCGCTCGGGCGGGGCGGGAAGAAAAAGGGGTTGAAGGCAAAGGGAATACCCGCGCCGTTGACGTGATAAGGAAATTCAGAAGGCGAGTACAAAAGAGATCTCATTCCGGCCAAATTTGTTTATGAAGCGCGTCAATTTCTTGACATGCCTCCACGAGTCGGTTTTCTGAAAAAACACTGCACAATTTTTGGATTGCTTGATCACGGCAGATTTGAAGTTCACTGTCGTACCTATTGACTTCCGCGTCGGTATTTGGATATTGCAGAGTATCTTCGCATGATCGAAAGATTTTACTAAATGGATCGTCTGTAAGCAAACAAGTAAGTGACGTTATTTCATTATCTGACAAGGAGTATTTATCCTTCACGTTTTCCAATAACTCATATCGCGAATCTGTCTTCGCTGCAGCTAAATGCTCGAACGCTCGCCGCATATAATACTGCGATAGATTTACATCTGATGGATAAATACATTTATGTAAATTTTTTTCTTCGTCTGCCAATGATTGCATGCAAGAAATAGATGATTGAGCCAATTCGTCATCGTCTTGAGCCATAGTAATACAAACCCTTGGGTCAGCAGTCTTTTGTGCCAGTTGATAATAGCATCCACGCTTGGAATCCGTAGTTAACTTTGCGCATGTATCCAAACTAATTCCGGTAATGTTTTCGGGACTGCGCTTGTATATGTCCACATATGTCGCATATTCCGAATGCCAAATTCTATCTTCAAATAAAATCACCACTGATGGTAGCATTAAAAAAGAGAAGCCAATGAAAAAAAGTGGTATTGAAAAAATAAATTTATTTGCCACATTCTTTTGTAACATAGAACGTACAAAAAATACTGTGGATATAAAGCTTAATACTTGCAAGATAACAATGATGGGTATATCAAATTGAAATAGACCAGATCGGATTAATCCAAAATTCTCGATTTTACCACTCAACTTAAATGGGAGAATAATGAAAAAATTTCTACCCCAACTAAAAATAATAGCCGTCAGGATAATGCCGCAAATAGATGGGATAATTTTCCAAAACTCGTGAGTCCGTATAGACTTAAAATATCTTTTTATGAAAAATAAAAACCAAAAAAGGATGGTACTTACTTCAAATATGAATACATATTGCAGTAAAAAAATCCCACCAAGTCCCGCACTTGCTATCCCAAATAACGATAAACCCCACAGGGCCGATGAGCATACGGCTAATAGCAAAAATATCCTCTCAAATCGTATTTGAATTTTGAAACCTTCAACCCCTTTTTCTTCCCGCCCCGCCCGAGCGGACGAATTGGAGAGGGTTGCGAAACGCCTGTGGCGTTTCGCTCAAAATGGGTTCGCGCTGATTCAAGTATTGCCCACCAAATAGGAAATGTCAAATTTTTCTGCGATGACAGAGGGGTCTGCTCGCCGCGCCGCGAGGCGCGGCTCGCAAGGAATGGGGCAACAAAATCAAACGGCGGGACGAAATCCCAAGAAACAATTTTTTCGGAAATGAGGCGGTTCGTCATAATGAAGTTATGGATGAAAATTTTTGAAAATATGCGGGTTCAAAAACTTTCATCTCCAATTTTTCACCAAGCATTCCGCCTGCGGTGGAATTGAGGCGATTTTCGTTCCCTCGCCGAACATTAACCATTAACCCACGCCAAAATATATGAACACAATACAACAGCCAATAAAATATTTTCTCTACATTCGCAAAAGCACCGACGAGGAAGACCGCCAAGTGCTTTCACTGGAAGCGCAACTCGATGAGTCCAAAGAATTTGCCGAGCGAGAAAATCTAGAGATAGTCGAAACTTTTGTGGAAAAGAAAACCGCAAAAGTTCCGGGCAGAGAAGTTTTTAACGCCATGTTCGACAAGATAGAGGGCGGTCTTCCTTACCCTATCGGCATTTTGGCGTGGAATCCGGACAGATTGTCCAGAAATTCTGTTGATGGTGGCAGGATAATTTATTTGTTAGATACCGGAAAACTTGCGGACTTGAAATTTCCTACTTTCGCGTTTGAAAATACGCCTTCGGGAAAATTCTTTTTGTCTATTGCTCTCTCAAACGCAAAATATTATGTGGACAATCTGTCCGAAAATGTTCGGCGAGGGAACCGCGCCAAACTGCGGCGAGGCGAGTGGCCCGGGCAAAAACCGCTGGGGTATGTGTATGACCATCGGCTACGAAATATCGTCCCTGAACCAAAAGAAGCCAAGGTTATAAAAAAGATTTTTGAAGAGTTTGCGATTGGCAAATATGGATTAACTGCCATTTCTCATCGCCTCGCCGAGTTTGGCGTCAAAAGCTCAAACGGCAAGCCGCGTTCTAACTCGTCAATCTACAATCTTTTAACCAACGAACTTTACATTGGAGTAATGCGCTGGAAGGATGAGCCGTTTGAGGGTTCATACCAGCCGCTCATAACAAAGCAATTGTTTGCGAAAGTGCAGGAAGTTTTGAAAGAAAGAGGAAAGCCGCGCAAGACCAGACAGAAACATGATTTTCCATTTTGCGGATTACTACGCTGTTCTTGCGGCGCAATGTTCACGGCTCAATACGCAAAAGGCAATGGAGGAATTTATCGCTATTACCGGTGT
>VMFQ01000044.1 GCA_007376125.1 Parcubacteria group bacterium Gr01-1014_33 | reverse complement strand
TAGGATACATTTTAGTAGCGGGTATGTTCCATGGGAAAGATTTCAGAAGATATATATGCTCGGTACTGTCATTCACATAGAGACAGAGAAAGAACAAATATGCCAACTGCTTGTATGAACATTTTGGAGTGTGAGAGGCTAGTATGAGCATTTACTCCACGGGATGGAACACTTCCAAGCAGTTGGCACACCCCGTACATCAACCCTAAACACTTTAGTTCCTTAATCGCAGTATTTCTGTTACAGTAGATCGCATGGATCATTTCTTAGACGACCTTAACCCAAAACAGCGCGAAGCGGTCCTTGCCACGGAAGGGCCTGTTTTAATTTTGGCGGGACCCGGTTCGGGAAAAACAAAAACCCTTACCCATCGGATTGCCCATCTCATCCAAAAAGGTATCCTTCCAGAACAGATTCTTGGCGTAACATTTACAAATAAAGCCGCGGAAGAAATGAAAACACGCATTCACGCGTTAACCTACAACCTACAACCTACAACCTACAACCTTCTTTTTATCGGCACATTCCATGCGCTTTGCGTCCGGATTCTGCGGGCGCACGCTTCAAAAATCGGATTTTCTCCGGCGTTTACCATTTTTGACACTGATGATTCGCTCTCGTTACTCAAAGATGTAGCAAAAGAACTTGAAATAAACCCCAAACAATTTCCGGCGGGGATGATCGCGTACACCATTTCCGGCCTTAAAAGCGAACTCATAAGCCCGGAACAATACGAGGAAACTATGGGCACGGAAGATTTGTTCCCCGGCATTATCCATCGCTGTTACGTCCGCTATCAGGCCCGGCTCAAAGAGTCAAACGCGTTTGATTTTGACGATCTTTTAATGAAAACAGTTGAACTTTTCCGGGCTGATCCGTCCGTATGCGAATCGTATCAGGAGCGATTCCGGTACGTCCATGTGGACGAATATCAGGACACGAATCACAGCCAATATGTGTTAATGAAGATGATCGCGCAAAAATACGGGAATATCGCGGTGGTGGGCGATGATGCGCAAGCAATATATTCATTCCGGAAAGCGGATTTTCGTAACATTTTAAATTTTGAAAAAGATTGGCCGCATGCGCGCGTCATAATCCTTGACCAAAATTACCGCTCCACCCAAACCATTCTTAGCGCGGCTTCGGAAGTGATATCCAAAAATCGGCTCCAAAAACAAAAGACGCTTTGGACGCGCGGAGAAGAGGGCGCTCTCCTTGAAATTGTGGCGGCTGAAAACGAAAGGGGAGAAGCAAAAGCGGTGTGGAAGAAAATCCAAGAATTCATCCGCGAAGGATACTCGCCGCAGAATATTGTTATTCTCTATCGGACAAATGCCCAATCGCGGCCGTTTGAAGAGATATTCCTTGAGCGCAATTTTCCCTATCAAATCATAGGAGGAATCAAGTTTTATCAGAGAAAAGAAGTAAAAGACATTGTCGCGTATGTCCGATATGTTCTCAATCCGAAAGACGGGGTAAGCTTGAAAAGAATCATCAATGTCCCTCCGCGCGGCATAGGCGAAAAAACATTTCTTGCGTATAGCGCGCATACGGGCATTACGCAAGAAAATAGTTTAGAACTTCCGCAAAAAACGCCAAAAGCTGGAATTGCCGCGCTCCACTCTTTTCGCGCACTCATAAAAGAACTCCAGGACAAGGCCGAGAAAGAATCATCCGTGGAATTCCTAAAATCCCTCCTTTCTCTTATCCATTACAAACGCTACATAGAAGAGGAATTTCCAAATTCTGAAGAACGCGAGGAGAACGTTGAAGAGTTAATCAATCTTGCCGCTCGTTACCACGATCTTCCCCCGCCTCAAGGACTTGAAAAATTTGTGGAAGATATCGCGCTTATGTCGGATCAAGACGAGATAGCGGACGCGCGGTCAGCAGTGCGCATGATGACGATTCATGCGGCAAAAGGGCTTGAGTTCCGCGCTGTGTTTATCGTGGGGCTTGAGGACGGAATTTTCCCCCATTCCCGTTCGCTTTTCAACCCCGGAGAACTTGAAGAGGAACGCCGGCTCTGCTACGTCGCGCTTACGCGGGCAAAAGAGAAAGTCATTCTTACGTATGCCCTCTCGCGCATGCATTTTGGTTCGCTCCAAGTAAACGCGCCTTCGCGGTTTTTAAGGGAAATACCCGAACATTTGCTTGAGGTGAGAGAGGATTCCCGATTCATAATTCCCGCTTTATGCTTTCTCCAAAAAAATCTCTTGGTCAGCATTTGCTTCGCTGTGAGTGGGTAATTTCTGCTCTTATTCATGTTGCAGAAATCACAAAAAAAGACACAATCCTTGAGGTTGGCCCGGGAACAGGCATTCTTACCCGCGCACTTGCAAAGCATGCCAAGAAAGTTATCGCGGTTGAGAAAGATGCCGCGTTCATAGATACACTCCGCGCGGGCATCCCCCAAAATACAGAAATTATACAAGGAGATATTCTCCGGCTTCTTCCCAATCTTCTTTCTTCCTACAACCTACAACCTAATTCCTACAAACTTGTATCCAATATTCCGTATTATCTCACAAGCCGACTTCTGCGGCTCCTTCTTGCGGGAGATACAAAACCGGAGACGATCGTATTTACCATCCAAAAAGAAGTCGCCCAAAGGATTACTGTAAAACCCCCGCAGATGAACCTGCTCGCGCTCTCTGTCCAATCCTTTGGGACACCTGAAATTATAAAAGACATTCCGGCCGCATGCTTTTCCCCAAAACCAAAAGTGGACTCGGCAATAATTAAAATCTCGCGTATATCGGACAAATTTTTTACTGAAAACAAGATTGATCAAAAACTATTTTTCAATGTGGTGAAGCGCGCATTTTCCCAAAAGCGAAAACTTCTTTCAAATTCTCTTGCATCGCTCGCCCATCCCCACACCTACCCGCTCCGCCGACGCTTGAGCGAGGCGAGTCCGATAGGTGTGGGGGCAAGTACACAAACAATAAAAACACTCTTTTCCTCTCTTGGGTTTTCTCCCAACGCGCGTCCCGAGGAAATGTCTCTTGCCCAATGGGTACGTATCGTCAAAGCCATAGCACATAATGGAGATTATTGAGGCTAATCCTCCGTACGAAGGATTATCCTCGATATGAGTAAAGGAAATTTTGCTTCCTGACAAGAGTTATCCACACCGCATATCACGCACAAAACCGAGAAAGCGTAGTATAATAAGGAGACATGAGAATATTACGAGGGCACTCTCTTAAGAGTCCTGCCAAAACAAGGGTTTTTCTTGGTTTTTTGTTGTTTTTCGCGATCGCGGCAAGCGTCTTTTTCTTGCTCCCGCCATCTCCAAAAAGACCAAATAAAATCGCGGACGCGCCTCTTGCCTCGCTTAAGCGCGAGGAAGAGTTAAAAGAGTTAAATTCCGATGCGGATAACGACGGGTTAAAACTCTGGGAAGAGAATATCTTCCACACAAACCCGAATAATCCGGATACGGATGGAGACGGGACAAATGACGGAGAAGAAATCAAGCGAGGAAGAAATCCCTTAAAGCCGGGACTTGACGATAAGCTTCCTCCCACTCAATTAAAAGATATAAAAGAATCGTCTGCCGTTCCTATAAATCTTACGGCCGATTTTGCGGAACGGTTTCTTAAAGAGCCGATAAGTCAAGCGATCGCGGGCGAGGTCCCGGCGATAGACCAAGTAAACATCCAAAACTATGCAGAAAATCTTGCCAACCGTTCCGTACTTTCTTCAGCGCCAAAAATCACTAAAGCGGATATTACGATAGCGGGTTTGGATACGCAAAATTTTATAGAAAGGTATTTCCAAGAATTTACCATTATTTTCAATACACTCAAAAGCCGCGGCGTAAACGAATTAGACATCGCCCTGCAATCCTTAAAATCACAGCAATACGACGAGTTAGAGAAGTTAGATGATTACGTTACAATCTACGGCAAAACGATTTCCGATCTTGAAAAATTACCCACGCCTCCAATTCTTGAAAGTTTCCATCTTACGACCTTAAACTACGTCTCAAAATTCAAACATTCGGTTGAGCTTATACGAAACACGGAAAGCGACCCATTGCAGGCAATACTCGCTATAAACGAGAGGATAGCTCTTGAAGACGAATTTAAGAATTTTCTTGCCCAGTCTCAACAAAAAATCATATCAGAGTTACAACAACATCTATGACTTATGCGTTTGCTGTCATTCCCGCCCCCGTTCCCCGATCAGGTCGAGGACAAGCTTCACGAGGGCAGGCTCCCGCGGGAATCCAGAATCAAAGAAAGACTGGATTCCCAATCAAGCATGCCCTCAACTTGATTGAGGGTTGGGAATGACAGAAAGAGCGAAACGCGTAACTCCTAAACAGCATCAATAAGAATGAACCAAATCTCCCCTTACTTTAGAAAAATAATTACAACCTTTCTCCTTGTAATTATCGTGTCAAGCGCTGTTTTGACGCCCATCCATTCTGCTACGGCTTTAACGCCCATAGATGATATAGCTGGATTTGCTACGGGCGGGAAACCAGTAGCAGATTGGTGGGTACGTGTAACAAGTGCCATATCGGCGCCCGCCGACGCAATATCCGCGGCGGTAGCCACTAAACTCGGAATTAAGGAGACCATCACAAAGCCCCTTGCAAAGATATTGGAGGCGATTATAGTGCAGGCGATCACTATGCAGATAGTCGGATGGATTCAAGGGGGAAGCCCGAATTTTATTTCCAATTTAGACCAATCCGCGCGTCAAGTGGCAAATGAAGCCGGAGGAGAATTTCTAAACAATCTTGCCGGAGTGAATTTATGCGGGAATCTCTCGGCTTTTCTGCGAGTGAGCCTGCGCACATCAGGACTCCGCGCACGGCTCGCGTGCACCGTAACCGATATTGTGGAAAACGTAAGTGATTTCTACCAAAATTTTGCGTATGGCGGATGGCCCGCGTTTGCGCGGATCGCGTTTCAGCCCCAAAACAATCCCTACGGCGCGTATTTAATCGCGCTTGACTCAAAACTTGCGTTTGAATCGGAAAGACAAAGAAACTTTTACTTCAAGCAACAAACCGGTCAAGGGTTTTTAGGAGTACAAGTGCCCGTGAAAAAAGATTGCGTACTGATTTCGGATCAGAATGCAAAAGTATTTAAAGACATGCAGGCGCAAGGCCCCTCAAGTAAAAAAGGGAGTATACGCCAAGGAATTGAAGAGGAGACATTAGACGCGGGAGAAGAGGGTCTTTATACCCGCCAAAAGCTTTGCACCACGGAATACGAAACAAAAACCCCGGGAAAACTTGTCTCGGACATGTTAAGCAACGCAATGAGCGCCCCGCTTAACTTAATTACCAACACAGACGAAATTATCGGAGCGGCAGTGCTTACCATCACAAACGCGTTGCTTCAAAAACTTGTTACGAGCACGTTTTCGCTTCTTGACTCCGGCAGTAGAGGATCTTATGGAGACGGAGGATTTGACGGAGGCCTTGTTGCTATTCCGGTGATTGATCTTAATCCCACCCAAGTCGGAACCTCCGCATACCAAATGATTGACGAGAACCTTCTCAAAGTGGGGCAAATGCTAAAAATCGTGGATGATGTGATTATAAAAACGCGGCAAGACATTACCTCGGTCCGCGCTACAGGAGGCGGGGGCGCGGTAAGTCCGGAACTGCAATCCACCCTTGCCAACGCGCTTGACCAAAAAAACGCGCTTCTCTCCACTCAACTGCAAGTACTCCTCTTAAAAGACTCGCTTCTTAATTCAAGAGACATAGGGAGCTTCACCACCCAAATACAGGAGATACAATATCTCACACTTAAAGTGAATGATATGGCGCAAAGGTTCAGCGGGTTTGGCATAAACCCATCCGGCGGGTCCACTCCCATATTCATAAGCGCTCAAGCATTTGGGAATATAAAACAGGACACGCTCGCGGTTCTTGCAGGTTCTCGGCAAGACCTTACGAGTGAGATCACTATTCTTGGCGGGTCCGCAACTGAAATAGACCGCATAAGCACAAGCACTGCAGCAAATCTTGACTCTGTTATCACCATAACCGTGCGGCAAACCGATATTCCCGCGATTGTCGGAGTCAGTATACGCGCCGGAGACATGTATGCCACAAGTACACAGAATGCGCTTGTTATAAAGCGGAAGTCCGCGACTCTTCAGTTAAACCTCCTCCAAATAGAACTCGGCAAAATCGCAGAAGCCCAAGCCGACCTGCAAAACGCGGTAACCCAGACCGCAGTACAGGCCGCGGTGGAAGACGCGACCAAAGAGATAATTTCCGCAAATCAAATCATTACCCAAACAGAAACGCTTTTGAAAGACATTGACGCGCTTTTGGCGACGATTACCATACTCCCTCCGCGCGAGACGGGGCTATAAATAGTATTGCCTGATCCTGTCGAAGGCATACCTTATGGAGTGATTAAGGCAGCCCTTCGACAGACTCAGGGATTATCATCTTAAAGGAAAAATGAAGGTGTTAAGGAACTCTAAAAGAATTAGAAAAGTGATCATTATACTCGGCGTTTTTGCGCTGGCGATTTTCTTTTTCTCTTTTTCGGTGAAAACCGGCTTTGCGACAAATAGCCGGATAATAATTGCTCAAGGAGAGGGAGTAGCTCCGGTTACCGGTGGAAATCCTGCCACAGGCGCTACCGGTGCCGGAGCGGGCGGAGCCGGAGGAACCAGCGCCCAGCCAGCGGGGGGAAATCCCGCGGCTGGAGGAACCTCCGCAGGGCAACAGCAACCAGTGGAAGCCAAGGTTAACACCGGGAGTATTTTAGGAAACGCGCTTGTAAATTCCGCGCTCACAGTAGTATGGGGAATACTTTATATTGTCCTTACAGCGCTTAATTTCGCTGTTGCATACGCTTCTGATTTTCTTAAATTTGCCATACTGCTTAATTTCATGCTCCCCGCCCAGAATGAGATAATCCTCACTTTATGGACTGTCGCGCGTGACATTGCAAATTCATTTTTCATCCTTCTTCTCCTCTGGATTGCGCTCACTATTATTTTTGACATAGAACACCTTGGAGGCAAAAAACTTCTTACCCGCGTCATTATTATAGCGCTCCTTATTAACTTTAGTATGGTGATGGTAACTGCGGCTTTTGGACTGGGAAATGCAATTGCGGCGCAATTTGCGCAAAAACTACCTGATGATGTCGGACTTTTTGTGACAAATGCGGTAAAACTTCAAAAGATTTTTGAGATTCCTACTCAAGCAGGACTAAACAAGCTCCAGCAAGAGGCTGATAAGCAGGCTCAAATTCAGAAAGCTGCCGCTACTACTGCCGCATCAAATCCGCCGGAACCAGACGAACTTGCCCCCAAAGCCCCAGCAGGTGGTTATATAAGAAATACTTTTCTCGCGTCCGTTGGAATACAGCCAGCAAAAGCCGCCAGCCTAACGGACAAACTGGTTATCGGCGGAACCGTAACAGTATGCGCCGCGGTGATTGGTTTAGGATTTGTATCTCTGGGAGCCGCATTTTTTCTTGCGCCTCTTTGCACATATCCCGCGACTCTCCTTGTTGGGACAAGTTTGTTATCGTCTATCTTTGGCGACAAAGTAACGTATAGTGGAACGGTAATATTATTGATATCCGTTATTTTTATTTTTCTTGCCGTAAGCGCATTAATATACGCCGCTCTTGCGCTTTTCTTGCGCGTTATTATGGGATTTTTCCTTGCGGTAAGTTCTCCGATTGCGCTTATGCTCTATATTGTTCCCAACCAAAAAATCTCCCGATACGCAAATGATTGGATTGACTATCTTATCCGTTGGGCATTTTTTGCGCCTATTTTCTTTTTTCTGTTTTATATGTCTCTTTCTCTTATTGGAAAGTTTGACGCATTAATTACTCAGAAAGTGCCTGTTGGAGTCTCTAGTTTAGATGGTCTGCGTTTTTTCCAATTGACTATGGCGATATTCTTGTTTTATTACTGCGGCAAGTTCGCCAAAAAAGGAGGAGGCGTGGTTGCCGAAACCGCGATGAGCTGGGGCAAGACCGCGGCCGGGTTTGCTCTGGGAACCGCGGTCGGAGGCGCGGCAACGATTGCCGGAAGACCTCTGGCACGAGCTCTATTTACCCCGGAAGGGAGAATCAGCAGGGGATTGGGACGGGTTGCGCCGTATGTGCCGGGAGCCGGCGCTCTCCAGCGCGGCACCGCCGCATTTATGGCAAAGCAGAGGGAACAAATAGACAAGCGGGAAAAAGACTTTGGCAATATGTCTAAAGACCAGACTATCGCCCAAGCCCGCGCCGCGGTTTCCTCCATTGACCGCGCCGCCCTTTATAAACGGATTGCGCGGGAAGGATGGATTGAAGATTACAAAAATCAATACCCGGGACAAACACTCAAGAAACGCGCGGTTGAGCATCTTTTGAGTGAATCTGGAAAATACGGATTTTGGCTTGACGTGCTGAAACAGCGGCCGGATCTTGCAACCGAGAAGACGGTTCCGGGATCAAAAAATGATGATGATGCGCTTGAAATTGTGCTTAAGAAAATGAAACGGCAAGATATGGCGGATATTGGGAGTGATCTTTTTGCCGATACCCCTGAAATGAAGGAAGCCCGCCAGCGGATTATGAGACTAGCAATGGATCCCAAAAAGAAACTTTTTGGGCCTGGACACATTGAAGACCTTGCCAGAGTAAACCCGGATCGGGCAAATATGCTCATTAAGGATGCTATTGCCGCTCCTAAAGATGCTGAGGGGAGGGACATTGTCATCACGCCCGCAATACGGCAATACCTTGATACAACCGCGGCGCGTGGGGCCGGGCTTCTCCCGCTTCCGGCGGGCGCGCCTGAATCTTCGGAAACGCTCATCACACGAGTTGAAACCATACGAAAGAGGCAGGAGCAAGCCATGGAGAGAATTGAGGACAGCCGCGAAAGGGCGTTTACCCTGCAAAATGATACCACTCCTGGTGGCAGGCAGGATTATAGCCGCACTCTGCGGAATCTCGCTCCTATGGAAAACAAAATTGACCGAGACGACGCAAGAGCAAATGTAATTATTGCCCAGATGGATCCAAGTACAAGAACCAGCGTTCCGCAGCCGCTTCGCATCACTACAGACCGAATTGATGATTATTCTGCCGCTTACTCTTCGGTATATGGGGTTGAGATGCAAAGAAGGGTACAGGGAGGAATGCCGCCGCATCAGAACTGGACGCTCCGCCAGCCAAACGGACTTAATCTTGCTATTGACCTCACAACCGGAAGAATCAGAAGCACGGGCACGCCAACAGTTCCCCCGGGTGAATATGCCGTTATTGTAAAAGTTGAAGATAACTCCACCCCACCCGCCTCATTTGAACGACTTCTCCGCGTAAAGGTAACGGCATAACTATCCATCAAGATATGAGCACTTACCCAAAAGAACAGATTGATACCCAGCTCAAAAAGATGTCGCCCCCTCTCAAGGACGCGCTTTTTGCCGTGGAAGTTGCCGAGAAAATACACGAAATCGGGGTAACACACGGCTTGATACGAGAAGAAATCGGCGATATGGCGGAAGAAATCGGGTATGTGATGTTAGGACTTACGCGACCAAACCAGTTTCTTTCCGCGCTCCAAGATCGCCTTGATCTTGACGAAGACGAG
>VMFQ01000043.1 GCA_007376125.1 Parcubacteria group bacterium Gr01-1014_33 | reverse complement strand
CGTGCAGAACCGATTTTATCGCGCGGATAATCTCGTCCAGTTCGTCCGCAATCGCCTCGGTTACTTCCGCCGAACGGATCTCAATGGTCTTCGGAAGCCCTGTCATAAGATCCCTTCCTTTTATATCCATCACAAGACTCTCGTTATCCACGGGCACTGCCGAGCCAATTTCTATTTTTATTTGCTCGGCGCTCCGGTCCCCGATGGCAAGGTTGTAATTTCGCTTGATGTATTCGGAAATCGCCTGGTCAAATTTATTTCCCGCGACTTTTACCGAGGTGGAAGAGACAATCCCGCCCAGAGAAATCACCGCAACATCCGAAGTCCCGCCGCCAATATCCACTACCATGTGCCCCACCGGTTCGTTTATCGGAATCCCCGCGCCAATTGCCGCAAGCACCGGCTCTTTTACCACATACGCGGCTTTGGCGCCCGCCTGGACCGTAGCTTCAATCACGGCCCGGCGCTCGGTGGAAGTAACGGCTGCCGGAACTGACACCATTACTTCGGGACGGAACATCCGTATCCTTCCGCTTACGCGATTGATAAAATAGCGGAGCATTGCTTCGGTTATGCGGTAGTCTGCGATCACGCCGTCGCGAAGGGGCCGGTACGCAATAATAGTCTCGGGAGTTCTTCCGATCATCTCGCGCGCTTCGTTCCCCACCGCAAGCACCTTATTGTCATCACGCGATACCGCAACCACCGAGGGTTCGTTTACCACAACCCCCTTTTTTGGAACAAACACGAGCGTATTGGCAGTACCGAGGTCAATGCCGATTTTACGGATAAACATAAAATTCCCGAATCATGAATTAGGAATCATGAATTACTGACCTTCCATACTTAGCTTAGTGAGCCTTAGTGATAAAACCCCAATAAAATAAAAGGTTTCGGCAAATGGCGAAAATTAACTTAAGTGTGGAAGGTCAGTAGGAATAAAAAATTTTTTCAAATTCATAATTCCAAATTCAATATTCAATATTCAATATTCATCTTATGGTTCCTGATTCATACTTCATGATTCAACTCTTTTGATTTCTGCCCCGAGCTCTCGCAATCGCTCGTCAATCCTCTCATATCCCCTGTCAATATGTTCAATTCCGGAAATGACCGATTCTCCCTTTGCGGCAAGCGCGGCAATAATATGCGCCATTCCGGCGCGAATATCAGTCATCGCAATCTCGGCTCCGGAAAGCGGGCGCGGACCTTTGAATCGCGCGCTGTGGTTAAACGTTTTTCCTGAAAATCTGCAGGGAGGAGGGGAGACGATTGGCAATCGTTTCTCAATCGCCGATCGTTTCTTAATTGGTAATCGTTTTTCCATTAGCGATTGTTTCTCGCCAAGGCATTCGTCCGAAACCTCAATTTCCGCGCCCATCCGCCTCAAGTCCTTTACGTATCCAAACCGATCCTCGTAAATGGTCTCGTGTAGTATTGACTCTCCGCGGGATTCAGTCAAGAGAACGGCAAACGGGCTTGCCCAATCGGTCATAAATCCGGGATGCGGACCGGTTTTAATTATTGTCGGCAAGTACGGGGGCGTTCCCCAAAAGCGGATTCCTTTTTCTCTCTCTTCAAAATGCGCCCCGATCTCCGTTACTTTTTCCAAGAATGCTTCAAGAGAGCCGCGCTCAATTTCAGGGATAAAAATATCGCCTCCGGTCGCAAGAGCCGCGACCGCAAACGAGACAATCTCATTTCGATCCGGCATCACGCGCCAATGCGTCCCGGCCATGCGCTCCACTCCGGTGATTCGGATGATGCGTTTTTTCTCATTCACTCTGATGGAGGCACCCATTGCTCCAAGCATCGCGCAAAGGTTCAATATCTCGGGCTCAACCGCGGCGTTTCGGATTATCGTCTCTCCTTTGGCGCGCGTTGCGGTAAGGATAATATTTTCAGTTGCGCCGACCGAGGGGAAAAGGAGCGAAATATCCGCTCCACGGATTTTTTCCGCTTCAGCAAAATACGAATGGTCTCTTCGCTCAATCCGCACTCCCATCTTGGCCATGGCGTCAAGATGCATATCAATAGGCCGCGGCCCAATAAGATCTCCGCCAAGGAGCGGCACTTCCGCGGTCTTGGCACGATGCAGGAGCGGCCCCATCGCAAGAATCGGAATCCTGTTTTTGCGCGAAAGTTCCGGAACGCGCGAGGTAAGGATCTGCGGAGTCTGGATCACGCATATATGCGAGGGATCTATTGTTATACGACTTCCCACGCCTTCGCAAAGCTCGCGCGTAATCTCAATTTCTCCCGAAAACGGCACGTTTTCAATAACACACTCCTCTTCCGTAAGGAGCGAGGCAATCATCATTTTTGATGCCGTGTTCTTTGATCCGAAAATTCTCAACTCTCCGCGAAGCGGATTCCCGCCGTGTATAATGAAACGAGTATTCATGTCCTTATCATACGTGTCCCGACATGTTTTTCAAGCCGTCTCCTTCTTGCCACTTACTCACACTTTTCCTTTCTTGAAACTGCACAAGTTCACATACATATAAGACTCCCTTGATCACATTCCCGTTTTTTATTTGGTACTCGTTTAAAATGAATCACCCTGCGGCAAGACCGCAGGGAATTATCAAGTGAGAAACTGTCCGAAAAGTCCCAATCTATCTGCAATTTCACGATTTCGGCTGCAACTAATGAAAACGATTGAAATCGTTTCTCCATCGCGTTCGCTCGAAATCGTGAAATTTCCTTGCGAGTGTACTTCTCGGACAGTTTCTTAAAGGTTCTGGTCAAATATAAAAGATGAACTCACACTGTTTGAAGTAAGTGGAGCAGTATCGCGCCCAAAAACCGTATCAATCAATTTTGCGACAACGCGGTAGGGATCCATATTTGCCGCAGGACGACGATCCTCCAGATATCCTTTATTTTCCCGCGCGGTAAAAATGGGAATCCGGATGGATGCTCCGCGATCGCTCACGCCAAAGCGAAACTCATTGATACCGCACGTCTCGTGTTTTCCGGTAAGCCGTTCCTCGTTCCCCGCGCCGTATACCGCGATGTGTTCCGCATGTGTAAGTCCCAATTTGGCGCACACTTCTTCAATCACACGGATCCCGCCTTGCGCGCGCATTGCTTTGGTACTGAAATTAGTGTGAGCTCCCGCGCCGTTCCAATCCCCCTTTACCGGCTTTGGGTGATACGAGACGGTAATGCCGTGGTCTTCCCCAAGACGCGCCAAGAGCCAGCGCGCAAGCCACAACTCGTCTGCGACTTCAAGCGGACCCAACGGGCCCACTTGAAACTCCCATTGTCCGGGCATCACTTCCGCGTTAATCCCGGCAATGGTAAGCCCGGCGACCATGCACGCATCAAGATGCGCCTCAACAAGCTCTCGCCCGAAAATCCGCTCCGCGCCCACGCCGCAATAGTAGGGGCCTTGCATCGCAGGGTATCCGTGCTCCGGGAAACCAAGGGGCCGCGCTCCTTGAAACAGCGTGTATTCCTGCTCAATGCCAAACCACGACTCCTCGGCTTCGTATTTTTCCGCAAGCGCGCGCAGGCGTACGCGCGTATTAGTCTTGTGGGGTTTGCCTTCCGCATCCATGACCTCGCACATCACTAACACGTGGTCATCTCCGCGAATAGGGTCTTTTGCGACTCTTACCGGAACAAGCAGGCAATCGCTTGCCGATCCGGTTGCCTGCTCGGTACTTGACCCGTCAAACCCCCAGCCCGGAATGTCGGACGCCGCTTTTACCAGACCTTCAATAATCTTTGTTTTTGAACGGAGCATGGCCCGGAGCACGAAGCGTAATGGTATTACGATGAGTGCGAGACGAAGTTTTGCAGCCAAAAACATGCATTTTCAGGTAGGGGGAAGATCGTGAACAGGTTCTTAGACATAGTTCGATGTGTGAACCACCGTGCGCTTCAGCACACAATGGTTCAAAGAAAAGATATTTTCGGAATCCCTTTCTCAAGCTGGAGTATTTTTTGCATGAACTCTGGTTTCGGTTTAGACAGCAACTCTATCATACCAACGGCATAATTCCGAAAAAGCATGATATGCGGGAGTGCTCCGTATTCTTCTCGGGTGAGCGGGCGGATTTTGATGTATTCGGCAAGATATTGGCGCGTCACATTTTCACCGTCAGCAAATAAAACCGCCCACAAACTATATCCGAGACATACGGCGCAGGGAGAGTAATCCAGATCGTTAAAGTCCAGTATCGCGCTCGCCTTGTTATCTTTGACCAAAACATTGCCTTCCAAATCCAAATCAAGTTGATTCCACCCATGGGGTAATTTGGGGTTTAATTTATAATAGAATGATCGGGTTCGTTCGATAAAGCCGATTATCTCTGGGGTGTGTTCGGGAGTATCTTGAATTCGTTCCGCAAGTCCGTCAACCAACTCTGTCCATATCTTTTCGCTACCCTGCATTTTCTTCGCATACTCAATTCCGAGCAGATGCATCTTTGCCTGTGTAGACGCGAGGTCATGGATAAGTTCCGGCGCATAGTGCTTTGTGTAGTTCTCGCCTTCCGCACACTCCATAAGAATCACCTGCCAGCGCAATCCGTCAATCTCAATGATCGTGAGTTCTTTGCCATCCGTATTTGAATAGATGCGGGGAATCGGGATGCCGTGTTTCCGCAGATAATTCTGAAATGCCAGTTGAAAAGAGATATTTTCGTCTCTCTTCCCTTGCCGGTGAACCCTCAACACATACTTTTTGTCTTGGGTCTGAATGTATAAAGAAGTATTCTCAATTCCCCGATCAATAACCTCATAAGAAGAATCCGTGATCCCATAAGAATACAAAATAAGTGAAATGGTCTCTTTGGCTACGGAGATTTGTTTGTCGGGATATAATTTAGGCATGAGTCGATTATCAAAATCTCGGTAGGGGTCGCAAAGTGGTTGTGTCTCCTGAACAAAATCCGAACTTTTTACCAAACGAACCCCGATGAATGACCGCCTCCGCGGAGTTTATCCCGCACCGAGCTTGCTCTGGCGCGAGGCTCCGGCGGAACGCTCGGGCGCGGCGGAATTCCCCCCAGCCTCCTCCTGCCGAGCCGTCCTCGCTTCGGCAAAAGGATTTTTCGGCGGGCTTGTTAAAATTTGATTGTTTTTTCGGCGGTGATATTTCCCAAATCCAAAAGCACCTTCGCGTTTCGTGAACTTCCGTCAGAATTTCTAAAACCCTCTTGAAACGAACCGAGACCCCGAACCTTTTTATCGTCAAGTAAAATCACTTTAATTTCTCTCAATCTAAATGCCGTTTTTCTTAAACGCGAAGGTGCTTTACGCAAAATTCTTTGTTTCTCAAACTCCGACAATCCACCCTTAAGTTCTTGGTGCCAAACTTGGAAGCTTCTATCCTCATCATTGTATTTTGCGTACCCAATTGCCAGTATTAGCCCCGCCCCACCAAATTGTTTGATTGCTTTTGCTATAGCTAATCTATCGTTTACAATAACACTTTTATTATCTTGACCATTCGCACTTTTATCGGGGTGTACCTTAAAATCCCACGGTATTTCTGAAAATCCATCAAACTCCACTTTGCCATATTTGGGACCCGGTATTTTTACTAATGGCGGAAGTTTCATATCACAAAGAAATTGAAAATAGAAACCTATCCACTCCATTTGTTTCCAATGCGGATAACCCGAATCGCGCATTTTTAAAATTGCCTTGCGTCCGTCCCATACCGCGGGCATTTGTGCCAATAGTTTCTCTAAATTTTCAATTAAATTTTTTGAAATCATAATAATTAAATTACTGAATTGTTATGTACTAACTCAAGCGCGCTCGCAAAGCGAGGGAACAAACCACTTGTGATCTCTTTTACTAATGACGGATTGTGTTTTACATTCTCATTATCTTTTCCAGCGTTTCGTTTAATTACGCGATTTGTTTTTTCTGACAACTCAATTTTTGTTAGTAAATTTTTACTAACCGATATTTCATTTATAACTGGCAATGTCAATAAAGTTTTTTCTGATATTGTCATTCCGCCGTCATTGACCCGCCACCACCAATACATATAACTGCTGTTTAATAATAAATATGCGATATTCATTTCTTTTTCGCTGTAAAAATATAATGTTTTGAACGACGAGCGTTCAACTTCACACTTGAGAGCAGAAATAAAGTATCTTGGTGTAGAGGGAACAATTAGCCTATACAATGTTTGGCGGCGAGACACTAAATGAGCCAGTATTTTCTCTTGTTTTTTCGCAAAATCATAGAGAGGCAACAAATCCTTTTGTAATTTTGGGAAAATATCTTCTCTCGGTTTGATTTCGGTTAAAAAACTATCTACGGAGTCAAGAAGTTTTTGTCTTTCTTTAACTCGCCATCTAAGCAGGGGCGTTATCCTAAAAACTTGTTTATCACCACCTTGTTTTGCAACAATAATGCCCGCCCGTGTACTATTTGCCGTATTTGTATTTTTCGAGCCAAATTTTATACCCCGAAATATGTTATCGGGAACATTATCAAAGCAATACACATCAAGAGTGGTAAAATTATTCAATAATAGTTTTCGTAACGAATTAAATTTTTGTCCATTTGTAAATGTTTGTGGCGTGATAGAAACAAATCCCATAGAAGTTTTTATAACTCTTTCCAAAAAGTAAGCGTATAAATCGCGCGCCGAGCTAGTTTCAAATCGAACATCCGGCTCTACCATCACATAGGGCGGATTAAGAATTGCATAATCATGTTTTGGTAAGTTATCAGAAAGCAAAAAATCCGCAACGACAAAACGAGATTTTATATTTTCAAACAAGCGTAAATCTTTGTCTTGAAAATTAACGGCTAAAATAAATCGCGCGATAAATAGAGCTAGCTTATCTCGGTCAATGAGGTATATGTTATTCTTCAAAAAGTTTTCGGGATTTTCTTGATATTTAATAAGCCAAAAAGATAAATTGCCTACGCCGGAACAGGGGTCAATCCATATTTTATTTTTTGGAAAAGTAAGCGTTTTTTTCGCCATGACTTGCGCGACATCATCTGGCGTAAAGTATTGCCCTTCTTGCTTTCGCTTGTCGCGATCCATATAAGCAAGTGAATACTCGTAGAGTACAGAAATCTCACCAACGGAAAGACCATTAAGAAAATCAAAGTTTTGGATTTCAATATTTTTGAACTCATTTTCACTAAAAATATATTTCAAATCAGCCCTATCGAGGTTATTTAAGTGTGTAGCCAAAACTGAATACCACGCTTTTTCTAATCCAAAGCGGTCAAGAACAAGATTAAAATCTTGTATTGGCAAACTATTTATTATTGACTTGCTTTTGCTCATGGCTCTATTTTATCAAATCCTCAATTGAAACTCCCAATGCTTTGGCTAATTTTGCCATAATAAGCACAGACGGTTTTTTAATAACATTACTCTCAATTTTTGTTAGGGTTGTATATTTAACACCGGACTTTTTGGCAAAATCTTCTTGTGATAAGCCCTGTTTATTCCGATATTTCTTTATATTTTTCCCAATGTTTATTTCTATTGCCATAGTTTCACAAATTTGATAGTATAATAGTGATATAGTATGCTTTCAATATAATGATATCAAATTTTATATTTTCAAGCAATATCAAAGGGAGTTCCTTAACCTTTTCCGCACAGGGCGGGCGGGCAAGAGCAAGAAAAAATGTAATCGCCGCCAAAAAATTTGCAGCCGAAGCGAGGACGGCTCGAACGGACGCGGAATCTCATTTTAGCCGCTCACCAAGCCAATTTTGTCGCTTTGGGAGATAATAATTCTCTCAAGAAAAAATATCTTGAAAAAGTCGGCTCAAACCCCCAGCTCGCGGAGCGAGCGGTTTCGGTTTCGTTCAAAAATGACTGGCAAATCCTCACTGAATTCAATGCCGAGCGTAGAGCACGCGAGGCAACCTTTCAAATTTGTCCTATCTGGCTGGGGGACAGGGATTCGAACCCCGGTTAACGGCTTCAAAGGCCGCTGTCCTACCACTAGACGATCCCCCAGTTTTAAGCGGGACAGACGCCGGCAGACGTGTTACCAATTGCACTGTTCTTATCTCAATTCATAATACACAAAACAGCCCTCAACCCTTTTTTGGTGAGAAACTGACTCACTTTCCAAACTCAAGCCCTGTGAGATACTGTACGATAAAAGAGGGGTGCGTACAACCCCAACCTACTTTATATTCTTGGCTATGCGTCTGACATGTTCCACTAATGTCGCCGTGTACCCCGCCTCATTGTCATACCATGAAAACACTTGAGCTAAGTTTCCGTCAGTTACTTTGGTGAGCGTTGTGTCAAAAATTGCGCCGTATGGTTCGCCGATAATGTCGGTTGAGACAATCGGATCTTCCGTAACTTTAACAACTTTTGACCAGCGCGGTTTTTGAGATTCTATTCTAAATGTTTGGTTTATCTCGTCTCTCGCCGCGTTTCGTCCCAAAAGTACGGTTATAATACTCAATGATCCGGCAACAATCGGGATTCTGACCGCAATCGTGTCAAACTTTCCTTTAAGTTCCGGAATCGCTTGTATCACCGCATCAGCCGCTCCAGTAGTGGAGGGAACAATGTTTATTGCGGCGGCTCTTCCTCGGCGCAAATCCTTTTCGTCCGGTCCATCAACTAATTTTTGCGTTGCGGTGTAGCCGTGTACGGTTGCCATGCCGGCTTTTACAATTCCGAAGTTCTCTTTCAAGATTGCCATGACCGGCGCAACAGAATTGGTGGTACACGAGGCATTGCACGTAATGGGCAGCGCCGACTCAAACCGATCATCATTTACGCCGACTAATGCAGTGGTAAGTTCCCCTTTTCCCGGCGCCGTAATCACCACGCGCTTTGCGCCTGCGTCAATATGCGCTTTCGCGCGCGCGGCATCGGTAAAAAATCCCGTGGATTCAATCACCACATCAACACTCAAATCATTCCACGGGAGGCGCGCCGGATCCTCTTCCGCATACACTTTTAGTTCCTTCCCGTCCACCTCAAGCGTTCCATCAGACGCGCTCACCTCTTTTGTATATCGGCCATATACGGAATCATACTTCAAAAGATACGCAAGGGTCTTTGTATCAGTAAGATCGTTTACCGCGACAATATCAAATCCGGGCGAGCCGTACACTGCCTTAAAAAATGAACGTCCGATCCGGCCAAAGCCGTTGATTGCGATTTTCATAGTATTCGCGAATATACGAATTCAAGATTAATATACGAATATACAAATGAGAAGAATCTCTATTCGTATATTTGCGTTTGATTCGTATAGTAGTGATTACTCTTTATTTCATTGCGTCCGCTACACGCGTAATCGCGCGGATGTAGGAGGCAAGACGCCAACTCGTAGTATACTTGTTTTTTACCGCGCTTGTAAGATCAAACGCTTCGGTCATTTTCTGGTCAATCCGTTTGAGCACCTCCTCTTCGGTCCAGTAATTTTGGCTCTGCGACTGCACCCACTCAAAATATGACCCCACCACTCCGCCGCCGTTGGCAAGAATATCAGGGACAATTTCCACGCCGCGCTCCGTAAGAAATGCATCTGCATCCGGAGTTATCGGCCCATTCGCCATCTCAAGTATAACACGCGCCTGAATTTCTTCCATATTCCCGCCGGTAATTTGGCTTTCAAGCGCCGCGGGAATCAAAACATCCACCGGAAGCGTAAGAAGCTCTTCGTTGGTAAAATGACGGCACGGCATTTCGTGATACGACACCGCATAGCAGGTTTCCCGATCAATCACTCCTCGCTCTTCCTTCGCCTGTAACACCTTGCGTATATCAATTCCGCCTTCTTCGTAAAGCGCGCCTTTTGAGTCGGAGATCGCGACCACCTTGTATCCTTTTTCAAATAAAATCCGCGCGATGTGCGCGCCCACATTGCCAAATCCTTGAACCGCAACGGTTAATTCGTTTTCCTTTTTCTTGATTTCGGCATGCGTAAGGTATTCGCGGAGCATCACATATCCGCCAAACCCAGTGGCAACTTCGCGTCCGTACGAGCCGCCTTTTTCAGGCGATTTCCCGGTAAATGCCGCCGGAGTCCAGTGCCCGACAATATGCGTATATTCGTCCGCCATCCAGTCAAGAATCTGGGCATGCGTTCCCACATCCGGCGCCGGAATATCTTTTTCCGCGCCAATCTCTTTCCAAATCGCCCGCACATATCCGCGCGAGAGTTCTTCCAATTCCCGCGCGCTTAATTTTTTTGGGTCTACCGCTACCGCGCCTTTCGCGCCTCCGTAGGGAAGATTCATAAGCGACGTTTTCCATGTCATTAAAGACGCAAGGGCCTTTACCTCGTCAAGAGTTGAATCAGGATGAAAACGTATCCCGCCCTTGTAGGGTCCGAGCGCGTTATTATGTTGGACGCGCCAGCCCTGAAACTTTTTTTCCGACCCATCATCCATTCTTACCGGAATTTCAAATAGAAGGACATTATTCGGCGTCTGGAGCCGCATCAAAATATCGCCGGGAACCTCGGCGAGCTTTGCGGCCTCATCTATAAGTTTTTGGGTGTTTTCAAAAAAAGACATTATAACGCCAATACGCGAATGTATGCGAATGACGCTAATAAAGAAAAAAAAACTGCAAGGTCTTCTATTCGCGTCATCCGCGCGAATTCGCGTATTAGTGTTACGTTACTACTCCGCCGCAGGACTCGTTTTCTCCCTCTGCAATAAATAATTATACGCGGCAAGCGCGGCTTTTACCGCGTCTCCGGCCGAGATATTGTTTTGCTTGTACGGATCGTCCGTAATGTCTCCTGCCGCAAACACTCCCGGATGGGAAGTCGTCGCATGCTTTGAATCAATTTTCACTTGCCCGTATGTGTCAAGTTCCACTAAATCCTTTACCATCTCGGAATTGGGGACGGATCCGATTTCCACAAAAACCCCTTCCACTTCAAGCGTTTTTTCTTCGCCCGTGAGCTTATCTTTATATTTCAATCCGGTTACAAATTGTTCTCCTAAAATTTCAAGCGTCTGGGCATTCAAAAGGATTTCCTTCACGCGCGCGCTTTTTTTAATTTCTTCTAACGTTACCGGATCGCCTTTTACTTTTTCCCCGTATTCCACTAAGTAGATTTCAGACGCGTACGGGATTAAATCCTGTACCGCTTCAAGCCCGGCATTTCCTCCGCCCACCACCGCAACTTTTTTTCCGGAAAAAAGAGGTGCATCGCACGTTGAACAATACGCGACTCCTTTGCCGTTGAATTTTTCTTCTCCGGGAATGTTTAATTTCCGTCTTCTCGCTCCCGCGGTAAGAATAACGGTCTTCCCTTCATATATATTTCCCTTATCGGTCTTTACCTCAAAATCGCA
>VMFQ01000042.1 GCA_007376125.1 Parcubacteria group bacterium Gr01-1014_33 | reverse complement strand
GATGTTCCAAACCGGCGAAGACCCCTCTGATATAATCAACCAAAAAGGGCTCTGGCAAATGTCGGACGCAAGCGATCTTGAAGACATTTGCCGCCATATTGTGAAAGAAAATCCGACCGCCGTTCAAGATTACAAAAACGGCAAGGTCGCATCCCTCCAGTTTCTTACCGGACAAGTGATGAAAGAATCCCGCGGAAAAGCGAATCCAAAAGTCGTCCAAGAAGTGATTAAAAAGCTTCTCAGCTAATAATATATTGAAGTGATCCTTCCATATTGAAGTCTCACTTCAATATGAAAAAGACAGATGGGAAACCGCATATGCCAAAATTGTAAAAACCCGTTCACCATTGAGCCAGAAGATTTTGCGTTTTACGAAAAAATGGATGTTCCGCCACCGACATTTTGTCCGGAGTGCCGATTAAAGCGAAGAATGATGTTTCGGAATGAAATGAACTTATATAAACGGACATGCGACGCGAGCGGAAAAATCGTATTTTCCGGCTATTCTCCGCAGGCAAAAGTGAAAGTATATGACCGCGATATCTGGTATTCTGACCAATGGGATCCGATGGAATACGGCCGCGAATACGATTTCTCGCGGCCCTTTTTTACTCAATTCAAAGAGCTTTTTGAGCGCGTTCCGCTTCCCGCGCGAAATGCGCTTCGCGCGGTGGATTCGGATTACTGCAACAATATAAGCGATCTCCGGCGATGCTATCTTTTGTTTAACTCCGAACTTTCCGAGGATTCCGCGTACGGAGACGGGATTACGTCATGCCGCGAGGTGTACGATTCGTATTTTGTGAAAAACGTTGAGCGCGCATACGAGGGATTCGTATCCATCAGCTCATATAACGTCTTTTTTTCTTCGGATATAAGCGATAGCCACGATATTTATTTTTCAAAAGATTTAACGGGATGTTCGTATTGTTTCGCCTGTTGCGGACTCCGCAATAAACACTATTCCATTTTCAACACGCAGTATTCAAAAGAAGAATATGTTGAGAAACTTAAAAGTCTGGACATCGGATCGTATGCGAATGCCGAAGAACTCCGCAAAAAAGCGCAAGAGTTTTATTTGAAATTTCCGGTAAAATTCATGCATGGATACCACAATGTGAATGTCTCGGGTGACTACATTACGAACTCCCGCAATGTCCATCATTCGTTTCTCGTGGATAAGATTGAAGACTCAAAATATTGTTATTCCATGGGTCTTACACCGACCAAAGATAGTTATGATTTTTGCTGGGGCGGCGCATCGGAACTTGCCTATGAGGCCGCTTCGGTGGGATACCAGATAAGCCACGCGCGATTTGTATGGGAATGCTGGCCCGGCTGTTTTGATATAACCTACTGTATTTTTTGTTCTTCCGGCTGTTCCCATCTTTTCGGCTGTGTGGGCCTCCGCGCCAAACAATACTGCATTTTAAACACGCAGTATTCAAAAGAAGAATACGAGAAACTAATCCCTCGGATAATTCAACAGATGAATGAAATGCCCTATACCGATTTGCGCGGAAACATTTATAAGTTTGGCGAGTTTTTCCCCACCGAGTTAAGCCCGTTTGCGTATAACGAGACAATCGCTCAAGAATATTTTCCTCTTACGGAAGAAACGGCGCATGCGAAAAAATATCAATGGAGAGAACCGGAGGAACGAAAATATGAAGTAAGTATGCGCGCAGGCGATCTCCCCGATCATATCAGAGATGCAACGGATAAAATCCTCAAAGAAATCATAGGATGCGAACACGCGGGAAAATGCAAAGAGCAATGTACGAGCGCCTTTAGAATCACGCTAACGGAATTTGAATTTTATCGGAAAATAAATATTCCACTGCCCCGTCTTTGTCCGAATTGCCGCCACTATGCGCGCATCGCGCAACGAAATCCACTCAAGCTCTGGAAAAGAAAATGTATGTGCGCGGGCGAGAAATCACAAAACGGGATTTACGCCAATCAATCTTCTCATTTCCACGGCTCTACACAATGCCCCGATGAATTTGAAACCTCATACTCACCGGAAAGACAAGAGATCGTGTATTGCGAGAGGTGTTATCAGGAGGAAGTGGTGTAAATAAGAATATGCGGAGTCCCATAACAAACTACGGATTCTCCCAGTCCACCCATTTTCTCCCAATCCTCCCATTTTAAAATTCTTACATTTGCGTGCGATCGCATATAAATGTTAGAATTTATATATGGCCTATCGCACCGGGAATATACAGCGGAAAATATTGCTTCTCCTCCTCGGAGGAATCACGCTCGGGCTCACACGATCACCAAGAGGATATTACAGAACGTTAAGACTCATGCGAAAAGAATGGCGCGAAATTGAGCGGGACGCGCTTTACCGCGCCATTAAGTCACTCTATAAATCAAGATTGATCAGAGAGAAGCACAATCCTGACGGGACTATCACTATCACCCTTTCCGAAAATGGGCGGAAACGCGCGTTACGCTATAACCTTGACACCATGAAAATAAAAGAGGCGGAAGTGTGGGACGGCAAATGGCGGATATTTGCATTTGATATTCCGGAAAAGAAAAAATCCTTGCGGAATTCCATTCGTTTTCACTTCCGTCAAATCGGCCTCAAGGAATTTCAGAAAAGTATTTTTGTTCACCCCTACCCATGCAACGATGAAGTAGATTTTCTGTTAGAATTTTATCAGGCGCGGTCGTATGTGAGAAATATCCTTGCCCAACATATAGATAACGAACTCCATCTCAAGAAAAAATTCGGGCTTTTATAAATTCTTACATTTGTGTGCGATCGCATATAAATGTAAGGATTTGGAAAGAGCGCCTCCTTTATCCCCATAGAACAAATTTGTCCCGGTAGAACAAAATGGTATAGTGGTAAGCAATAAAGAAGTCGGGATCCCGACTTTACGTCGGGACAGGAGGATGTATATTGCGCGGTAGGTCTCTATTCATTATGAGAGTGTAGAAAAACTACTTCTGCCACCCTCGGGCGAGCATTTGCGAGACCCGGGGATCCAGCACTGGCTCAAAAACAAGGTTCTGGATTCCCGCTTTCGCGGGAATGACAGAATAAAAACGTTTTTCTACAGTCTCATTATGGAAAATGGAACGGCAAGAAACGCACCATACGGAATGTATCGCACATTTGAAGTTCTCCCCGCGGCACTCGCGTGGGGGACATTAATTGCAATAACAGTTTTTTCTTGGCAGGCGCCTGTAGAGGCCGCTTTATTTATTATTCTCTTTGACGTCTATTGGCTCATGAAAACCGTGTATCTCTCACTGCACCTCCGTTCTTCGTTCAAAAAAATGCGAGAGAACATGAAGATAAATTGGCTTGAACGACTCGGAAATCTTCGCGTATCGCAAATTGCAGATCGTGAATCGTCAAAAGATTCTTCCAACGGTCCGCGATTGGCGATTGGCGATTGGCAGGAAATTTACCACCTTGTCATTCTCCCAGTGTATAAAGAGCCATATGATGTTGTAAGGGAAAGTATTCTTTCGCTCGCACGCACCAACTATCTCAAAGAAAAACTCCTCGTGGTGCTTGCAACCGAGGAACGGGCACCGGAAAGCCAAGAGGTTGCCGAAAAAATCCGGCAGGAATTCGGCTCCCAATTTTTTAAATTCCTGATTACGGTTCACCCCGACAATATCCCCGGAGAACTTGCCGGAAAAGGGTCAAACGAAACATGGGCGGGACGCGGAGCAAAAGAAAAACTGATTGATCCGCTCCACATTCCGTACGAACGCGTTTTGGTATCCGTATTTGATTCCGATACGCAAGTATTTCCGGAATACTTTGGGATTCTCACATATCAATTCCTCATCGCGCCGCATCCCCATCATTCAAGCTACCAGCCGATTCCGCTTTTTACGAATAACATTTTTTCCGCTCCGGCGCTCGGCCGCGTAATTTCGTTTTCCTCGTCTTTCTGGCACATGATCCAGCAAGCGCGCCCGGAACGGCTCACTACGTTTTCCTCGCAATCAATCCCCTTCAAAGCACTCGTGGAAATCGGATTTTGGAACACCAACGCGGTCTCCGAGGACTCGCAAATTTTCTGGCAATGCTTTCTGCATTATAACGGCGATTGGCGGACTGTGCCTATCTTGTATCCGGTTTCAATGGACGCAAACGTTGCTCCGACACTTTGGAAAACGCTCAAAAACATCTACAAACAACAGCGCCGCTGGGGCTGGGGGTGCGAGAATATCCCCTACTTTCTCACGGGATTTTTGCGAAACAAAGACATCCTTTTGCGTAAAAAACTTTACTGGAGCTTCCATTATATTGAAGGATTCCATTCGTGGGCTACGAACGCGCTTATTCTCTTTAGCATGGGATGGCTTCCGATATTTTTGGGCGGAGCGGAATTTCGCGTATCAATTCTTTCCTACAATCTCCCCCGCATCGTGGGATATGTGATGAATGCTTCCGCAATCGGGATTGTATCTTCGGCTGTGTTAGGTATGATACTCTTACCTCCGAAGCCCGCGTGGTTCCGTCGGCGCCATTATTTTCTCTACGCGATTCAATGGCTCTTTATGCCGCTCACCTTGATTCTTTTCGGCGCGATTCCGGCGCTTGATGCGCAAACGCGGCTCGCTCTTGGAGGAAAATGGAGATTGGGTTTTTGGTCTACGCCGAAGTATCGGGAATAAATCACTATATTGTTATATCGCTCCGTTGATTTTCCCATAATGGAGCAATTATACAATTTCCTGCTTTTGTACCATCTTCTCGCATTCGTGTTGTTTCCCCTTGATTCCATAGCCGCGATCTACGGAGTCCTTTTCTTGTTTCTTGCCGGATCCGGCGCAGGACTTCCCGTTCCCGAAGAAGTAACCCTTTTTGTAGGCGGGTATCTTGCGCATACAGGCGCTACGCATCTTTTCTCCACAATATACGTCTCGACGCTTGGCTTGCTTGCGGCAGACGTGATCGGATACCATATAGGAAAATACGCGGGCGACTGGGTGTATCATACCGTGTTAAAACATTCGCCCTATCTTGTGTCTCTTATTGCAAAAGCGCAAAAACAATTTGAAAAACACGGAGAAAAAATGGTGATCTACACGCGCCCCCTTATGGGCATCCGCGGAGCCGTGCCGATTTTTGCTGGGCATTTCGGGCTCAACTTCAAACGATTTATGATGTACGATATCTTGGTGTCGGTCCCTTGGGCAATACTTCTTATATCCATAAGTTACTACCTCGGCACCGGAATTGACCTCATCACCGAAACGCGGGAGATCAAACATATAATGTACGCAGTGATAGCGCTTGCGCTTATCTCCTATTCCGGAATACAATTCATCAAGAAACAACGGGCAAAAATCGCAAACGGGAATGGTAATGGATAGAGACGCTCCGGGAGTCAATTTCGACAATTTTTAATTACGCGGCCATAGTTTAGTGGTAGGACGACTGCTTCCCAAGCAGTAGGCGCGAGTTCGATTCTCGCTGGCCGCATAGCGGCAGTCGAAGTTGCTCTACGGGACAAGCAAGGGGCGGGGGTTCAATTCCCCCTTCTCACAAAACATTGTGCAAAATTGGTGTGTAAATCCTATTGAAGTGAGACTTCAATAGAGGAATGTCCGCATCCACTCAAAAATCCTCCTCGTGGAGGATTTTTGATTTTGTGATAAGATAGAAGCGCGAAACCATTTTCTATGAAATACTTTTTCTATCCCATTGCAATAGCGGCGCTTATTTTTTTGATTGTCATCGGAGTTCTTGTCTATGTCCGTGAAAAAGGAAGTGATACGATAAGCGGATCATCCATCCCCTTGGTTTCGGTTGGCGAGAAAGCGCCAGAGAAAACACCGGAAGAACGTATTGCCGAAGCAAAAGAACGTTCGTCGCACATCAAAGGGCTTTACATGACGGCCGATGTTGCAAATGATCAAGGTGCCGGAGCCACACGCCTTCGGGATAAAATCATACAACTTGCCGAGACCACGGAAATCAACGGAATCGTGATTGACGTCAAAGAAGTGTGCGGGCCGGATTATAGCCCGGAAAATCTCAAGAAACTCATTGACGAGCTCCATCAAAAAAATATCTGGGCAATCGCGCGGATCGCTGTTTTTAAAGATGCTTCGCAAATAGAAGTGCATCCGGAATGGTATTTGACGAGAAAAGCGCAGATCCCCGTTGAGGACTGGTGTGCGCGCAAAAAATATCTTCAGGCAAAAAATCCTGCCGGAGAAAAGCCGTCAGTTTATTTTTGGCGCGACACGAAAGGCGGTTACTGGCTTGATCCGGCATCGGACGGCGCACGTCACTACATCGCGGAACTCGGCAAGAAAATGATTGACCTTGGGTTTGACGAACTGCAATTTGACTACATCCGTTTTCCATCGGACGGCGATACACAAAACGCAATCTACCCGGTATGGGACAAAAAAACGCCGCGGCATGAAATACTGAAAAGTTTCTTTGAATTTTTGAATGCTTCACTCAAATCGCATAAACCGGAAATAATTATGTCCGCGGATCTTTTTGGATATGTCGCAACCCAGCGGGAAGACTTAGGAATCGGACAGCGGCTCCAAGACATTGGAAACTATTTTGACTACACCTCTTTTATGGTGTACCCCTCACACTATTATAGCGGACTTGTGCTCCCGGCAGATCCGCAAGATGCACTTCCCGCGGTAAACCTTACCGCACACGAGGCGCGCGCGCACCCTGACACAGTGGTATATCGTTCACTTCTTGCGGCAAGAAACTTTTTGGATGGAAAGACACGCATGCCAGACAGCCGTGCCGAGCGCGGAACAAAGATTGCGACATCAACACAAAACATCGCTTCCACCACTTCTTTTGCCATCGCCTCTTCAACTCCCGTCTCTGGCGCAAAACTGCGCCCGTGGCTTGAGGACTTTTTTCATGAGCAAGACAAAGCGGCAAAACGACCATACGGCGCAGAAAAAGTCCGGCTCCAAATAGATGCTGCCCAAAAGGCGGAACCGCACGGCTGGATGCTGTGGAATGCGGCAAACGTGTATACGGAAGAAGCATTAAGAAAGGAATAGTAACCCCATATATCAAGGAATTGTGATCATGGCGCCTCATTCACTTAATTTTGAAACCCTGTTTTTAGGCATCAAAATTAAGTGAACGGACCAATAGGAGAACTTACGCGGTTGCCAAAATGTATTTTCTCTATTATTGTAAACTTGGGATAGTATGAAGCATATACGGCGTATATGTTGAATAATTTTTGCACATTCGTAGCCGAAATCTGGAAATTGCAGTAGAAAAATCTTTGCGCAGTAGGTCTCATGGGTAAAGACAAATGCGTAATGAGTACGCGAATCGGAAAAAAGTTGTGCTCCTCATAGTAAACCAGATATAATAATGGATGCGCGCGACGTAAAATTTTTAAATGCGTTTTTGCATATTCCAGGAATAGGAGGAGAAACATTGCGCGTGTTGAAAAAACATTTCGGCGCGTTTGAAGCGGCATGGCGCACGCCTGATACTGCGATTGCCGCTTTGGAAATTTCTCCCGCTCACATACAAAAGATATGTGAGGATCGCTCAAGAATTGATCCGGACCAACTTCTCCGACAACTTATCCACGAACACATCTGGATAGTTACTGAAGAAGATAACGAGTATCCTCGGGTTCTTACCGAAATTCCCTATCCCCCTTTTGCGCTTTACGGACAGGGAAATCATTTTCTGCAAGAGTTGATCGCCTCTGCCTCATGCGCTCTTGGAGTGGTGGGTACAAGAAGAGCTACGCGCTACGGACTTGAAGTTGCCGAGAAACTTGTTCAAGAATTGGTGGGAGCACACGCGGTAATTATAAGCGGGCTTGCAACGGGAATTGATACGAAAGCCCACACCACGACGCTTGATAACAAGGGGAAAACTATCGCAGTATTGGGTTCGGGCATTGATCGCCCTTCACTTTTCCCCTCCGAAAACATACGGCTGAAAGATAAGATTGCCGCATCCCAAGGCGCGGTTATAAGCGAACATCCGCCCGGGACTCATGCGCGCAAAGAATTTTTCCCCCAGCGAAATCGGATTATTTCCGGACTCGCGCGCGGCGTCGTAGTGGTAGAGGCACGCGAAAAATCCGGCGCGCTCATTACCGCGCGGTTTGCGCTTGAACAAAACCGCGAGGTATTCGCAGTTCCCGGATCAATACTCTCGCCCACATCCCTCGGTACGCACAAGCTGATTCAAGAAGGAGCAAAACTGGTAACCTCGGCAGAAGACATTTTGCAGGAACTTGGCATTGAATATAAAAAAGAATCGCGCGCGAAAAACCATGCGGAGCTTGACCCGCGCCAGTCTTTTCTCCTTGCTCTCCTGGAAGAACCCGTGAGCGTTGATATGATAAAAGAGAAGACCGGATTTGATACGCCCTATATCATCACCTCTCTTTCCCTGCTTGAACTCAAAGGACTCATTAAGAATATGGGGGGAGATGTGTACCAGAAAATCTGAATTATGAATTTGGAATCAGGAATTATGGAGTAAAGAATCTTCAAATTCATTTCCGTTCATTCCTGATTCATGATTCCTACTTCCTAATTCCATTCTTAATCTTATGCCTAAAACTCTTGTCATAGTTGAATCTCCGTCAAAAGGGCGCACCATTTCCCGTTTTCTCGGGAACAATTTTGTCGTGGAATCAAGTTTCGGCCATATCCGCGATCTTCCGACATCAAAACTTGGTGTGGATGTAGAGCATAACTTTGAACCGCAATATCTTATTCCCGCAAAAGCGCGGGCGAATGTGAAGAAATTAAAATCAGAGACGGCGAAAGCAGAGAAAGTTATTCTCGCGACAGATGAGGATAGAGAAGGAGAGGCCATCGCGTGGCATCTCGTTCAGGCATTAGGCCTGAACGAGAGCTCACAACCTACAACTCACGACTCACAGCAAGAAGGAAAGAAATCCAAGAAGCCGAAAGCCGAGAGCCGAAAGCTGAAAGCAGTGGCAGTAAAGCCGAAAGCCGCGATAGCCCGGATTGTATTTCACGAAATCACCGAACGCGCAATCAAAGAAGCCATGGCTCATCCGCGCAAAATTGACATGCCGCTTGTGGACGCCCAACAGGCACGACGCGTTTTGGATCGTCTCGTAGGATACAAACTTTCCCCGTTTTTGTGGAAGAAAATGTACCGCGGGCTTTCTGCCGGACGCGTGCAATCGGTTGCGATGCGGATCATCGTTGAACGCGAACGGGAGATTGAAAAATTTAAGCCGGAGGAATACTGGTCGCTTGAAGCAGTGCTACGCAAAGCAACACGAACAGACACGAACAGGAAAGATACACGAAGAGACTTCGAACAAGAATTCACCGCGACTCTTGCAAAAATCAATGGAAAGCAACTTGATAAATTTGGGGTAAAAAATCAAAAAGAAGCGGATGCGATTTTGGAAAATTTGGAAAACGCATCGTGGATCGTGGAAAACGTGGAGAAAAAAGCGGTTACGAGAAATCCGCTTCCACCGCACACCACCTCCACGCTCCAGCAAGACGCATTTAGGCGCCTCGGATTTTCCGCAAAACAAACCATGCGGCTCGCCCAACAACTCTATGAAGGGATTCAGCTTGGCGAAGGATCAATAGGACTTATTAGTTATATGCGCACAGACTCTCTGAATCTCTCGCAAGATTCGCTTGATGCCGCAACCGGATTTATTAAAGGCGAATTCGGAGACAAATATATTCTTCCCGCGCCGCGCCGGTTTAAGACAAAATCAAAAGGCGCGCAAGAAGCGCACGAAGCAATCCGGCCAACTGATCCCATGCGCGCGCCCGATTCTATAAAAGAATTTTTGGACCCACGGCAATTTAAGCTCTACACTCTCATCTGGCAGAGATTCATTGCAACGCAAATGCCTCCGGCAGTTTTTGATGCCACCACAGTTGATATCACTCCTACAACCTACAACCTACAACCTACAACCTATTTATTCCGTGCCAGTGGTCAAATAATGAAATTTGATGGGTTCCTTAAAGTATATCCGATGAAATTTACGGAAACAGAGCTTCCCGAGTTAGAGCCCAAAGAGGAACTTGATCTTCAAGAACTAAAACCGCTTCAGCACTTTACCGAGCCGCCTCCGCGCTTTAGCGAAGCAACGCTCGTAAAAACTTTAGAGAAATACGGCATTGGTCGCCCCTCAACCTACGCGCCGATTATTTCCACAATCCAAGATCGCGGATATGTGGAAAAGCACGAGCGAAGATATTTAAAGCCAACCGAAACCGGATTTTTGGTAAACGATATTCTTGTGGAGCATTTCCCGAAAATCGTTGACCTTCAGTTTACCGCAAAGATGGAAGAGGAACTAGACGAGATCGCCGAAGGCAAAAAAGAATGGCAACCGGTGATACGCGCGTTTTACGAACCGTTCGCAAAAAACTTGGAGGCGAAATACGAGGAAGTGAAAAAACACGAAATCGCGGAGACCACGGATGAGGTGTGCGAGAAATGCGGAAAGCCGATGGTAATTAAAATGGGACGTTTTGGAAAATTTTTGGCGTGTTCCGGATTCCCGGACTGCAAGAACGCAAAACCGCTCGGGAAAAAAGAACCGCCTCAAACCATAGGCATGAGATGCCCGAAATGCGTGGAGGGAGACGTAATCATCCGCAGAACCAAACGCGGCAAAATATTTTACGGCTGTTCGCGGTATCCGCAATGCGACTGGGCGAGTTGGGAGGATCCGAGAAAACCCGCAGAGGAGAAAAAATAGAAAAAACCGCAGATGGTTTAATTACTTCATCTGCGGTCAAAAGGAGAAACCAAATAAATATCTTTACTCACTCCATACAGCTTTCCTCGTCCCAAAATAATTTGCGTAAAAAATCAAGATTCACAGGATCCCTACTTCGCCTGGATGAACGCGTGTTGCTCCCAAAAACTCGTTTCCTTAGTATCTCCGAGTGTACTCATTTTATAATCAGCAGAATCAATTTTTGTAGGAAACGCTGGAGCGTTCTCTCCTGGGAAAACTGTCAGGATAACTGGTCTACCCGTTTTAGTATCTTTTTGGATAATCACAGTAATCTTATCTGTTGCTGATATTTCTTGGAATTTTTCTTTTGGAATAGCTGCAACATAAGCAAGCGGTTCAAACTTTCCTTTTAGGTTCTTCACACTCCCTTGTTCATCTCTCGCAACTACAAATTGGCCTGTCTCGGGATTCCTCGCCATCTCCGGGTACCACGATCCTTGTATCCCCTGCTCTTCCGCCTCAATCCCTCCGGGCATTCGCGGTTGCTTTTCGATAACCGCACCGGGAAATATTCTCTTTATTTCTTCGTGACTTTTTACACCAGTCCATCCGATTGGCTTCCTCTCTCGATGAGATACAGTAAAAGTTAGCTCCGCTCTGCCATACTGATCATATTGCAATCTAAATGGTAGCAGTCTTCCCAATAGGTCCTTCATTTGGTCGGACCGGCGAAATATCTCACCATTAAACTGACTCCCCGCTACTTCGCCATCTTGATGTATCTTCAGATGCTCCAGTGCTACGCCAAAATCAATGTCCTGCCCCCGAAACTCTTCACCTGTCTCCACCTTCCCATCGCCACGCGTTGTTATCTGCTCCATTTTCCGTACAGAGATCGCAAGTGTTGGATCTCTTCTTATCTCATCTTGTTGGAATCTATCCAGTATCCGCTGTTGATTTTTCTTAATTTCTTCCCATGGAGTGTCCGGAGACAATCCGAGCTGTTCTGCCTCCATCCTTCGATAAACGTCAAGCTTCTCTTCTTCAGTCTTAGGGCGTCCATATCCTCCTGCAATTTTAGATAAATCACTCGCTAATTGATCGTGTTCTTTTTTGCTTCTTTCTCCTTCCGCGATTTGTTTTTTTTCTTCTTCTCGCTGTTTTTCAAGAGACATAATTTGATCTCCTCCTGAAAACTTATACAAAGAACGACCTTTATAAAAGTGATTATACACTTCTTTATCAACTCGTCAAGTCTTTGGAATTCTTCTTCCGAGAAAAACTCAATGACGATTTTTCTGCGCTCTCTGCTTTTTTGCTTTTGCTCTACGCCTCCCGCAATTTTAACTCGGGAATTTTTTTGAAATCTCGGATATTGCGGGTAACAAGCGTACTTCCGGTGAAAAGCGCGGTGGCGGCAATCGCACTATCAGCAAGCTTTAACCCATATTCTTTTTGTAGCGATCCTGATAGACGCGCAATGCGGGAATCAAGAAGAATGATTGAGACAGTTCTCAAAAATGTATCAATCTTGTCTGATTCCTGTTTGTCTAACCGAGAAAATGCAAAGAGTTCTGCCTCTGTAATCGTAGATACATAAATTGCCTCGCCCTCTGCATATATGCGTTCCACTATCTTGCATGTCTCTTCTTCACTCTTCAAATAGTAGATTATAGTGTTGGTATCAAGTGTATACACAAAATTAACCACGAGTAGGAAGTTTCCTGTCCCAACCCTTTCTTATTGTCTTTAGCTCTTTTATCGGATCGGGTTTCCGGTTCTTCCACATGCCGCGGACGCTTCTCAATAGTCGTGATCGCTCCTCAACACTGATTAAAGGATACAGTAAACTGGATTTTCTAACAATTTGAGTAGTCATAATGTATTAAAGATTACACTTCCTTTATCAACTTGTCAAGAAGTCCTCGTAATTCTTCTTCGGAGAAAAATTCAACCACGATTCTGCCCCGTTCGCCCATGCGCGTGAGCTGGACGCGCGTGCCAAATCGTTCTTGCAGGCGCGACTGCCATTCTTTCATTTCCGGATCCTGCACCGCGGCAGGACGTTTGCGTGGAACAAAAATCTTGCCTCCGATTTGCCTCGCTTTGTTTTCCGCCTCGCGCACATTTAAGCGATCCGCGACCACGGTCGTATACATCTGCTTTTGTTTTTCCACATCATCTCCCACCATCAAAATCGCGCGCGCGTGCCCTTCGGTAATGTGTCCAGCTTGGAGCGCATCTTGGATATCTAACGGGAGGCCGAGGAGACGCAGAGTGTTTGCCACCATCTCGCGGGATTTTCCGATACGCGAAGCAACCTCGCGCTGGACCATGTGGAATTCGTCAATCAATTGCTTAAACGCCTTTGCGCGCTCAATCGCGTTTAAATCCTCGCGCTGGACGTTTTCTATAAGCGCAAGTTCAAGCCGGATTTTATCGTCCGGCACGCCCCGCCGGATTACCGCTGGCACTTGCGAAAGCCCAGCAAGACGTGCCGCGCGCCACCTGCGCTCGCCCGCGATAAGCTGGTACTTTACTTCAAGCCCAATCGGAGTTTCAATTTCGCGTTTTGTTACAAGAATCGGCTGGAGCACGCCGTGCTCGCGGATTGAGCCTGCAAGATCTTGAAGCGCATTTTCATCAAACACGCGCCGTGGCTGATAGGGATTTGGCTCAATTTTTTCCAACTCAATCCAAAAAATGGAATCGCCTCGGCGCGGCACAAAATGATCCGCGTATGTGCGCGCGGAAGCGGAAGTGGACGCTCCCAAATCACCCGCCGCGGCATTATCGGAAGCCAAAACCGGCTCGTCGGCTCCTGCCGCGCGCGGAGGAATATTTAAATTGCCCGGCACGTCTTCGGGCCGTTTGTCGGGAATCAATGAGTCAAGACCACGACCAAGAGAATCAGACATAAATGGAATTAGGAATTAGGAATTAGGAATTAGGAAATTAAATCCCATTCATAACTCATAATTCCAAATTCATGATTCAGATTTTCCTTATTCCCTCCAACTTTAATATCTCCTCCGCCAACTGCCGATACGCTTTTGCTCCGTGCGAATAGGGCGCATACTGCAAGATTGTTTTTCCAAATGAAGGGGCCTCCGCCAAACTCACGTTCCGCGGAATCACCGCCTCAAAGACATATCCGGGAAATTTCCTGCGAATTTCTTTTGCGACCGCCCGGTGCAATCGTGATTTTCTGTCGTACATCGTAAGAAGCGCGCCCATAACCGCAACTCTTGTTTTTAATTTTGAATTGATAAGCTGGATTGTGCGAAGTAAATCCGCAAGCCCTTCAAGCGCGTAATACTCGCATTGTACCGGAATAATCACTTTTCTGGAAGCGGTAAGCGCGTTTATAGTGAGAAGCCCAATGCTTGGCGGAGAATCAATAATCACAAAATCATATTGCGAACGGATCGGCTCCAGCGCTTCCTTTAGTTTATACTCCCGATTCTGAATGTCAACGAGCTCAACAGATGCGCCCGCAAGAGCGGAAGTTGCAGGGATTACATCCACCGGCAGAATACCGGTGTTTCTTACGACCTCTCCTATAGGAGTTTTTCCAATAAGCGCGTCATAAATGCTTTTCTCAATTTTGCGCGGATCAATGCCGAGTCCTGAAGTGGTATTTGCCTGCGGATCAAAATCAACCACAAGCACGCGTTTCCCGAATGCGGCAAGAAACGCGGCCAAATTTTGTACACTTGTTGATTTAGCTACTCCTCCTTTTTGATTGCAAAACGTGATAATGCGCGCCATTATTCTTTCATATTAAATCAACCGGTTCAAAAATTCAACTGCCCGCGGGTTGAAATTTCGAGGATTTTGAGATAAAATAACATTATGCCGGGGTGGTGGAACTGCTAGACACGTACGGCTCAAAACCGTATGAGCGAAAGCTCGTGAGGGTTGGACTCCCTCCCCCGGCACCAAATGTAACTTTGTCGGAATTGACTGCTCCGCGCGGCGAGTACGCCGCGCTCCGCAGGGCAAAATCCGCTTTTGTTTTCGCCGTAAAATCCCAG
>VMFQ01000041.1 GCA_007376125.1 Parcubacteria group bacterium Gr01-1014_33 | reverse complement strand
GAAATATCTTTGTATTGATATTCCTTCGTCGCACATCACGAATTGTACCTCAAAAATCTCCCTATTTTTCCTGCGAAAAGTACTTTTTAGACAGTTTCTAATCCACGAATCACAAATGAAATCTATTCGTGATGTGTAAATTTGTGTGCATTCGTGAATTCGTGTTCTATACTTTTCCCCACTTGACATCTTCTCTCCCTAAAATTACACTTAATTTCACTTACGAACTAAACTATTTATAGTATGTCCGAATATCTCTCGCAGGAAGGATTGGAAAAATTAAAAAAAGAACTCCACTATTTAAAAACGGAAAAACGGCAGGAAATTGCCGCGCGGCTTGAGCATGCAAAGGCGCTGGGCGATTTGTCCGAAAACGCGGAGTATCAAGAGACGAAAGAGGAGCAATCGCAGATAGAGGCGCACATTGCCGAGATTGAAGAGCGGATGAGAAGCATCGTACTTATCACAAAAAGCGCGGGTACCGACGTTATTTCGGTGGGCGCAAGCGTAGAGGTAAAATCAAAACACGGGGAAGAAACGTATCAAATCGTCGGGTCCGAGGAGGCAAATCCATCTGAAGGCAAGATTTCAAACGAATCCCCCATGGGCAAAGCGTTTTTGGGTCGCAAAGTAGGGGATAAAGTGGAAGTGCGAACGCCTGCCGGAGCAACCATATATGAAGTGGTGGAGATAAAATAATCGTTATGGTAACAACGGCTCTTACAAAACAAAAAAACAAATTCTCGCGCGTTACTCTGGGAACCAGGCGGGAGATAACAATTCCAGAAAGTACCGTCAAACGCCTTGGTCTCATGACCGGACAAGAATTAGAATTGAGGGAATCAAAAAAGGGAATCTTACTTACTCCTGCCGAGAGAAAGAAAATCCCCAAAGACCAGCGATGGTTTTATACTCTCAAGTGGCAGAAAATGATGCAGGAAGCGTATGAGGATGTGAAAAAAGGACGATTGATTGGACCGTTTGATAGTGCAGAGGAGGCAATTCGCGCGCTTAAAGAAACTAAGGTATGAATCCTGTCTTTGCTCCCTCTTTTGTACGGGACTACCAACGACTTCCCAAAAAACTTCAGCGTCGTTTTGATCGTACGTTGGAGTTTTTTCTCACCGATTTTCGTCATCCGTCTCTACGGACAAAGAAAATGGAGGGACAATTTGATCATGAGGGTCGCGATATTTGGGAAGCGCGTGTTACCAAAAGCTATCGTTTTACATTTATAATCACAAACGGTACTTACATCTTTTACCGAATCGGGTCGCATGATATTGAACGGCGACCGAGATAAAACAACTATGATTTGGGAATAAAAAAGAGAAGGGTTGGCGTTACTCTTCTCGTGTTGTTGTTTGCCGGAACTGTTCGTAGATTTCTATCAAAGTCATACTTTGATTCTTCAATACAACAAATGGTTCAATGTTAATACTTCGTTTGAATCGAGAGCAGTATGTTAACTAAAAATAAAATCACCCTCGATACCATTGTAATCGAGGGCTTAAGGTTATTTATTCGCTATATTTAAGACGTTCAAAGAAATCAAGAACTGGCGTTATTTCTTTATTAGCAACATTTTTGATTACACATTTTTTAAGCACAGACTCAAACATGAGTAGTGCCTGCTTCCCAGTCGCTATTATTTGCGATTTACTATCTACAGCTTGGTCTGCAGGATGATGATATACCTCGGCTATCACATCATCACTATCACCTATGTGGAAGTTGAGAACGGATCTTCCAGTCTCACGAGTACTTTCTGGCATATCTATATTAAAGTCCAAAGACCTTTTCCAATAGGGATCTTCATCAGTATCAGCGTTGAGTACGGGTTCATTAATCTCTTCGCCTCTTGCAATAAGAAAAATACTGGAGCGACGGGTAGCCTTTAGAGCAAATAATTTCTCAATTATCTCCTTTGCTTGTGACAGTGTCAGTGGCATGCACTTCTCCTCTTTTTAGCGAATTTTTTAGAACTGCTGATTACCATATCACTAAGCTTACCTATTGTCAACTATCCCCCAATCTCTTTTCTTGCTATTATCTAAATATGCCCTTTGACGACATCCGCAACGAACGGCTAAAAAAACTCCAAACGTTAAAAGAAAAAGGAATTGATCCATATCCGGCACATACCGAGCGGGGGCTTTTGGTTGCGGAAGTCCTTAAGAAATTTTCAGCGCTCGCAAAATCGAAAAAATCCGTGGTGGCGGCAGGGCGGGTAATGACAAAACGGGAGCATGGCGGATCTACGTTTTTTGATGTGGAAGACACGAGCGGAAAAATACAAGGATACGCAAAAGAGGATATATTAAAAGAAAACTATCTGCTTTTTTTGCAAACGGTTGATATTGGCGATTTTGTGGAAATTGAAGGGACGCTTTTTGAAACCAAAAAGAAGGAAAAAACGATTGAAGTTTCGCGTTGGGCAATGCTTTCAAAGTCCCTTCGGCCATTGCCGGAAAAATGGCATGGGCTTCAGGACGTGGAGGAACGATTTAGAAAACGCTACCTTGATCTTTTAATGAACGAGGGTGTGCAAAATCGTTTTCAACTTCGCGCGCAACTGATTACTGCAGTCCGCGCATTCCATGAGGAAAACGGGTTTTTGGAAGTGGAAACTCCGATGTTGCATCCCATTCCCGGAGGCGCTTTAGCAAAGCCATTTATCACTCACCATAACGCGCTTGATATTGATTTGTATCTTCGCGTTGCGCCCGAACTTTACTTGAAACGGCTTTTGGTGGGCGGGTGCGAGCGCGTGTTTGAAATCGGCAAATGTTTCCGAAATGAAGGGATTGACATAACGCATAACCCCGAGTTTACCATGCTTGAATCATACGCGGCATACTGGGATGAGGAGCAAATGATGGATTTTGTGGAAAATCTTTTTGTGGCGGTTGCAAAAAAACTGGGAAAGGATGAGGGGATTATGTGGGAAGGAAAGAAAATTATATTCAAAAAACCGTTCAGCAGGATTTCTTTCAAAGACCTTCTCGCGCGCTATGCCCAAGTTTCGGATTACCATAACGAAGCGCAAGAATCGCTCCGCATGCGCGCGCGCCAGCTCGGCATTGAGATAGAACCGGAAACGGAAAAAGCGAAAATCGCGGATGAAATTTTCAAAAAAATTTGCGGGCCGTATCTTTCGCACCCCACGTTTGTTATTCATCACCCGATTGATATTTCTCCTTTGGCAAAAAAACGTCCGGAAAACCCGGAAGAAGTGCGCCGGTTTCAATTAGTGGTTGCGAGCGCGGAAGTGGTAAACGGCTTTTCGGAATTAAACGATCCGCTGGACCAGCGCGACCGCTTTGAGTCCCAAAACAAGGTGCGCGAATCCGGAGACGAAGAAGCGCATCGCGTGGACGAGGATTACATTGAAGCAATGGAATACGGCATGCCTCCTGCCGCAGGCATCGGCATCGGTATTGATCGCCTCACCATGCTTTTTTCCGGAACGAAAAATATAAAGGAGGTGATATTGTTCCCGACGATGAAGCCAAGAGGTTAGAGATCAGTGGTTAGAGATTAGAAAATGCCAATCGGAAATCATAAAAACTTACTTATATGGCAGAGATCGTTTAAACTGACGGCTCAAATTTATAAGTTGACGGCGCAATACCCGAGATCCGAATTGTATGGACTGGTATCTCAAACAAGGCGATGTGCGGTAAGTATACCGGCTAATATTGCCGAAGGATTTACAAGAAAATCGCGAAAAGAATTTATTCAATTTCTATTTATCGCGTTAGGTTCAGGAGCAGAAATGGAGACTCATCTTCTTATTGCAGAGGAGTTAGGGTATATGAAAAGTGATGAGATATGTCCAATTCTAAAAGAGCTCGAAGAGATAATGCGCATGATCAATTCACTTATAAAGAAATTAAAAACTAGCGACTAGTCTCTATTCTCTATTCTCTATTCTCTATTCTCTATTCTCTATTCTCTATTCTCTTTCTATGCTTGACATAAAATTTATCCGTGAAAATCCGGAAGTGGTGAAAAAGGCGTTACGTGATCGGAACGTTGAATTTGACTTGGATTACTTAATCCAATTAGATGAAAAACGGCGGGCGAAAATAAAAGAAGTAGATGATATGCGGGCGAGCCAAAATCAGATTTCGGACGCAATTGCAAGACTTCAAGGAGAGGAGAAAAACGAAAAAATCAACGAGTCAAAGGAGATAAAAACAAAATTAGGACATGCGGAGTTTGAACTAAAGGCAATTGAAGAGGAATTTAATTCTTTACTCTACAAAATTCCAAATATTCCATTGGACGATGTGCCAGTTGGCAAAGATGAATCAGAAAACGTGGTACTTCGGGAGGTGGGGGAAAAGCCGAAATTTGATTTTACGCCGCGTGACTATATGGAGATCGGAACTCGGCTTGATTTGATTGATACAGAGCGTGCGGCAAAGGTATCCGGGTCGCGCTTCGGATATCTTAAAAACGAAGCAGTGCTTCTTGAATTTGCCTTGGCACAGTTTGCGCTTGAGCGCTTGCGGGGAGATGGGTTTATACCGGTGGTTCCACCGGTCTTGATCCGAGAGAAGATGATGCGCGGGATGGGATATATTGATTCCAAGAAAGATAGCGAGGAGCGCTACTTCCTTGAAAATGATAATTTATTTTTAGTGGGAACATCAGAACAGTCGATCGTGCCAATGCATGCTAACGAAGTTTTGGATGTAATACCTCTCTACTATGTGGGCTTCTCGTCATGTTTCCGACGTGAAGCGGGATCATATGGAAAAGACACATACGGGATCTTGCGGGTCCACCAGTTTGATAAATTAGAGATGATTGTTTTTTCACCGCCGGAAATTTCGGGGGTAGAACACGAACATCTTTTGGAAGTTGCAGAATGGCTGATTGGTGAATTAAAGATTCCTTATCGCGTTGTTCAGCTTTGTACCGGCGATTTGTCTCAGCCATCGGCGATTACCTATGATATTGAAGCATGGTTGCCCGGGCAGAAAGGTGGCGAAGGAGAATATCGTGAGACCCATTCCATATCGAACACTACTAATTATCAATCGAGGCGTCTTAATATACGAATTCCTTATGGGGCGGGCAAATTCGAATTTGTCCATATATTAAATGGTACTGCTTTGGCCATTGGCCGCATGCTTATCGCAATCCTTGAAAACTATCAGCAGGAAAATGGGTCAGTTGCTATTCCCGATGTGCTTCAGCCATACATGGCAGGAATAAAAATTATCAAGCGCGCATAATAGTTACTAAAGTATTTTACGATCGTAAAATACTTTAGTACTTTGAATTACGAAACTCTCGTTTCTGTCATTCCCGCGAAGGCGGGAATCCAGACTCTCTCGAAAAAATGGCAGGTCTGGATTCTCGGGTCAAGCCCGAGAATGACAATTCCAGTAGTTTCGTAATTCAAAGTTTAGTAACAAGAAATTATATTTGTGAAAAGTCAAGAGACCTCTCATTTACGAACGTGGATTGAGATTGATTCTCGCGCGCTCCACCATAACGTGGAGACTTTTTTACGTTTGATTCCTGAAACTACGCGATTTATGGCGGTGATTAAATCAAACGCATACGGGCATGGGCTTATGACGGTTGCTTCGCTTCTCGCAGATCGTCAAGAAATCTGGTTCGGGGTTGATTCCATCACCGAGGCGTTGCGGCTTAGGCGGGAGAAAATAAAAAATCCTGTTTTTGTGCTCGGACACACCCTTCCCTCGCGAATGAGAGAAGCGAGGAAACACGCGGTCATACTTACTATTTCCTCTTTTGAGGCGTTAGAAGCGATCGCGAAAGAAAAGGATCGTCCGGAATTTCACATAAAAATTGACACCGGCATGCACAGGCAGGGATTTCTGCCGGACCAAATCTTTAAACTTCTTAAACTTTTAAACCTTTTTAAACTTGTCCCGGGGGGTGTCTATACCCATTTCGCATGTGCAAAGGATCCGCGGGACCGGGAATATACAGAGGGGCAGATAGAATCGTTCCGGCGTATCATTGCAAGTTTCAAAAAAGTCGGATTTGGAAATCTTATTACTCATGCCGCCGCAAGCGGGGGAACGCTCCTTTTCCCGAAATCGCATTTTGACATGGTGCGCGTGGGGATGGGAATGTATGGATATGTGCCTTCGGCAGAATCACGAACCACGGATTACGGATTACGAATAAAACTAAAACCAGTCCTTACATGGAAAACCATTATTTCGGAAGCAAAAGAAATTCCCAAAGATGCGCTTGTGGGATATGATGGGACTGAACGGGTGGCGAAAAAAACAAAAATCGCGGTGCTCCCCATCGGCTATTGGCACGGGTATGATAGAGGACTTTCAAGCGTCGGTGAGGTATTGATTCGGGGGCAACGCGCAAAAGTTATAGGAAGAGTGTCAATGGATATGACAGTTGCGGATATTACCGGCGTCCCGGCGGTAAAAGTCGGAGACGAAGTTACGCTTATCGGTGAAGATAAAAGAGAAACAATCTGGGCGGATGAACTTAGCGAAAAAATCGGGACTACGCAATACGAATTTCTTACGCGGATAAATCCGCTTATCCGAAGGATAGCGGTATAATAGATTAGAACCCATCTCAAAAATAGTTCTCTGTCATTCCCGACCTGACTGGTCTCGCCCGCCTTGCCGAGACGAGTCAAGGCTGGGCTGAAGCTCCGGCGAAACGGGCGGGAATAACACAATAAGGCTAAAAATCAATTTTGAAATGGGTTCTAATCCAGTAACCATTTTTAATCATGGCACAAGACAGAATTCTTTATAGGCCCCGCGAGAAAAGAAATTTTCGCACGCGTTCGCGCCTGCGCGCATTGCGGCCGCTCGCGTATGTTTTTGGCGTATTCATATTGCTTGCCGGAGCCGTATTTTTTGTGCGGAGTTCCCATTGGCGCATCCGCGAAATCCAAGTAGAGGGAACGGAATCGCTCGAAAAAGGGGACATAGAGAAATTTGTGCGGGGGTATACGAGCGGAGAGTACGCCTTTTTATTCCCTAAAGATTCTTTTTTCTTTCTGAAAGCGGATGCGCTCTCCGGAGAAATTATGCGGGCATTTCCGCGGATCGCGCACGCGGAAGTGGTGAAAAAAGATACGAATGGCATTTTGGTGGATATTCGGGAGCGCGCGCTATGGGGAGTGATGTGCAATGGAGAAAAATTAATCGCCGAGTCGGAACGCAAAACCGCGTCCCGCACTCACACAATAGCGCATGAAAGCCAAAATAACGAGGTGATACAATCCGCTGGATCGTGCGCATACGTGGATACCGAGGGATTTGGATATGAATCCGCGCCCCGGCCCGCGGGAAATTTGCTTCTCAAAATAAAAAGCGATATGGATGCGCTTCCCATTCCTTCCCAATTGATTGACTCTTCGCTTGCAAAAGATATGCATTTTGTCCAAGAAAAAGCTCCGGAGCTTGCCGGAGTGCGCATAACGGGCTTTGAATTATTATCCCGCGTGCCAAGCGAATTTCACGCGCGCACAAGCGAAGGATTTTTGATTCTCTTTAAAAAAAATGACGATTTAGCGCACGCATTTTCCGTGCTTAAAAAGGTGCTTGAGCGGGAAATAGGAAACAGAAAAACTCGGCTTGAATACATTGATCTGCGGTTTGGGAATAAGGTGTTTTATAAATACAAATAATTTCGCGAATAGGAATCTCGAATTACTTCAAATTATTCCCGAATAAAAAATCTTATTCGCAAGTAATTCGTGAAAATTCGCGCTGAAATTCGTGAAAATCATGGTAAATTGTACACAAATATTGAATTGCCCACTTG
>VMFQ01000040.1 GCA_007376125.1 Parcubacteria group bacterium Gr01-1014_33 | reverse complement strand
TGACTTTTAATTTTTCTCATCTCATCAACCACCCTCTTACAAAAGGGTGGTTTGCTTTTTAGCCGATTTTTGGTAGAGTGAAGATGTGGAAATGCGGGCAGGTGGCGGAATTGGCATACGCGCAGGGCCTAGGACCCTGTCCCGTAAAAGGGGTGTGGGTTCAAGTCCCACCCTGCCCATCGCCTCATATCGGCTTATCTATCAGTTGCACGCCCGAGTAGTTCAACGGCAGAACAGATCCATGGTAAGGATCAAACGTGAGTTCGACTCTCTCCTCGGGCTTATATATGAATTTTGAGTTTTGCTTTGTCATTTTGCATTTTGATTTTTTCATTTTACATTTGACAGAGCAAAGCGAAAGAATATGCCCCAACCAAATTTAGTGCGGCTTCAGTGCGCAATCTGCAAGCGTTATAATTACTGGACACGGAAAAACATCCGCAAAGTGGAGCGTAAACTTGCCTACCAGAAGTTTTGCAAATGGTGCAGGAAGCATACGAGCCACAAAGAGGCGAAGAAGACCTAATGTGCGAGGTTGTAGGAATTAGGTAGTAGGTCGTAGGTATAAGTAGTGGGGACAGATTGTTTTACTACCACCTACAACCTACCACCTACACAATGGGAGTTTAGGTAAGTGGTATACCTGCTGGCTCCAAACCAGCGATCGGGGGTTCGATTCCCTCAACTCCCGCAGTAATCCCAATACGCGTATCACCTAAAAAACCAAGTGAACTTTTCAAAAAATAATCGTTTCGCGCATCTTCTCGTCCTTCTTCTCGCCTCCCTTATCCTTCGCTTTATATTCGCCCGATTCTTGGGAGATGAATGGAGTATTGAAGTGCGGATCATTTCCCTTTTTGTCATATTGGGAACGGGAGCGATTTTTGTCCTGCGCGGCACCGCGAAAATAATAGAAGAAACTACCGAAGTCCTTTCCGAACGCACCAAACTCGCCGGCGGGCTTTTGCAGTCATTCGGCACCGCGTTTCCCGATATGGTGTTGGGAATCATTGCAGCGATCGTGAGTGTGCGCCTCCGCTCCACGGATTATGCCCGCGCGATTAATTTTGCGATTATCGCCGCGGCAACCACGTTCGGATCAAACATCTACAATATCGGACACGGGGTGTGGTGCATTGTGCGGCAAAATATGGCAAACAAGAGCGGGAAAGAATACGCGATGTTCCCGTTCATCAAAAAAAGTGGAATTGTAACGCCAATGGCAACACATAAAACTCTGCCGCATCTGTCCGAACTTGACGCGGCAATGGATGTTTCCATCGCGCTCACGCTCCTTACCGCGCTGGTTGCGGTGAGCATGGTGCTTTTTGGACAAATTAAAACCGCGCCTCTTGGAATAAAAAACGATCTCTACCAGCTTATCCGGCCCGTGGGCATCGCGGTGTTTATCTTATCCATCGGAACGCTTTATTATTTTCGCAAAACAAAACGGCAAGAAACCCCGGTAGAAGAAATAGGGAAAGAAGAACATTATTACCGGCGCACATCAACTCCGGCAATTCTTTTCAATCTTCTTCTTGCCGGAGCCGCGATTCTTTTTGCCGCGATAGCGATGGTGGAAGCCATTGAAGTGTTTTCTCAAATTACCCATACTCCACTTGTTATTGCGGGAGTTTTGGCGGGCATGATCGGATGCCTTGGCGAGATGATTGTCGTGCATAACTTCACCGTAAACCCAAAAGGAAGAATCGGAGACGCGATCACCGGCGTTGCAATGGATAACATTGTTACCATTCTTGGTGCGTCTCTCGTCGCGATCATGGGAGGAATTTTTCTCGGCGGCAACGCGCTCATTTTAATTTTCGTCATTATTCTTTCTTGTAACACGCTCCTTATCTGGCAGATTGCGAAGCTTAAAAATTTTTTTCTCGTTCCGCATACGCGCAATCTTCCTGAAACGCGCCCGGGAACTTTGCACATCCGTAAAAAGATCGTTTAGTTTTCCGTAACCCATCTTACGAGACCAGGTCTCGTAAGATAGATGGTATGACGCTTGTCGCAATTCTTTTTTTTATTGCCTTTCTCCTTCTCCTTTCTTTTGCAACGCTTTTTCTCGCCGTGGAAGCGTATGTTGTTATCATCGGAGACCTTAAAGGAGCGCCATTTGTCCGCTCGCGGAAAAAAAGAATAGAGACAATGATCTTGCGTGCCGACATATCGCCGGAAAAAATCGCCGTGGATCTTGGCGCGGGCGACGGATCAATCGTGATTGCCGCGGCTCTCGCAGGAGCGCATGCCGTGGGAATTGAAATAAATCCGTTTCTCGCGCTCTGGGCGCGGTTTCGCATACGACGCCGCGGGCTCGCGAATCGCGCTCGCATTATCCGAGGAAATCTTTTCTCGTACCCGCTCAACGGCGCGGATGTCGTGTTCCTCTATCTCCTTCCCAAAATCCTTCCCCGGCTCAAAGAAAAATGCGAACGGGAACTTAAGCCCGGCGCGCGTATAATATCAAACGCATTTCCGATTGAAGGATGGACACCGGTGGAGGTAAAGGATAAAGTGTTTGTGTATCACAAGCCGTAACGCCAATACGCGAACAATAAGGACGTCTATTCGCGCTGTTCGTCCCGACATGTCGGGATTCGCGTCTTCGCGTTATAGTGAGATATGTCTCCTCAAGAACAACTCATACAATCCCTTATATCCAAGGGCTACCTCAAAACTCCGCGCATCAGAGACGCGTTTCGCGCGATTGACCGCGCTGATTTTGTCTTGCCGGAACATAAAAACGCGGCGTATGGAAACTATCCGCTCCCCATTGGCAACGGGCAGACGATTTCCCAGCCGCTTACTGTGGCATTTATGCTTGAGGTTCTTGGGCCGCAACCGGGAGAAAAGATTTTAGATATTGGATCAGGATCAGGATGGACGACCGCTCTTTTGGCGCATATCGTAAGCCAAAAGAGCGAATCAGGAGTTAAGAGTCGGGAGTCAGGAGAAGGCAGAGACGGAAAAATTTTTGCCATAGAACGGATACCAGAACTTTATAGATTTGGAAATGTCAATATAGAGAAAAGTGGTTTCACCGCACATGGAATCGTGAAAACGTTTTGCAAAGATGGCACACAAGGACTTCCCCAATATGCGCCGTTTGATAAAATCCTTGCGAGCGCCACCGCATCAGAAGATATTCCGCTTGCATGGAAAGATCAACTGAAAATAGGAGGAAGAATTGTCGCTCCCATAGGAAACTCTCTCTTGCTTTTTATAAAAAAATCCGCTGATGACTGGGAGAAAAAAGAATTTCCCGGATTTGCGTTTGTACCATTGATCAGAAATCAGAGATTAGAGGTCGGAGATCAGAAAGAAAAAAATCAAAAAGGAGAGAAGAAGTGGCGCACTAATTTCAAGAAAGGGGTTGGCATATTTTTTTTAATATTCTTAGCGGGAGCTACCACCTTCACCAATGAAACCTACCGCCCGCATACCAATTTTAAAGGCGCGAAACAAGTGGAAATCATGCCCGGACTCGGTTCCCGAAAAATCGGGGCGCTTTTAAAAAAAGAAGGAATCATTCGTTCAAAATGGATATTTGTTGCCTATGTTTCGCTGGACAATAAAGCTTCGTATTTACAGCCCGGAACGTATGTGTTTACCGACACGATTGCAATTCCCGAAATCGCGCGCCTGCTCGCGGGAAATGCAAAAAAAGAAATAACAATCACCATTATTGAAGGATGGAATGCGGATGATATAGAATCGTATCTCGCATCCCAAAATATCATACATGATGAAAGTTTTCAGGCGTTTACACAACCCGAACCATCGCACACCTTTGCCGCGCGATTTGAATTCCTCAAAGACAAGCCGAAAACCGCAGGGCTTGAAGGATACCTTTTCCCCGATACATACCGCGTGTTTAGCGGATCATCCGCCAAAGAAATCATAGAAAAAATGCTCGGAAATTTTGATAAAAAGCTTATCCCTGAACTGCGGAATGAAATTTCCCGTAAAGGCAAAACGATTTTTGAAATCGTTACCATGGCGTCTCTCATTGAAAAAGAAGTGGTCTCCGATGAAGATCGCGCCGTCGTTTCCGGCATTTTGTGGAAACGTCTTCAGCTTGGAATACCGCTTCAGGTGGACGCGACTATTAATTATATCAGGAATCAGGAATTAGGAATTAGGAATTATGAAAATAACAGGAAAATATCAATTGCCGATACAAAGATTGATTCGCCATACAATACCTATCTTTACCGCGGGCTTCCGGCGGGTCCCATTTCAAACCCGGGGATTTCCGCCATCCGCGCCGCAATGTATCCCAAAGAATCACCGTATCTCTATTACCTCTCCACTCCCGAAGGAAAAACAATTTTTTCGCGGACGCTTGAAGATCATAACATCGCAAAAGCAAAGTACTTGACAAAATAGCATATAATCTATTATTGTAATGGGAACTAATATAGTTCTTTACATACACAGTCAGAAAAGGAGAGATATAATGCTTTGGATAGAAAGAATATTTAACTATTACGAATATGTAACAGTGGGTGAAGATAATAGTGGCATCATAGTTTTTAGGCGAAATCGGGACGAATTGGAAAAGCTCCTTCATTTTATTTCTAGGGACGGAAGTACTATAAAATGGCATACGGTTATCAGAAACGAAGAATATAATACAAATAGGGGACAAGGGGCTAGAAATGCAACAGAGAAATTCATGAGATTGATTACATCTAAAAAGTTGACTCTCCCTGTCGGTGAGCAGTATCTGTCGCATGAGTATGATGAGCGCGCAAGCGCACTGTAATGCGGCGAGTGTTTAAGGAAACGATACATATGAACACCCGAAGGATTTCTTCCTTCGGGATTTTTTCTTGACATTTCTTTCTTATCCGAATATACTTAAAAATATCCAAAGACAGCTGGCAAATAATAAGTCCGGCCGAGGAAAACCCCGCCTATGAGCAGTAGGCATTTCTTCGGTCGCTCTATCAGGGCGATTTTATGTTACACAAGGCCCAAAAACTAAAAATAATAGAAGATTTGGCGGAACGGTTTAAAAAGCAGAAAATCGCGATTTTTACCGATTTTCACGGCACGTCAGTCGCAAAAGCCCAAATACTCCGGCGCGTTTTGAAAAAAAGCGAAGCGGAATACAAAGTGGCGAAAAAAACGCTCCTTGACCGAGCGCTCCAAGATGCGGGAATTGCGTTTCAGCCAAAAGAACTGCAGGGCGAAGTGGGAGTTACATTCGGCTATGGCGATCAAGCTGCGCCCGCAAAAGACTTGGTAAAATTCAGGAAAGAAAACGAGAGCTTCAAGATTTTGGCGGGAATTCTTGAAGGCAAATTGTTAAGCGAAAAAGACGTGATCGCGCTTGCAAAACTCCCTCCGCGCGAAGTATTGCTCGCGCACGTCCTCGGCGCAATGCAATCCCCCATCCGCGGACTTGCAGTCGTATTGCAAGGAAATATAAAAAATTTGGTCGTGGTAATTAATAAAATTAAAGATCAGCGAGCTGTACACTAATTCACAAATGAGCACACGAATCCACGAATTCCTATTCGTGATTTGTGGATTTGTGTCTCCATTCGTAGATTTGTGTGAAATAATATATGGACAAGGAACAATTTATCTCAACGATAGAAAAGATGTCAGTGTTGGAACTCTCCGAACTTGTAAAAACGCTTGAGGAGAGATTTGGAGTTTCCGCCTCAATGCCGATGACGATGGGCGCACTGCCAATGGCCGGCGGAGCAGAAGAGAGCGAGAAAAAAGAAGAGAAAACTTCTTTTACCGTGGAGATCACCGCAGGAGGCGGTCAGAAAATCCAAGTGATCAAAGTTCTTCGCGAGATTACCTCACTTGGGCTTAAAGAAGCGAAAGATTTGGTGGATGCGGCCCCAAAGCCGGTGAAAGAAGGAGTTACCAAAGAAGAAGCGGAAGAAATGAAAACAAAATTGGAAGCGGCAGGAGCGACAGTTACTATTAAGTAGCAATGATGCCAATCTACGAATGTAATGCGAATATTGCGAATTGCGAATAAGACTCTTTCATCATTCGCGATTTATAGATTAGCATATAATTTGTAGATTAGCATCATATTGAGTGGATCAAATCCTGGAAAAACTCTTTGAATCCGTCCCAAAAGTCCGGCTTCTGCGGCTTTTCATGCATACCCCGGATCGGTATTTTACGTTTCGGGAAATCGTGGAACGGACGCAAGTAAAACCATCTGCCGCGCGCTCGGCGCTTTCCAAACTCGTTAAAATTACCCTTGTCCGGGAAAAGAAGATAACCGTAAAATCCGAAGGACAAAAAGCGGCTCTCTCGCTCAAGAAAAAGAAACCGGAGAAACAAAGAAAAATCACCGCGTTTATTGTTAATCCGGATTTTTGGTTTCTTGCGGAACTGCGCGACCTTGTTATAAAATCATCGGTTGCATCGCGCAAGCGCCTTACACGCCAAGTCAAGACACTTGGCAAAGTAAAACTCGCCGCTATCTCTGGAATTTTTCTCAACAACGACCGCTCCCGCACCGATCTCCTGATCGTGGGAGACGACATCGGCAAAAGAAAAGTGGAAAATCTTCTGACGCAACTTGAATCCGAACTCGGAAAATCAATCAGCTATACGCTTATGGACACCGATGAATTTAAGTATAGGATGAACATGTACGATAGGTTTCTCCGCGATGTCTTTGAATTTCCCCATGAGAAACTCATAAATGCCATCTTGAAATAGTGTCTAAAAATCGTCCCGACACGTCGGGACGATTTTTTGGGTATGCGTTATTTTCACTTCCCCGCATTTCAAAATTTAAAAACGCTGTCCAAAAAAACTAAGTCCCCCCTTTTATACGCGTAAGCGTATAAAAGGGGGGATTGAGTCCCATGATATGACATTGATTCGACGCGCTTATTTTGATAGCATACAAGATATGCGTGAAAGGCGTTTAGCGAAGTGGGCAAAATGATTATCAATCATTTTGCGGGAATCTACTATTGGTATTGAATTCAAAGTGGGCGGTTAGCTCAGCGGTAGAGCACTGCATTTTCACCCCTCCCACTTTTTCGGGCACTTAGTTCAGCGGTAGAACGTTCGCTTCATTCACCCTTCCACCTTTTTATGGGTGTTTAGCTCAGTGGTAGAGCGTTGCGTTCACATCGCAAAGGCCGCTGGTTCGATCCCAGCAACACCCACCAAACAGGATTTCGCAAATTTTCGGAAGTGGACAGCAAGACTTGCTCGCCGCGCCTCGCAAGGAAATTGGCGGCAAAATCAAACGGCGGGACAAAATTCCAAGACGCAATTTTTTCGGAAATGAGTCGGTTCGTTCCAATTTTTCTCACCAAGTCCGAAATTTCTTGCAGAAATTTCGGTGAGGCGATTTTTCCCGCTTGAATCAAGGTATTTACGAACTCTCTCGTTGGTTCGATCCAGCCGCTCATCCGCTTTTGTCCAAGAGTATATTTTTCACCTTTCAGGGTGATTTTTTGTTGGACAAGTTCCTCCTTTTTGCGTTTGTAGGTTTCCTCGTCAACGAGGTTGTCCAAGTATCCTTCAAGCAGTTTGTCGAGCTTGTCTTGAATAACAATAATTTTTTGATTTATCTCTCGGACAAAAGCGTCAACTGATTTGGCTTGTTTCTTTTCTTCGCTATCAAGATACTCCAACATTTCTTTAGCCCAATCAGTGGGCAAAGCAATTGTTTGCGATTTTTTATAAAGTTGCCGCGCAAGTTCTTGCTCTTGGATGTATTTCGCGGCGCAATGTCCTTGTTTGCGAGTACACCGGTAATAGCGATAAATTCCTCCATTGCCTTTTGCGTATTGAGCCGTGAACATTGCGCCGCAAGAACAGCGTAGTAATCCGCAAAATGGAAAATC
>VMFQ01000039.1 GCA_007376125.1 Parcubacteria group bacterium Gr01-1014_33 | reverse complement strand
GATATGGCGGAAGAAATCGGGTATGTGATGTTAGGACTTACGCGACCAAACCAGTTTCTTTCCGCGCTCCAAGATCGCCTTGATCTTGACGAAGACGAGGCGCGCGATGTTACAAAGGACATCTATCATCAAATTTTTTTCCCGATGCGGCAAGCGCTCAAAGACGCCTACCAGGTGGACATAGACGAAGAAGCGCTCCAGGAAAAAGCAGAAGACGCAGAAGAAGCGCGCGCGGACAAGTTGGCACAGGAAACAAGCCGCATAGCGCGCATGCCCCAAGACGAGACCGTCGCGGAATTTAGCAGTACCGCGGATTCTTTGCAAAAGGCGTTGTTATTTAAGCACATCGCGGAAAAAGGGTGGATGGCCGCGCTTACTCCGGAAGAAGTGCAAAAGGGATTTGCCGCAGCCCAACGCCACAATCTCACACAAGAGATTCTCAAACGCGCGCCCCACTACGCAGATCCCCAATATGTTCCCTCATATATGGAGGGAAAGGGTGAGACGGATAAAGAAAAAGCAGTATATCAGGTTCTCCAGACGATGAACGTAGAAGAAAAACTGGCGTTACCCGATGATGCGCTGAATTCCTCCGAAGTAACGCGCGCATTATGGCTTACCGCGAGCCAAAACGACTTGAGCGCGATTGGACGGGAAAATTATGCCATAATGTCTGCTATGAACGTATACGCGGATGGTCTTGATGAAAACGAGATGAATCGGTTGGAAAAAGAAATGGGCATAGAACGGGTAAGAGAACTTGACGCCTATTTCCAGACGAATATCGCGCAAGGATTGGGATTTAAAATCGGATGGCACCGGCCGAAAAAATGGATACCTCCGGAATTAGAAGGTAGGAAGTAGGTTGTAGGAAGTAGCAGGAGACAGGAGAGGAAAGGAAAGGAAGGAGGTAATTTCAGAGTGAGAGAAACTTCTCTCCTCCTTCCCATCTTCCTACCACCTACTTCCTACAACCTACCACCTAATTTCCTACTTTTCTCTAATCAATGACTTTTCTCGCCCGTTACAACGAAGACATTCTCCGCGAACAGTATGAAAAACTTCCTACAATACTCAAGGATGCGCTTTTTAGCGCAGACACCGCCGCGCGCATGCTCGCGATCGGAAAAAAATTTGAACTTACCATAGAAGAAATAGGATATATGGCGGAGGAAACCGGTTATGCGGTGCTGGGGCTTACCACACCTTCGCAATTCGCCCAAATTGTCGCGAGCCGCTTAAGAATCCCTCAAGAAAAAAGCCAACGCATCGCGGCAGAGATCAATACGCAAATTTTTTATCCGCTCCGCGAAGCGCTCAAACAAACGTATCCTACGGATGCTTCTGATGATCTTGCTCTCCGACCGCAGGGCGAGCCGCACACAAATGAACCTATGCCCGCAATAGTCCCGGGAATTAAAAAAGAGGGAAATATCGCCCAAACTATAGAGAAACTTGACTCCGCAAGTGAAGCGATTAAAGAAATACCTCCTTCCAGACCCGAGGGAACAATCAATTTAAAGCCGGCTCCACCTCCCCCTTCAAATCTCGCGCCGCCCCCCCCTTCACCTTCTCGCCCAAGTTCTCCTTACCGGCCTCCTCTTGGACCCCAAAAGCCCTCCATCGTTGACCTTCGTAAAGAAATCCTCGCGCCAGCGCCGCAAAAATTAGTTGAAGCCGCGCCTGCATCTCCCGCGCCGCCCCCAACCCCGCAAGCCCCGTCAGAGCAAGCTCCATTAGAGCAGGATCTCATGGGGCAAGCGTCCCTGCCCGTTTCTTCTCAACAAACACCTGCCCAACCCCCGCCCATGCCCAAACGCCCTGCTCCCGCACCCGCCCCATATATGCTCACACCCGAAGGAAAACCAATGTATAAGGAAGGGGATCCGTATAGGGAGATAGCGGAGTAGGAAGTAGGTAGTAGGTGGTAGGAAAGAGGAAATGGGAGTTATGAAACGTAGGATTAAAAAATATGGAAAAAATTTTAATTAAGACATACCGAGATCTTATAGTGTGGCAAAAATCCATAGAACTGGTCATCGCTATATACGATCTGACCAGCCATTTCCCGAAAACAGAAATATATGGACTCACCGCCCAAATGAGAAGAGCGTCTGTATCTATCCCCTCCAATATCGCTGAAGGAAGAAGAAGAGGATCAAAAAGGGATTTCCGCCATTTCCTTCTTACTGCGTTTGGTTCCGGCGCTGAACTGGAAACACAAATAGACATCGTAAAACGATTACCCTTTGGACAGAGTTTAGACTATACTAAAATAGATACCTTACTGAATGAAGTAATGCGTATGCTCAACCGTTTCATCTTCGCCCTACAACCTACAACCTAACTTCCTACCCCCTATGCATCAATACCAAGTTCCACAATTTATCACGGTTGAGGATCGCGTCATTGGGCCGCTTACCGTAAAACAGTTCTTTTTCCTTGCGGGAGGAACGGGGCTTGCGCTCATGTGTTATAAACTTTTTGTGTCGTTTATTTCGGTCCCGATTGCCGCACTCATACTCTCGCTTGCCGGAGCGCTGGCGTTTTTGAAGATAAACGGACAGCCGTTCCCCACGGTGCTAAAAAATGTAGTGCTCTATACTATCCGCCCGCGTCTCTATATCTGGAAAAAAGGAGGGCGGCAAGACAATGCTCCCCCCCTGTCAAAAACAGCAAAGAAAGAAACAGAACCGGGTCTTCGCGCAATCCCTAAAATTTCCCAATCAAAACTCTCGGATCTTGCGTGGAGTCTGGATATTAAAGAACGAGGACACGAACTATAGACGAATATAATGTCCACATCGCCCGCACAACAATTTTTAGCGGTAGATTCAATACGAGAGGATGCGGTCGTCTTAAAAGACGGAGGATTTCGGGTTGTGCTTATGTGCTCTTCGCTTAACTTCGCCTTAAAATCTCCGGACGAGCAAGATGCGATTATCTTCCAGTACCAGAATTTTTTAAACGCGCTTGATTTCCCGTTGGAATTTGTGATCCACTCGCGCCGGCTCAATATCGCGCCCTATCTTGAATCGCTCCAGGAACGTCAGCGGGAAGAGGGAAACGAGCTCTTAAAAGTCCAGATCAACGAATATATTGAATTCGTCAAAACATTTGTGGATATGACCAATATAATGTCAAAAACATTTTACGTGGTAGTGCCGTTTACTCCGGCTATAATAAAGCAGGAGGGGATATTAAATAGCCTCGGATCAATACTCGGGCTTGTAAAAAAAAGGAGCAGCGAGCAGAACGCGACATTTGAGGAGTATAAAAATCAGATTTGGCAAAGAGTGGACACGGTCGCGGCAGGGCTCCAACGCTTTGGCGTCCGCTCCACTCCGTTAAACACCGAAGAACTTATAGAACTTTTTTACGGATTGTATAATCCTACCGAGTTTGAGAAAACAACGGCAATAGAACGTTAGGAGGAATTAGGAAGTAGGTGGTAGGAAGTAGGAGTAGGAAGATAGGGAGGAGAAAAGAATTTTCTCTCACTCTCAAACTACCTCCTTCTTTTCCTCTCTCCCCCTACTACAACCTACCACCTACTTCCTACTTCCTAATCCGTTATGGCGCTTTTTAGCACAAAACAAAAAAAGGAAGACATCGCCGCGGTGTTTCCTGAAGAAATCTACCGCACCGGAGAACTTGCGTTAAAAGACGTGCTTTCTCCGGCCGCACTCCAAGTAAGCCCCACGTATGTGCGCTTAGGCGAGAAATTTGCGCGGACGATTTTCGTGTTTTCTTACCCCCGCTACCTCAGCACCAATTGGTTTAGCCCGGTAATCAACATTGACAAAATTTTTGATGTCGCATTTTACGTGCATCCAGTTGATACTGGAGCGATTTTGCGTACGCTCCGCAAAAAAGTCGCCCAAGTGCAGTCTCAAATTTCCATGCGCGAATCAAAGGGAATGGTGCGCGATCCGATTTTAGACACGGCATATCGCGACCTTGAGGAGCTTCGCGACAAACTCCAGCAAGCGCAAGAACGGCTGTTTAATTTTGGCCTGTATGTCACAATTTACGGATTTTCCGAAGAGGAGCTCAACAAAACCGAAGGCCAGATTAAATCGCTCCTTGAGGCGCGCCTTGTTTACACCAAACCCGCGCTCTTCCAGCAAAGCGAAGGATTCCAAACCATCTTGCCGCTCAACCAAGATATTCTGCATATCCACACTTATCTTAATTCATCGCCGATTTCCTCCACATTTCCATTTGTGTCGTTTGACCTTACTTCCAACAAAGGAATTTTGTACGGTATCAACCGCCACAACAACAGCTTAATCCTCTTTGACCGCTTTTCTTTGCCCAACGCGAACTCTGTCTTATTCGGGACATCAGGTTGCGGGAAAAGTTATTTCACAAAACTGGAAATTCTGCGGTCGCTTATGTGGGACGTGGACGTGATTGTGATAGACCCGGAACGCGAATACGAATTCCTCGCCCAGGCCGTGGGAGGTTCGTCCGTCAATATCTCGCTTACCTCAAAAAACCACATCAACCCGTTTGATCTTCCGGTCCCGCGCGAAGACGAGTCTCCGGCGGATGTTCTGCGTTCAAACATTGTAAACCTTGTCGGGCTTTTCCGGATCATGCTCGGAGGGCTTACCCCGGAAGAGGACGCGATTTTAGACCAGACCATCACCGAGACGTATGCCGCCCGCGACATCACCCCGGAATCGGACTTTTCAAAAATAGTCCCGCCCACGCTCTCAGACCTTGAGCTTGTGCTCGCGTCCACCGCAGGAGGCGAAGAACTTGCCATGCGCCTTAAAAAATACACCACCGGCACGTGGTCCGGGTTTTTAAACCAGCAGACGAATATAGAAGCGGGAAACCGCCTTATAGTATTTTCGGTCCGCGACATGGAAGACGAGCTCCGTCCAGTCGCAATGTTTATAATCTTGCGCTTCATATGGAACCTTGTGCGCACCACGCTTAAAAAACGGCTGTTGGTGGTGGACGAAGCGTGGTGGCTCATGAAAAACGAAGACGGCGCGTCGTTTCTTTTCGGCATCGCAAAGCGAAGCCGCAAATACTACCTTGGGCTTTCCACGATCACGCAGGACGTGGGAGACTTCTTAAACTCTCCGTACGGAAAACCGATTATCACCAACTCCTCAATGCAGATACTTCTTAAACAGTCGCCCGCAACGATCAATATTGTAATGGAGATTTTTAACCTCACCGAGGAAGAAAAATTCCTCTTGCTTGAGTCTGATCGGGGAGAAGGCATATTTTTTGCCGGGTTAAAACACGTTGCGATTAAAGTAATCGCGTCCTACACCGAAGACCAGGTTATCACGTCCGACCCGGCACAGCTCCTTATGATTAAAAAAGCAAAAGAGGAATATGCGAAGGAGAACGGATAGTAGGTCGTAGGAAGTAGGTGGTAGGTAGTAGTAGGAGAGAGAGGAAGGGAGAGGAAAAGAAGGAGGTAGTTTCAGAGTGAGAGAAAATTCTTTTCTCCTCCCTATCTTCCTACCACCTACTACCTACCACCTAATTTCCTACCTATGGTAAGAAACACAAACAACATAAGGATTATTATACTATTTCTCATGGCGATGTTCGCGGTGGCAGATATTGCGTATGCTCAATTCTCCCTTCCCCAACCTGTGTCTCTGACGGTAACTCCATCCTCGCTAAGCCCGGGCGCTACCGTCGTGATTCGCGCCGAAACCCCGCTCTTTGAACCAAGCGCCGCAGTATTTAAATGGACGATTGATGGACGCGCGCGCCCGGATATATCCGGTATCGGGAAAAACGAGATCCAATTAACTACTGGAGTAATCGGCACAAGCATCCGCGTTATTGTCGCGGTAACAGACCCAAGCGGAACTCAAGGAACCGCATCGTTCACTATTCCGGTTTCCGACCTCGCGCTTTCATGGTTTGCGGAAACATACGTGCCAAAATGGTATAAAGGAAAGGCGCTCCCGGTGGGGGATTCGGTGGTGGATATTGCCGCGTTTCCCAATGTGGTTCTCGGAGGAAAACAAATCCCGCCGGAAAATTTGGTATACCAATGGAGTTTGGACGATCAAGATCGGGCGCTTGTCGGACTCGGGAAAAGAGTATTTAGGATAAGAACGTCCGATCTTCCCAAAACAACGCACAATATCCACGTAGTGGTGGAAGACACGAATAAGCGCGTGCGCCAAGAAGGAGAAATTTTTATTGAGCCGACCTCTCCGCGCGCAGTGATCTATCCGGTAAGCCCTTTGGGAGGGATAGAACCAAGAAGCGCGTCCTTATTCCAGCCCAACCGAGAAACTTCGGATTTTCAAGTTGAGCCGTTCTTTTTCCCGGTGGAATCAAAGCGTAATCTCACATACGAATGGAGCGTGGGAGCACAATCAATAGAGGGGACGCCGGAAAACCCTTGGGCGATCACACTCCATTCGCTTATTCAGCAAGTGTTTTCAACCATTCTTTCTGCCGCAATCACCGACCCCGTAACATCGCTTTCAAGTGTAAGCCAGCAGGTGACAATTTTTTTGCAGTAAATCAATGCACGAATTATGAATTAGGAGTTAGGAGTTAGGAACAAAGTAGTCCTTCAAATTTCCGTGATTCATAATTCAAAATTCTATATTCATGATTCCTAATTCATGATTCCTAATTCAAAGACATATTTATTATGAAATTTCGTCTCCATATTCTCCAAATACTGACTCTCGGCACACTGCTCACCATCGCGTCTTTTGCGTACGCCGCCGAGTACCAGTACTCCTGCAAGAGTACGCATAAAGGGTACTGCGTAAATTTGATTACTCCCGATATGGCCGTTTCCGGCGGGAAAAAAAATCAAACCGCTCTTTTTTCTTCCCGCGAGTTTGCCGCCGCACACGAAGTGGTAATCCCCGGGCTTGAGTTTCTTAAGGTGGACACCGGAAGCATCGGAGATATTTTAGACTCGCTTTACAAGTTTGGGTTGGGATTTGTCGGCATTGCGGCGCTTGCGATGTTTACCATATCGGGCGTCCAGTATATGTTTGCCGGAGAAAAAGACCCGACAAATGCAAAAAAGCGCATGGTAAACGCGATCTTCGGGCTTGTGCTCGCATTTACCTCCTGGCTCATTTTGTACGAAATAAATCCGGCGCTTGTGGGAAAGTTAAGGGTCTTTGGCGAGCTGGAGAAGTTGGAGACGCCGCCGTTACCGACAAATCCGGAACAGGGAGTTACCCTTACTCCAACAGACAGAGCCGCATTGGATAACCCACAGAGCTTAATTCTTGATCAGACAGTCATTGATAGTAGCGTGCCATTCGCAAAAAAAAAGGAAGCGGCAGATGAATTTGCGCAAACTTGTTTAAGCACTAAAGGCGGGGATTTTGTTGAAGGGACCTCCGCCGGAAAAGTAGATAATGTTCTCGTCTGCGGGAGATGCCAATATGGAAGAGCTTCGCCCTACCCTGATGATGATGCCCCTTATGCGTCCCGTGGCTTCTCCTGTAATCGAGATATTCAGGAAATTGGTGGCATTCCATACTGCGGTCGTGAAAAATTTTATGTTAAGACAGGAGAATCAGCTCCTTGTGTGTGCAAGTCTCAACAAGTCAAACCACAGCCCAAAAAACCCTCGTTTTCATTCGAATTAACCGTACCAACACCAACCCCCATTTGGACCTGTAACGAATAACTATAAATGCCTGATCTCTCCCAAAAAAAACGTATCATCTCCATTATCGCGGGACTGCTTGGTTTTGCGATTCTTGGATTTGTGACTACCACATCCTATTTACAAGAACCGGCATAGCGCCGCAATGGAAGCATTAGACCCACTGTCCGCAGCTTCTATTTGTGGTATAATTCTCTCACAGAATAAAATCAATCCCGTGCAATGAAGAACAAGGAAAATAATTATGCGTTTATTGACAGCCAAAACCTCCATAAAAGCATTGAGGCGTGCGGATGGAAGCTTGATTTTACCCGTTTTCGCGTCTACCTTCGTGACAAATACCATGTGAGTAGTGCATACCTTTTCATCGGCTATCTTCCTGGCAATGAATCACTTTATACGTTACTTCAGCGCGCAGGGTATATTGTAATCTTCAAGCCAACCCTTGAATACAAAAAAGATGGTGTGGTGCGGACGAAAGGCAACGTGGATGCGGAATTAGTCTTACACTGCATGATTCAGTACCCAAACTATGATAAAGCGATACTCGTCTCCGGCGATGGCGATTTTCATTGCCTCATTGAATATCTTGAGGAGCAAAAGAAACTCGCAAAACTTCTCATCCCGGATAAAAAAAGATACTCCGCATTGTTGAGGAGATTTATACCACACATAGAGTACCTTAATGAGTTAGCGCATAAATTAGGCGGAAAGAACACAAAATAAAGAGGGGGATTATCCTTCGGACGAACCTTAGGCGTGCCCCCTCATCGTGATATAATCAGTATACCGCGCATACATAATTTGTCAATACTTTCTTGATAATTTGCAGACCAAACTTGCGCGCCAAAAAAGAAAAAGCACCGCTTAAGGACACGCCCATTAAGAAGTGCTTTTTCGTATGAATACTACTAGTATAGCAATCCTACTCTTTCTGTCAAGTCTCCATGTTCTCCCTTTCCCAAAAAAAACGTATCATTTACATCATCGCGGGACTTCTTGGTTTTGCGATTCTTGGATTTGCAGGCTATCGCTATCTTCTTCCCGCGTTTGTTTCTAAAAAACCTGCGGGGCAAGAAGGAGTGAGCGGCAGTGTTCGGATTCCTCCCGCGGCATCGCTCGGGCAAGAGCCCGCAGACACGGGTAAAACTCCTCCGACCGCAGAGCCCACTCTCCCGCCGGAAGAACAAAGATTAACGCGCATCACGGATTTTCCGGTAATTTCCCCGTCGCTTAATAAAGCCGAAGATAAAATTCTTTTTTACAAAAAAGACGGGGGAGATCTTTTATCTTCCGATTTTCGCGGGCAAAATCAAGAAAAAATATCAAATCTTACGATTATCGGGCTTCTGGACGCGGTATGGTCTCCCGCGCATGATCGCGCCGCCGTGTTCTACCTTGATCAAGAAACAATAAAGGGATTTTTGCATATCGGGACTTCCAGCGTCGCGGTGTTACCGCAAAACATCACAAGCGCCGACTGGTCTCCGGACGGAAAATCGCTTGCGTTTGGCGTAAAAACAAATAACGCACTTACCATTGGAACGGTTGACTCGTCCGGCAAGAACCAAAAAATGCTTACCGCGCTTCCGCTCCCGGATGCGCAAATTGAATGGGTAACACCTGATTTGATTTCTCTTACCACCGCGCCTTCCGGATTTGCCGAAGGGTTTATATTTACCTACTCCCGCTCTACTGGAGCGCTTACGAGAATTTTAGGCCCTTTTCTTGGGCTTA
>VMFQ01000038.1 GCA_007376125.1 Parcubacteria group bacterium Gr01-1014_33 | reverse complement strand
AACTTTTTTTACTCGTTTTCCCTTACGCTCCAGGCGCGTTACAAATCCGGCGCGCTCAAGCGCGCGCGCAATTTCATGCTTAAATTTGGAATAGGGAATACGCACACTCTCGTGATGAGCATTCTGGGCATTTTTTATTCGTATGAACATATCGGATACGGGATCCATATCATCACACCAATCCACAAATGATATACGAATCCGCAAATCACAAATGAATTCTATTCGTGATTCGTGAATTCGTGTGTACATTCGTGGATTTGTGTTCTACATAGTTACCAACTGCTTTTCGTTATCCCCGGGATCTCGCCTCTATTCGCGAGTTCGCGAAAGCATATGCGACAGAGCATAAACGTCCGCAGATATCCGCGCTTCCGTCCGCACCGAAAACACCGCCGTACTACCCGTGACTTATATTTCGGTTTTTTCAGCGCACGCGCAATTACGGATTGCTTTGCCATTAATGTGATGCTAATCTACGAATCTTATGCGAATCTACAAATTTCGAATGAAATTATTTTCTCTTTATTCGCAATTCGCCAGATTCGCATTTCATTTGTAGATTGGCATCATTGCTTTATCGGGAATCCCATTAATTTTAACAACTCAATTCCTTCTTCGCGCTTCCGTGCCGTCGTAACAACCGTAACTTCAAATCCAAATAAAAAGCGATAATCTTCTCCGATTACCTCTGGAAACACTATATGCTCTTTCACCCCGATAGTCAAGTTCCCGCGCGCGTCAAACATTTCAGCGCCAAGTCCTTTGAAATCGCGAGTGCGCGGGAGAGCGATATGGATCATTCTCGTCAGAAAATCATACATCCGTTTCCCGCGAAGCGTTATTTGATGCCCCACGATAAGGCCTTCTCTGGTTTTAAACGAAGCAATCGCTTTTTTTGCGGGACGCGGAAAGGGTTTTTGCCCCGTGATAAGCCCAAGATATTTTACCACTTCCTGCTGGTCTTTTTCGTCCCGCACTCTTCCGACCCCGACATTTACCACGGTCTTTATGATTTTAGGCACTGCCATTACATTCCGGTAGCCAAACTTTGCCCGCAGAGCGGGGATAACTTCTTTTTTATATTTTTCCTGCAAGCGTTGCATACACGTAACACTAATACGCGAATTCGCGCTAATGACGCGAATAAAGAATTCCTATTGGCGTCATTCGCATACATTCGCGTATTGGCGTTATAATTCTCTCCCACATTTTTTGCATACTCTTATTTTCTGCGTTCCATTTTTTTGAAATCCAATGCGTGCGGGCTTGCCGCACTTAGGACAGACTATCATTGCGCGGGATACGGGAAAAAGTCCGGGAATTCGTACAAGCTCGCCTTTCTGACCTTGACGCTTCGGCCGCACATGCTTTTTTTTGATGTATATTCCCTCCGCCACGATACGACCCTCCTTTGGAAATACCGCAAGCACTTTTGCTTGTTTCCCTTTATCGTTTCCAGAAATAATTTTTATAGTATCACCTTTGCGAATTTTCATAACGTAATGCGCACAATGCGAACTTCAGCGAACACCGCGAACAAAAACTTACTTACCATTTCTTTCCTTATTCGCAGTGTTCGCATACGGTTCGTAGGTTCGTATTATAGTTACACTACTTCCTCTGCCAATGAAATTATCTTTGCAAATCCTCTTTCGCGCAGCTCGCGCGCCACCGGCCCAAAAATACGTCCGCCCTTGGGATTTATCCCCTCAAGAACCACTGCCGCATTCTCATCAAAACGTATGTACGAGCCGTCCTTTCGCCGGTATGGAGCGCGCTGACGAACCAGCACTGCGCGCACCACATCCTTTTTCTTAACTTGTTTCCGCGGCTCTACCACTTTCACCGATGCAACGAAAATATCGCCGAGACGCGCATACCGCCTGCGCGTTCCTCCTAAAACCTTAATAACCTGGAGAAGCCGCGCTCCGGAATTATCCGCAACTTTTATCATTGAACGGGGCTGAATCATAAAGTTGGAATCATGAATATTGAATCATGAATTATGAATTATACATTAGACCTACTGCGCAAAGATTTTTCTACTGCAATTTCCATATTTCGGCTACGGCTTTGCAAAAATTATTCAACATATACGCCGTATATGCTTCATACTATTTGCAACACTCGCTTGAAATATGAAAATTTCGGAGACGGGGCGATTTCGTTGCTACGAAATACGCCTCGCGTCTTGACACGAAAATCTTTACGCAGTAGGTCTATTTATTTTTCCTGCTTCTTGATTCGTGATTCCTGATTCATTGCCCTCCTCTTCTCCGTTCTCTTCGCCCGATGCCCGTTTAACAAGCTCCGCCACTCTCCATTTCTTCTCTTTTGACAGCGGACGTGTTTCTTGGATCAGTACGGTGTCTCCCGCTTTGTATTCGTTTTTTTCATCATGCGCTTTGAGTGTGCGGGAAATGCGCACATACTTGCCGTATTTCGAATGTTTCTTAAGCTGATCCACCCGCACCACTACCGTTTTTTGCATTTTATCTGATACAATTGTGCCTTTGAGTTTTCGCATCATCGTGATGCCAATCTGCAAATTGTATGCGAATCTGGCGAATTGCGAATGAAGAATTTTCTTATTCGCAATTTGCAGATTGGCATTAGATTCGCATCATTGGCATCATTGCTTTACTATCGTTAATATCCTCGCGATATCTTTCCTGATATTGCGTCCCTCTTTTACATTTTTTATTTTCTTCTGATGCAGTAAAAAATACAATTCATTCTGTTCTCTTCGTTTCTCTTTGAGAAGCGTCTCTAATTCCTCTCTTGATTTTTTTCGGAGTTCAGTTATTTTCATAGTATTCGCGAATATACGAATGTAAGAGTAATATACGAATATACAAATGAGAAGAATTCTTATTCGTATATTTGCGTTTGATTCGTATATTTGTGATTACTTCTTCACAAATTTCGTTTTCACCGGCAATTTGTGCGCGGCAAGGCGCAATGCCTCTTCTGCTATTTCAGGGCTGATTCCATCCATTTCAAAAAGAATTCTTCCGGGCTTTACTGCCGCGACATAATGATCCACTCCGCCTTTTCCTCCCCCCAGCGTAACTTCAGGCGGTTTTTTCGTGATGGGCTTATCCGGAAATATGCGAATCCATACTTTGCCGGTGCGCTGGATAGAGTGAGTCATTGCGCGCCGCGCCGCCTCAATCTGACGCGACGTGATCCAGCGCGCTTCCATTGATTTTAAGCCGTAGGCGCCAAAGGCAAGGACATTGCCGCGTGTTTCAATGCCGCGGGAACGTCCCCTCTGCCATTTTCTATGTTTTACTTTTTTTGGCTGTAACATGAAATAGGTTGTAGGTTGTAGGTTGTAGGTTGTAGTAAATTATCGCTACTACCTACTTCCTACTACCTACTTCCTTTTCAAACACCTCTCCTTTATAAATCCACACCTTCACCCCTATTGTGCCGTATGCGGTATAGCATGTTTTCTCTGCATAGTCAACGTCTGCGCGCAGAGTCTGGAGAGGAATTCTTCCCTTTTTAAGCCATTCGTAGCGCGCCATTTCTGCTCCGTCAAGCCGGCCTTTAAGTACTATCTTCACTCCTTTTACATCCTTTGCGGCAGAAATTTTCTCAAGCGCCTGCTTCATTACGCGCCTGAAAGGAAGGCGTTTTTCTATATCTTCCACGATCATTTGTGCCGCAACAGATGCATGAGCTTCAGGCGCCCGCACCTCTTCAATAGTTATCTTCACCTCTCTTTTTTCCGGAGCTATCGAAAACCGCTTCCATATCTTTGTAATGGATTTTTGGACATCCTCTTTTAGTTTCTCCGCGCCTTCCCCTCCTCGGCCTATCAGAATGCCGGGACGTGCGGTTTTAATAATCACATGGACGGTGTGCGGGAAACGTTCAATCTCAAGCGCCTCAATATGCGCAGAGCGGAGGTTCTTTTCAAGAAGCTCACGGATAGTCGTATCTTCAAGGAGATACTGCTTGAATTTTTTTTTGGCAAACCAGCGCGACTTCCATGTGCGCGTCTGCCCGATTCTAAAAATATAGGGATGAACTCGATGAGTCATACAGTTTCGCGAATTTGATCCCGAATTATACCGAATTATTGTCGAATGTAGCTGGAATATTCGTGATACATTCGTGAAAATTCGAGCTTATATTGGTGAAATTAAATTGCTTTTCTCCTGAACATTCTTTCCACAAATCCCTTTGAAGTTTTCTTCGCTGTTTCGGTAGCCGCGAATGCGCCCTTATTGGCTCTCGGTCTTTGAGAAATCTCGCTTCTATCACCCGCGCCAATGTCGCGCACGAGTGGTTGATCCTTTTTCCTCTTCATTGTCGTACGCCCTACGTCATCTTCGGTTTCAAGAGTGAGCGCCACATGGCTCGTGCGTTTCAGGATAACCGCCCCCCTGCCAAATGCCCTCGGCCGCATCCGTTTTAAAACCGGACCCGGATCTACCACGATTTTCTTTATATAAAGTCCGCTTGTTTCCAATTGAAAATTATGGGAGGCGTTTGCCGCCGCAGATCGGATAAGCCCAAGCAAGGGCAAAGCCGCCCGCCTTGTTTTCTCGGCAAGTTCCTGCTCCGCGCGCCGCATCGTCATACCCGTAATGAGATTTGCCATAAGACGCACCTTGCGGGGAGCAATATGGAGATTATTTAATTTTGCTTTAATTTCCATAGACGTAACGCTAATACGCTAATTCGCGCAAATCTACGCGAATAAAGAATCCCTATTAGCGTCATTCGCATACATTCGCGTATTGGCGTTATATTTCTACTCTTTCGGCTTTCCCGCTTCTTGCGCTTTCTGCTCAATTTCTTTTTGTCCCGATGCCGTTTGCGCAAAGCGCAACTACGGCATCGAGGATCCTCGATTTTGTTGCTCCGGCAAAGCCGGAGACAAAATCGGGACATCTTTTATTACCCCTCAGACTTTGTCTTTTCTGTAGCCCCCTGCGCCGCTTTCTGCTCAATTTCTTTTTGCATCTTTCCGCCATGCCGTAAAAATTTTCGCGTAGGCGCGAATTCTCCGAGACGGTGTCCCACCATATCTTCCATTACCTTCACCTCAATAAATATTTTTCCATTATGCACGCTAAATATGTAGCCGATCATCTCCGGCGTGATAGTTGAGTTGCGCGCCCATGTTTTGATTGCCGACTTGCTTCCCGCAGAAACCCGCGATAAATGTTTCAAAATTGAGGGATGCACGTACGGGCCTTTTTTGAGTGATCGTGGCATTCGTAATTAGCTGATTAGCTTACTAGCTTTTAGCTTTCTAAGAATTCTTCCTAAAAAGCTAATAAGCTAAAAAGTCAAGAAGCGTTTACTTTCTCCGTCTTGAAAGAATATAGTCATCCGACTTTTTCTTTTTCTTTCTTGTCTTTACTCCGCGCGCGGGCTTGCCCCACGGAGTCGCAGGACCCCGCCTGCGGCCAATGAGCGTTCTTCCTTCGCCTCCTCCGTGCGGGTGGTCCACCGGATTCATTGCCGTTCCCCGCACCGAAGGACGAATTCCCTTCCGCCGCGCCCGCCCGGCATTGCCTATTGTCATGAGCGCACGCTCCGGGTTGGAAACCGCGCCTACCGATGCCCAATTTTCCGCGCGCACCATGCGCACTTCTTTGGACGGAAGCTCAAGATGCGTAAATCCTCCTTCCTGCGCAAGCACTATCGCGCCCGTTCCCGCGGAACGGACAAGTTCCGCGCCTTTCCCGCCCGTAAGTTCAACATTGAATACTGTCGTGCCTACAGGGATTTTCTGAAGCGGCAGACGATTGCCCAGCTCCACCGGTGCGTGTTCCGAGGTGATCACTTCTCTTCCGACCGCAATACCCTGCGGTGCAAGAACATACCGATATTCCCCGTCGCGGTACTTTACCCGCGCGATAAAGCCGCTTCTGTTCGGATCATATTCAAGCGAAACAATGCGCCCGGGTATATCTTTTTTATCATACCGGAAATCAACCGCTCTCCACAACCGCTTCACTCCTCCTCCCTTATGACGGACAGTGATACGCCCTTTTGAATTTCTTCCCACATCCCGCTTCCTGCCGGAAACAAGCGGACGCCAAGGATCAGTCCTTGTAAGCACATTGTTATACTCTACTATTTCTGCGCCGCGCCGACCCGGAGATGTGGGGTTATATTTTTTCACTAGGGAGTAGAATGGTAGGTGGTAGGTGGTAGGTGGTAGAGAAAGAAAAAGATCCTTTCCTACAACCTACTACCTACTTCCTACAAGCTTACTATTGTATCTCTATCGTCTGCCCCTCTTTTACCTGCACAATCGCCTTACGAAGACCCTGTTTCCATCCAATCTGCCTGCCTCTCATTCTTTTTTTTGAAGGGAGATTTACGATATTTACGGTCTCGACCGAAACGTTATACCGAGACTCAACCGCGTGCGTTACCATTGGTTTGTTTACCCCTGCCGCAATGGCAAATACATACTTATTTTCTTTTGCGGCGTTACTCGTTTTTTCAGTGATGTGGGGTCTTCTAAGAACTCCGGTAACTAAAGAAGGAACGTGCGATTCCTCGCTTCTTTTCCCGCTTTGTTTCGCGTCTTGTATCGGCACATCACTTTGCGCGGCATCCGTAGCCGGTGTTACCTGCACTGTGTGTTTCACAGTTACCTTAACGCGGGGAGGGTTTAAAAATGGCTTATTTTAGGGATTTTTCAAGATACGATTTGTTAAGCTAATAGTGAAAGGTCAATAATACGCTAATTCACGCTAATAACGCTAATAATTCCTTTCCTTTCTGTCTTCATATTCGCGTCATTCGCATACATTCGCGTATTGGCGTTATAGTTTAAAGCTCTCAATCGCCCTTTTTGGAAATAATATATATTTATATTGCAGTACTTCGTATGCGTTCAAATTGCGCGCCTCGTCTATACCCACAAACGGCAGATTGCGGAGCGCGCGTCGGGTCATCTGGTCTTTTTCCGGAAGCGCAACCAAGACCCCGTTTCCCTTTTTTATCCGGCTATCTTTTTGAGCGGCAAGTTTTATAAAAATTTCCGCCGCGTGTTTTGTTTTCGCTTCTGGAAATTTAAAATCGTCCATCACGATAATCTCATTATCTTTTGCTTTTGCGGAAAGCGTTACAAAAAGGGCTTTTTTTGCCATTTTTTTGTTGATTTTCTTACTATAGTCCTTTTCGTTCCTTGGGCCGTGCGTTACTCCTCCTCCTTTCCAAATAGGAGAACGGATTGACCCGTGCCGCGCTCTTCCTGTTCCTTTTTGTCTCCACGGCTTTTTCCCTCCTCCGCGCACCTCCCCTCGCGTTTTTGCATGCGCGGTTCCTGCTCTCCGGTTTGCCGCCAAACTCGTTACCACCTGATGCACCAAATCCGCATTCCATTTCAGACCAAACATACTATCAGGTAGCTCGATAGTTCCGGTTTCTTCCGCTGATTGGTTGTATACCTTGACTTGCATAAATTTGTATGTCAAACTCCTTCTCACACAGAACATTCACAACATTATATTCATTAAGGAGGGAAAAATGATACATCGCCCTCGAGTTCTAATCATGATAGTAACAAGTTCCCTCATCGGCTTGACTGCCTTATAATGGGAACGAACGCGGGATTATTGATGCTGTTTATTAGTCTATGTTCCTATGTTGCCGGTTTCCTACAAGGGCTAAAGCAAGGATTCATGTATGGTAGGGTACAATACCGAGCTCGGTCATCAGGATTATAAGACCGATGAGATTGCTTCATTGCGTATTCCATCTTGTGGCCCCTCGTGGTCGCTCTTTTTTTTGTGGAAAACTCGCTATTGACATTCGGTATATTCCGAGTATAATTAAGGGTATAGGCAACAGTCCACTACGGACTCAAGTTGCGTGTCAATGAAAAGAATCCTTGTAAAAGGGTTCTTTTCATTTTATCATGAACTCGTGGACCTGGGCCCGTGGTGTATAACGTAACATGTTGCCTTTGACACGCAACGAAGCGAGTGCAAGTCTCGCCGGGTCCACACAAAAAGTTCTAACCTGACGTTGGGACTTTTTGTGCGGATCGCTTTCCCACCTCCCCTCTCCTTCTTACGAGACCTGGTCTCGTAAGAAGTTATCCTCTTATTTCAACGAGCGTTCCCCTACGCCCCGGAATCGCGCCTTTGATCGCAAGCATATTATTCTCCGCATCAACCTTTGCGATTTTTAAGTTATGCGTACTTACGCGCACCCCACCCATGCGTCCGGCCATACGCATCCCTTTAATGACCCTCTGCGGCCAGGTGGCGCCGATTGATCCTGGCTGGCGATGCGCGTGTTTTGTGCCATGCGTTGCGGGCGCACCATGAAATCCATGCCTTTTCACCACCCCTTGAAATCCTTTTGCTTTTGAAATGCCGCTCACTTTTACCGTATCACCCTCTTGAAAAACGCCCATGTCCATTTTTTGCCCTCTTTCATAAAAGTTCCCGCTGTCCGTTCGAAATTCGCGGAGATACCGGAAATTGCCAAGATTTTTCAGGTGCCCCTGTTGGGGTTTTTTTATATTTTTCCTGTTTCGCGCGCCCGACGCGATTTGTACCGCTCCATATCCGTCTCTCTCTACTGTTCTTATTTGTGAGACGATATTTGGCATGGCGTACACTAAAGTTACCGGGATCACGTTCCCTTCACTATCAAAAATCTGCGTCATTTTCACTTTTTCTCCAAGAATAAATTTCATACATAAACAGCTCAAAACAGCAAGATCACACGAACAGCTCGAAAGATTTTCGTGTCTGTTCGTGTGCATTTTTTGTTCGCGGCTGTTAGTGATCAAATAAAAAAGACCGGATACCCGGCCACATATTATATAACGGGTACACAAAAATACTTAAAAATATATGTGTGTATTCTTCATGACGGCAACCTTTACCCTCCCAACTTTTTGGACTGGAGTTTCTCTCCGCTCCACACGTTACTTTCCGAACATCATTCCTTACGACGTATACTACCGCCCCTCTACTCCTCCACCCCGTCAGGTCTGTCCAAAAAGTTGGGAAGGCGAGAGCGATTGAATCACTCAATATCCAGCCCTTCGGAAGGAAAGGCTGGAGACTTGAAAGGTTCAATTTATTTTTCTACCTCCTCAAGTGTACGAATTCTTTTGCCGTGATCCAGAATATCATCGGTAATCCGTTTATGGAGCGAAGAGTGAGCCGAGCGGTCTTTTTCAGCCGTATCAAACCGCGTAACTATTTTATCTACCGCCTGAAGAACTTTTGCGGTTTGCTTCCGAAATTCATCCGTAATTTCTTCTTTTGTCTCATCAAGTCGGAGTTCAAATATTTCCGTCATGCCTTTTTTAGTATCGTCAAGCCGTAAATCTAAATATGATTCAGTAACAAATTTATCTTTTAATGGATGATTTTTCTTCATAAAAATATGCTCCGCCTCAAAGTTGCGTTTCTAAATTGATTATACGATTCATTGAAAATTGAGCATTGAAAATTGAAAATTTTTCCCCTATGTCATCTTTATCTCAATATCAACTCCGGCCGGGAGATTGAGATTTGTAAGCGCGCTAATCGTTTTCGGAGTCGGATTTACAATATCAATCAAGCGCTTATGGACGCGCATCTCGTACTGTTCGCGCGCGTTCTTATGCACAAAACTTGAGCGGTTTACCGTGTATTTGTGAATTTCCGTCGGAAGCGGAACAGGACCGATTACTTCCGCGCCGTTTCGTATCGCGGTATCCACGATTTGGCGCGCGGAATTATCAATAATCTTCGAGTCGTAGGCTCGAACCCGTATTCTCACCCGAGTCTTTACATCTTGTTCTACCTTTTTTACTGCCAAAGAACGAATGAGCTTGTAGGAATTAGGTGGTAGCTTGTAGGAGAACGAAATCAACTTATTACTTTGGTTGCCGCCCCTACAAACCTACCACCTACCACCTACAACCTACTCCTATTTCGTTATCTTCGTTACCACTCCCGCTCCGACTGTTTTTCCTCCTTCACGAATCGCGAACCGCTGTTTTTCTTCAAGCGCAACCGGAGCGATAAGCGTTACCGTAAATGTGATGGTATCGCCCGGCATCACCATCTCGGTTCCCTGCGGCAGGGTAACCGTACCCGTCACATCCGTAGTACGAAGATAAAATTGCGGCTTATACCCCGAGAAAAACGGGGTATGTCGACCTCCCTCCTCTTTGCTCAATATATACACTTCCGCTTCAAAGTCAGTGTGCGGCGTAATTGATCCGGGTTTTGCGATAACTTGTCCTCGCTCCACATCTTCTTTCTTAAGCCCGCGAAGTAAAATCCCCGCGTTATCGCCCGCCATTCCCTCATCAAGCGATTTATTAAACATTTCAATGCCGGTAATAATCGTTTTTTGAGTATCGCGAAGACCGACTATTTCAATTTCTTCGTTTACTTTTACTTTCCCGCGCTCAATCCGGCCGGTTACTACGGTCCCTCGACCTTCAATAGAAAATACGTCTTCAACCGGCATAAGAAAAGGCTTATCCACGTCGCGCACCGGCTCCGGAATATACGTATCTAATGCGTTCGTCAATTCAATGATTTTTTTCACCCATTCGTCTTCTACAGACGCCGCCTCAAGCGCTTTTAGCGCCGACCCGCGGATCACCGGAATTTTGTCTCCGGGAAATTCATATTTTTTCAGAAGTTCGCGCACTTCCTGCTCCACAAGATCCACAAGCTCGAGATCGTCCACCATATCCACTTTATTCAAAAAAACGACAATCGCCGGAACGCCCACTTGGCGCGCAAGGAGAATGTGCTCGCGCGTTTGCGGCATAGGACCGTCCGTTGCGGACACCACCAAAATCGCGCCGTCCATCTGAGCCGCGCCGGTGATCATATTTTTAATGTAGTCCGCATGCCCGGGCGCGTCAATATGCGCGTAATGGCGCTTTTCAGTCTCATATTCCGAATGGTGGAGCGCAATCGTAATACCGCGCGCTTTTTCTTCGGGCGCGTTGTCAATCTGATCCACCGATTCAACCCGCGAAGGAAGCCCTTTTAAACTCAAGGACTTTGTGATTGCCGCGGTGAGAGTGGTTTTGCCGTGGTCAACGTGACCTATGGTTCCCACGTTTAAGTGCGGCTTTGTGCGTTCAAATTTACTCGCCATTGTATTCTAAAAATAAGGAGGGAAGGCGTCAATTTTAACAAAAAGGGCGCGTTACTCCTATTTTTAAACTTAATTGGTGATCTTGTAAAAATTAAACAAAATAATCAAGCCCTTTGATTTTTACGCAAAAATAAACTCCTTTTCTACCCGTTTATACTACACACATCATAGAATTTCGTCAACCCCGCTCTCCTTCTACTGCTCACTCCCTTCTACGGCAGACAAAGATAAGACTGAATTACCCTTCTATATTTAAGATGCGCGTCGCCAGTAGAAGTAGGGCGGGGGTCAACCCCCACACTTACTTTGCACTGCGACTTTCTTTGTCGTTATTCCTACCGCGCGCACTCTTGCTTGTCTCATACGCTCATTTTTACTGTTATTATGATGGTCGCATGATCTTTTGTGCAAAGTAAGTGGGGGTCAAATCGGCAGATCTTCCAATCTCACATGTTCCGATCGCGCGGAAAGTTCGTACGGGAGCGGCACTGTCTCCTCCTGTAATGCGGCATCAATGCCATCTTCTTCCACCACGATCTCGCTTTCTTCGTCTGAAATTCCTGCCGGGCGCCAAGGATGAAAATAACTATCCGGCGATTCTTTTTTTTGAACCGGCTTTCCCACCGGAATAGCGCTCGCCGGAGCCGGGTCATGCGGAACATGCATTATCCCCTTTTGAGAAATGCCCACCGCTGGAGCAGAAAAAGAATGTTCCTCGGATTTTTTCTGCCCCGCATCCCGCGCTCCGTTTCCATTGCGCGAGAACATAATTTTTTCGTACTCCTTGAAAGACATCACCACCAGCTCCGGCTCTTCATTTTCCACCACGATAAACTTGTCCCCGTTTTGCATTACGAATTGTTTGATTTTTGAGAGATTCATGGTTATCCAAGTTTAAGCAACCGGAATCCGCATCTTGCCGATTCGCAGTTTTGATTTTGGCATTGCTTGAGAAATAAACAAAAGTTCAATCCCAATCAGTTTCCCACTTTTATCAACATCAATCAATACCCGTTGGTTTACAGGGATAGTCTTTTTAATTTTTCCTCTGCCGATGTACAAATACATCGCATCGGCTTGTTTATCATAAGTAACTCTCATACAAATTATCCTGCATACTATACCGTGATAATAACAAAATGATTACCTTTTACTTCTCTTAGAAACTGTTGAAAAAGTCCCTTTCTACTGAAATTTTAGAATTTCGGCTGCAAGCCATTTAGCCCTCCTTGACGTATATTGCTCATATACGCCTTTGTCGGGCTTCACGGCTTTCGCTCGAAATTCTAAAATTTCACCAACGAAAAGACTTTTTCAACAGTTTCTTACTGCCGCAAGAATAATTCCATTCAATGATTTCTGAAAATGTCGTATTTTCTCGCCTTCCGCGATGACTCTTGTCGGATGCATTATACAATCCGCAACCATGTCCTGCGAAATTTTTCGCTCCTCCATCCGCTTCTTTGCATGATCAGTGAAAATAATACGCATCCTTTTTTCTGTGATCTTATCGGTATAGAAAATCCATTACCGTAACGCTAATACATCTCTTCTCTTATTCGCGTCATTCGCATACATTCGCGTATTGGCGTTATAATCATTATTTCCTCCCCTCCACAATCGCCTCCGCTACATTATGAGGCATCTCCTCGTAGTGGTCAAATTCCATGGTATAGGACGCGCGCCCTTGCGTCAATGAGCGGAGTGTTGTGACATACCCGAACATCTCGGCAAGCGGCACTCTGGCGTCAATCACTTTTATTCCCATGCCCCGATCAGTCATTGCTTCAATCCGCGCGCGTTTTGAATTAAGGTCTCCGGTAACCTCTCCCAAAAATTGCTCGGGCGTTACCGCTTCTATTTTCATAATCGGCTCAAGCAGTATAAGCGCCGCGCGGCGGCACGCTTCCTGAAACGCAATTGAACCCGCAATTTTAAACGCGGCTTCGGAAGAATCAACTTCGTGATACGATCCGTCGTAAAGTGTTGCCTCAATATCCACCACCGGAAACCCGGCGAGAATCCCTTTTTCAATCGTTTCCTTCACTCCTTTTTCCACGGCCGGAATATACTCGTTCGGAATGATCCCCCCTTTGATGGCGCTGACAAATTCAAACCCCTTGCCGCGCTCCCGCGGCTCCACCCGAATCCATACGTGTCCGTACTGACCCCTTCCGCCGGATTGGCGAATGTATTTCCCTTCCGCCTCGGCCATGTGTTTTACCGTCTCTTTATAGGCCACTTGCGGCCGCCCCACATTTGCTTCTACGCTAAACTCCCGCTTCATCCTATCCACGATAATTTCCAAATGGAGCTCGCCCATTCCGGAGATAATCGTATCGCCCGTCTCGATGTCGCCTTTGATCCGAAACGTGGGATCTTCTTCGGAAAGTTTGCGAAGCGCAATGCCCATTTTTTCCTGGTCCTGCTTGGTTTTCGGTTCAATTTTGAGCGATACCACCGGCTCCGGAAAGACAATTTTTTCCAAAATTATCGGATGTTCCGGATCGCAAAGCGTATCCCCGGTAAACGTATTTTTAAGCCCCACGATCGCGCCAATATTGCCGGCTTCAATCTCTTTTAATTCTTCGCGGGAGTTTGCGTGCATGCGTAAAATCCTTCCCACCCGTTCCTGGCTTCCTTTCACGGAATTCATCACATAGGATCCCGCGCGCAAGACGCCCGAATACACTCTGAAAAATGTAAGCTGTCCCACATACGGATCGGACTGCAGTTTAAACGCAAGCGCGGCAAACGGCGCATTGTCTTTTGCCTCGCGCGTATCTTCCGCGTTCGTATCCGGATGTATCCCTTTTACCGGCGGCATGTCCAAAGGAGAAGGAAGATAATCCACTACGCCGTCAAGCACAAGCTGAACGCCTTTATTTTTAAGCGCGGATCCGCAAAACACCGGAACAAGCCGATAGCGAAGAGTTGCCGCGCGCAACGCTCGTTTAAGCGCGTCCAAAGCGATTTCTTTTCCTTCAAGATATTGCTCGGTAAGCGCATCATCGGTTTCCGCAATTTTTTCCACCATTTTACGGCGCCATTCTCCGGCGGACTCCTTGAGCGTGTCAGGAATTTCGGCAAGCTCCAGATTCTCGCCATGGCTCCCGCGAAAATACACCGCCATCATCCGCATAAGATCAATCACGGCCTCGTGATTTTCTTCATGTCCAATCGGAATTGTAACGGCAACCGCGTTCGGGGTAAGCCGCTCGTAGATAGATACAAGCGAGCGGTCAAACGACGCGCCCATGCGATCAAGTTTATTGATAAAACAAATCCGCGGCACTTGGAATTTGTCCGCTTGGCGCCACACGGTTTCGGATTGCGGCTCCACTCCGGCAACTCCGTCAAACACTACCACTGCTCCGTCAAGCACGCGCAGAGAACGCTGAACCTCCACTGTAAAATCAATATGCCCGGGAGTGTCAATGATATTAAAACGATATTCGTTTTCTTTTCCGCGTGAGTCTGCGTTTTTGTCCGCATCAGTCCGCGCCATGTAAGTGGGTGGCGTTCCTGTTCCATCCAGTCCATCACCGTATCGCCGGTATGCACCTCGCCGATTTTATGCGAAACGCCGGTATAAAAAAGCACCCGCTCGGTGGTGGTAGTTTTTCCGGCGTCAATATGGGCAATAATGCCGATATTACGAGTTCGTTCTAATGGATATTCTCGCATAAAAAGCAATACGAATATACGAATTACAGTATGGTCGTCCACAAAATAAAAATGCACCCGATAGTGCTTGTTGACCGAGTACGCCCATGTTTCTTTCAATTCGCCTCCCAACTTATGGGTCTTAAGCGAAGGATGAAACGCATCTTGTCGGAAAATCCTATCTTTTTTCTTTGCGAGATTTTGAATACGCCCAGACAGACGATTGAGCTCTCGTTCAAAACGCGGAGAAAGATAGATGAGGGCAATCGGACGAATCATGATTTTATCACCTCTCCCAAATCGGATACAAGACGCGCCTTACCCTCTTTCCATGCCTGGCGGGCTTCCTCTACGGCTTCTTTTGCATCCTCCAATTCCCACCGCCTACGCAGTTCTTTTTCAAACTCTTTGGGATCAACGACAACCAAGCGGCGCAATGACCCGCCGCGCTCTAAAATCTTTTTAGGAATTTCTATGGTAATCGTAGCCATGACATTCACAATATCACTAAATAAAATATGGCGCAAGAGATGCGGACGACGGCGGAACAAGATGGAAGACATAATTCTTAAGATGCTTCCGCTCAACCAAGTCCCTTACTTCCGTAAGCGTATTTCCTGCTGCAACTACTTTACCGCTCACTAAAGCCACCCACTTCCGCTCATATTTTTTTATTGACCTTGCGTATACTTTTTCTTTTTCCATAGCAATACCCTACCAGATCAAAGCCAACTGGACAAGAGTAGTAGTTTCCCCGGCGTCAATGTGCGCAATGGTGTCGATATTGCGTACACGATCCAAAGAGTACTCGGACATAGAAAATACAACTATCGTTCCAACCCGTAGTTTCTCAAACACGTCTTATAATTCCCCTCTCTAGTGTCTCCTAGTGGTGGTAGTGGTGACATATCTATTGGTGGCGAAGCCCGCCAACACATCTTCCGTATTTCACGCGGTCGCCATTCATACCAATAAAAAGCCGCTCCGATTATCACAAGGGCCAAGATCAAAAGTGAGAGAAATTTATGACTATTTATAAATCTCATGCATGCTGATAATTTAGCGAACTTTGTCATTCCTGACCCTCAATCAAGTTGAGGGCAGGCCTGATCGGGAATCCAGATTTTCTACGCATGGATTCCCGCTCCCCGTTTTCACGAGGACAAGCTTCGCGGGAAAGCCAAAAGAGAGAAAAATCTACCATGCAAAATGCGCAAACGCTTTGCCCGCTTCAGCCCCCGCACTAACGCAAAGCTTAGTGCGGGACTCTGCGCCTTTTATTTCAAAAATGTCTGAAGGCGCTTCGCATCCTTGCGTCCTTACCAACTGAAATGAGCGAATGCCTTATTCGCTTCCGCCATCCGGTGGGTATCTTGTTTCTTCTTTATCGCAACACCTTCGTTTTTATTTGCCGCCACAAGTTCTTCCGCCAATTTTTCGTGCATCGGCTTTCCTTTTTTCGCGCGCGCCGCGTCCAAAATCCAACGGCATGCAAGCGCGACTTTCCGTTCTCCTCGCACCTCGCGCGGCACTTGGTATGTGGCCCCTCCGATGCGGCGCGATTTTATTTCAAGCAAAGGCCCCGCGTTTTTGAGCGCGGTGTCAAAGACCACAAGCGGATCTTGCTTGTATTTTTTCTCAATTACGTCAAACGTCCGATATACCACTTTCTGCGCGGTCGCTTTTTTCCCCTTTCGCATCGTGTAGTTGATAAATTTGGCGACCATAACATTCCCGAACTTCGGGTCTGGCAGAATCTCTCTTGTTATTTTTCTCTTTCGTCTCATGTTAAAAAGATGCGGTTTTGAATCAGGAATATAGAATCAGGAATTAGGGAATTAAGATTTTTTCTGTCTTCATGATTCCCAATTCATGATTCATGACTCCTGTTTCGGTCGCTTTGCCCCATACTTGCTTCTCTGCTGTTTACGATTGTCCACTCCGGTGGTGTCCAATATGCCGCGCACGATGTGGTAGCGGACTCCGGGAAGGTCTTTTACACGTCCCCCGCGGATCAATACCACCGAGTGTTCCTGCAGTTTATGTCCCTCGCCCGGAATATATGCCGTTACTTCCATTCCGTTGGTAAGCCGCACGCGCGCGACTTTACGGAGCGCGGAGTTTGGCTTTTTGGGCGTCATAGTCGTTACTTTCACGCATACCCCGCGCTTGAAAGGCGACGCATATAAAACCGGCTTATTGCGAAGCACATTAAACCCCCGCTGGAGCGCCGGCGCTTTGGACTTATAATTTCGGGGAAACCGCCCGTGCTTTATGAGTTGGTTGATAGTAGGCATTACAAAGGGAGATTAGGGATTAGATATCAGAGATTAGAAAATAGGAGACGAAAAACAAAATCCTTGCCCCATACAAGGATAAAACAATATAGCGATAATAGCAACCCTTTATATTTTAGTCAACAAAAATGTCCTATCCTAAATATGAGGAGAGGACGCAATTTCTACTTCTATTTGAGATTTAGAAGGAGCTTTTGGAATTTTTCTTTTATTTCGCCGTGTAACTCACCGGCATTTTGACAGTGCTTTAACGCCTCTTCCAGTGATGGGAGAGATTGTCCCCTCTTGCCCATTACTTCTGCTACTTTCGCCTCTCTCAAAGATGCCGTCATAACCTCGCACTCAGCTCGGAGATCCAGCAATAAAGACATTATCTCTTGAATAGAAATCGGAATCGGAATCGGAATCGGTTCCTGCACCTCGCTGTCTTCCATCTTGCACTCCTTTCTGAAAAAAGACCTGAAAACAAGAACTACCTAAAGATACCGCAAATCTTTAATCGTGTCAATACTCGCTAAAACGGAAATGTCCCAGTGATAATCCGATAAAGAGTAAGCGCAACCGGCACAAGCAGACGCGAGAAAAAGAAGATGAAAATAAGAAGGATGAAAAATCCGTATTGCTCCAAAAACGACTGGATGTTTCTCCATTGGTACGGCAGAACCGCAAAAAGCACTTTTGAACCGTCAAGCGGCGGAATGGGAATAAGGTTAAATACCGCAAGAAAAAGATTGATCAGCGCAATGGTGCTTGCAATGGTCATAAAATTAAACGCAAAAAGAGAGGGGATAGTTCCTGCGGCGATACTCGGGATAAATCGTACCAAAAGTCCGAATACAAGCGCGAGAATCATATTTGCGGCAGGTCCTGCCGCGCCCACAATCGCAGGCCCCCATTTCTGGTTGCGAAGATTATACGGATTATACGGCACCGGACGCGCCCATCCAAAAATAGGCCCTCCAAGCAAAGAAGAGATAACCGGAAGGAGGATTGATCCAAAAGGATCAATGTGTTTTACCGGATTTAACGTAAGCCGCCCCGCGTATTGCGCGGTTTTATCGCCTAACGCCAAAGCCGCATATCCGTGCGACACCTCGTGAATCACGACCGAAAACACTACGATCGCGAGAGGAAATAAAAACGAGATTGCGTTTTCCATCAAAGTATGATAACCTCACTAATGTAATCTCGAATTATAACAAATTATTTTCGAATAAGATTCTATTCGCGAGACATTCGTGGTAATTCGAGCTTTAATTAGAGAAGTATGCGTACCTGTACCATCTG
>VMFQ01000037.1 GCA_007376125.1 Parcubacteria group bacterium Gr01-1014_33 | reverse complement strand
CCCCCGTATGCGGTGCCACATTCAACCACTACATCCGGTTTGATTTTGTAGAGAAGCTCCTGGTATATCCATAGATCAAGTGGACATTTTTTAAGCGGCACCCCAAACCAAAATGTGTTCCGCCAGGTGTTTCTCCCAAATCGCAGACCATCATCATAGTAAAGCGCATGAAATTGATTAATAATAGTAATCTTGCGCTTGGGAAATATGCCATACCAATAGAAAGATTGACGCAATGAATCTTTCAATTTTATTGGAATCAACTTTTTAATTATTTTTTTCATGTATATCATGAACGATACAGAAAATAATTAATTGAAGAGCATGGGGTCTCTCACAAGTGCTATAATATAATATGGAAGAACTCCGCGATCCCTCAATTATATAATCCGTATCTCCGGAATAGGAATAATAAATTTTCCTCCGGCTTTCTTGTAGTCGTCAAGAAGTTCCACCACTTCGTCCGCAATATTCCAGCAAAGCACGAGGAGATAGTCCGGTTTTTCTTCATAGATTTTTGTAAGCGGATATACATAAAAATTTGTACCGGGCGTTAATAATCCTTGTTTCAACTCTGACTTATCCACTAAAAACTCAAGAAATTCTTTTCCAATACCGAAATAGTTGAGAAGAATATTTCCTTTTGCCGGCGCGCTATATCCCGCAATTCGCTTTCCTTCTTTCTTAATATTTTGAAGAAGGATTCTTAATTCCTCCTTGAGGAGTTCCACATTGCGGCCTATTTTTTGATATGTCGCTTCTTCTGTAAATCCATCTGCCTGTTCCTTGGCAGCGAGTGTCTCGACCGCATTCGTAATCGGAAACGCGCCCGTATGCGATACAAATATGCGAAGCGATCCTCCTTGGGTAGGGACCATTTCTATATCATATACTTCTAAATCCGCTCGTGTGAAAAGATTTTGAAGCGCGAGAAGCGAATAATAGAATATGTGCTCATGGTAAATCGTATCAAACTTATTTTCCATAAGTCCCCGCACATACGGAAATTCAAATACTGCGGTTCCGGACGGCGCAAGAATTGTTTTTACGCCTTGCACAAAATCTACAATCTCGGGCACATGCGCCAGTACATTTGCGCCAAATACGAGATTTGCTTTGACGCCTTTTTCTTGAACGAGTTTTTTTGCTAATTTCTGGCTGAAGAATTCCGGGAGAGTGGTAAGCCCTTGCCTATTTGCTGCTTCCGCAATATTTTTCGCAGGATCCACTCCGAGTATTCCAATTCCACACTCTTTGAAAAATTTAAGAAACGTACCGTCGTTACTCCCCACTTCGAGGAGGATATGCTCTCTCCCTAAATTAAAACGCGCTATTAGAGCATGTGCAGTTTTTTTAAAATGCAGAGTCGTGGAAGAAGAAACTGACGGCGTGTACACATAATCAAGAAAAAGCTCTTCGGGGAAAGGAGCGAAGAGAAGTTGGACTAAAAAGCATATAGGGCAAAAACCTACGCTTAAATCGTATTTCTTCTCTATTGACGTATCCCCTTCTTTACGAAACGCATTTGCAAGTGGCATCTCGCCAAGCGAAAGAAATGGTATTAAATTACTTTTACATGCTCTACACTGCATTTGAATCAAAAAAAAGAATTTAGTTGCTCGCATGTGTAATCACAAATCTGCGCCTGATTCTCGTAATAGCGCTGATACCATGAAAAAGTGTGGGCAATAGAGTCTTGAACGGGCATTCGGGAATTCCAGCCAAGTAAAGATTGCGCGCGAGAAGAATCAAGCCTAACCACAGAGGCCTCATGGAATACGTTATTCTCCACATCTGCAACCCGATAACTCCCTTTTCCCAGCGCGCGAAACGCGCTCTCGGCAAATTGCCTCACGGGCAGAGCATCTTCTTCGCGCGATCCAAAATTCCATGCGCCTCCAGATTCCTCTTTTCCTTCATATAATGCATGCGCAAGGCGAAGATATCCGTCAAGGCAATCAAAGACATGCTGCCAAGGACGAATAGAATCCGGATTTCGTATAGTCGCCACTCCATCTCCCTCATACACCGCGCGCACAATATCCGGCACAAGGCGATCCTCTCCCCAATCGCCTCCTCCGATTACATTGCCTGCACGTGCGACACCGACCCGCGTCTCATGAAATTTTCCGTAGTGTTCGGGATTAAAATAAGAACGAATGTAGGAACTCGCGACAATATCTGCGGCCGCTTTGCTTGCGCTATACGGATCATACCCGCCAAGCGGATCAATTTCACGGAACACACGAGATTCTTCTTGATTTTCATACACCTTGTCTGTGGTGATAATCACCGCAGCTTTTACGGATTTCGCATCTTTAATTGCTTCAAGCACATGCGCAGTCCCTAACGTGTTTATGGCAAAAGTCTCGAGCGGAACTCTAAAACTTCGGCGCACAAGCGCTTGTGCCGCCAAATGGAACACAATATCGGGTTTTTCTCTGGTGATAATTTCCTGAAGCGCGTTAAAATCGCGAATGTCGCATCGGTAATCTTTTATCATATGTTCAAGACCCAGCACTTGAAAAAGATTCGGCGTTGTTTCCGGAGAAAGTGCAATTCCTATAACATCCGCACCCCACTGATGTAGCAAAAAGCTTAGCCATGCGCCTTTAAATCCGGTATGGCCGGTGATAAGCACTTTCTTCCCGTTAAAAAAATGTTGCATGCCGACACCCCCTCCCTAACCCCGCAGACGATTGCTAATCATCTGCGCCTCAAAGAGGGGGGAGGCGCAAAACGATTGGCAATCGTTTTGCGGGTGGGAGAGTACACAATTAAATTATGCACGAGGCCGTTCCCACACTGCCCAAGGCCGCGCGTGCGTCCAAAATTCATTAAGCTCTTCCATTTCGCGATAGGTGTCCATTGCCTTCCAAAATCCATCATGACAATACACTGACATCTCCCCTTTTTCGGCCATACGCGGAAATGCTTCTTCCATAGTTCCGTTATCAAGATAATCAAACACCTTTTTATTGAACACCATGAATCCTCCGTTTACATATTCTCCAAGACGCGGTTTTTGCTGGAAACTCACCAGGCGGTTTTTTTGCGCATCAATTTCCATAAGTCCGTATTTGGAATAAGGATGAACGCCGGTAACTGTCCCAATGGTTTTTTGCTTCCGGTGAAAACGGAGAAGTTTTTTAAGATCTATATCCGAAACGCCGTCTCCGTATGTTACCATAAACTCGTCTCCGTCAATATATTTTTTAAGCCGCAAGATGCGCTCGCCTGTGAGACTTTCAAGTCCGGTTTCCGCAAATGTAATTTTAAAATCGTCTCCGCCGTTTGAGTGGAGTTTGATGGAATTTTTCGAAGTCCCGATGGTAAAATCGTTTGCCAAGAGGCGATGATTTAAGAAGTAATCTTTAACAAGATATCCTTTATACCCGAGTGCCAGAATAAACTGGTCAAACCCTTGATGCGCATAAATTTTCATTATATGCCAGAGAATCGGTTTTCCTCCGATCTCCACCATGGGCTTTGGCTTGAATTCGGTCTCTTCTTTAAGCCGCTCGCCTTTTCCTCCGCAGAGAATTATTGTTTTCATAATACACGTTCTCACCCTCCTATCTTCAATTTAAAACGCGCCTTGAAGAGTAAAAGTTACTGAAAAAAAATAAGATCTATAGTACCCGACAAAAATTTTGTACCATTTTCAGTCTGTCATTGCGAGTCCCGACTTGTTGGGACGCGGCAATCTTACCTTAATTTCATTTATAAATTATTTTTGGTAAGATTGCTTCACCCTACTCGCAATGACGATCTGATTAATGACTTTTGTGGGATAATATAGTAGTATAATCATAACATAAAAAAGTAAATTCCATATAAATGTATGAATCAAGATAAATCGGTTTTCATTTCTAAAAAAGAGATTGACTCAACGCTCACGCAAGAGCCGGTAGCGGGCACACGACAACTTGAACCGCTTAAATCTTTAGCAATAGCGCAAAATCTCCCGTTCAATATTCTTGAGGATACCAATGTGGCAAACACGCCCGAGGTCCATCTTGAAATGGGAGACCTCTGGTACGCGCTTGAAGGCGAAGTTACTTTTATGTACGGAGGAGAATTGGTAAATTCGATATCCCCTACGAGAAAAGATGGGACTATAAATAAAAAGGAGTTAAAGGGATCCTCAATCGAAGGAGGAACTGAAGTTACCCTCCACCCCGGCGACTGGCTCTGGATCCCACCCGGTGAACCCCACCAACACCTCACGAAAGGCACCGTTCGACTTGTAACAATAGACCTACTGCACGGTAACAAATCTACTGCAATTTCAGAATTTCGGCCAAAATCGCCTCAAAATTTTTTGGCTTATCCTCCAGATAAGCCGCAAAATTTATTCAGCGATTTTGTCTCGAAATTCTGAAATTTCGTTACGAAAGTTACCGTGCAGTAGGTCTAATCAAAATCCCAAAGCGATAAATAAAAAAGAGCGCTTCCTAACGGAAGATATTCTTCTCAATCCACTCCGGCGTAATAAACGAAAGCATCCGGGGAGCGGCAATGATCCGCGGGATCAGCCGCTCTTTTATTTTAGGCAAAAGTTCGGGAAAACGATTGTGTTCGTAGAGGTGCCTCCGCATGCTCCGCAAAATCCGCATCACGTCCCAGCGCTGGGTCGCGGCAAGGATAAGAAGATATTCTTCTGGAGGCAAAGGAAATTCTTTGCGGTAGGAACGGAGAAAAAGCGCTGTTTTTTCCTCAAAATTTGCACGGGAATCCGCGACAATCATCTTCCAGCCAAACGAGGCAAGTGTATTGCCCACATCCCACACAAAAGGTCCCACTCCCATCTGATCAATATCAATAAGCGCCTCCGCATTTCCTTCTATGGAGAAAAGCACATTATCCACGTTAAAATCATTGTGGAGAATGCCTGCGGCACGACCCGCAGCGTTTACGCCCGACGCATCAATAAAGGTGATGACCACATCAATGTCTGCAATATGCCCCCGTACACTGCGGCACACATCAGGAACCGCGCACGTATGAGCTTGAAGCAACGCGGGACGGAGCGATTCATCGTAGATCGCGCGCGAATCTTCGTAGGGCTTATCAACCGGAATCACATCCGCGATTGATTCTTTCTCTCGCGGGTTTTGCGCCAGATGCTCGCTTCCCGCACGATGGAATCTTCCGAGAAGCGATCCCGCAGAACTCCACTCCTTGTCCGAAAAAGAACTGGGCGCGCCTTCTTTATACTCAAGAAACGCGATCATGCCGTTTTCCGATTGATATACAAATCCGCCATCGTTTCTCGCGAGTACCTGTGGAACGGGAATGCCGCGGCCGCGCAGGGCTTCGCTTACGGCATACGCTTTTTCAAGCGCGGCGCGCGCGGATGCGGCTTCATGCGCTTCGTACCAGAATGATTCTTTGGCAATGATTGCATTGTGTTCGGATAAGAAAAAACGATATATTCTTGCGGATGCGGTCCTCCCCGCGTAGCGTTCAATTTTCTCCGGCGTGGGAACAATGGAAAAATGATCTTCTGCAATGCGGAAGATTTTTTCCTGTTCCTCGGCAGCCGCAGGCGCAAATAAATTTTGATTGGAGGTCAAGGGCATATTGAGGAGAGAGCTGGTACGCGATTTACATATTCCACAATCCAGCGCTTTCGCTCGTGATCATAGTGAAGCGCACTTACCGCGCAGTAATGTAGTTGTATGCGCGGGCGGTAGCGGTGCTCCATATTGAGCGCGTGTCCGATAAGGGAGCGAAACACATTCCCATGCCCCACGTAAAGAAGCGTTGTTCCAAACGGATGTTCCTTGAGATGCCGTTCAATAAGCGGGACTGCGCGGCGCGCCACGTCCTCAAAATTTTCTCCTCCTTTTGGACGCGCGTCAAGTTCTTGGTTCCATTGCGCCTCTATATCAGGATATTTTTGCCTACACTCCGTCTGCGTCATGCCCTCGCTCACACCTTTTGAACGCTCGTTCAATTCCGCGATCTCTTCGTACGGAGTCTCTTTGTGAAATGCACGGATAAGACGCGCGGTCTCAATCGCGCGCAACGCCGTGCTCGCATAAATTTTGCCAAAAGAAAAATCAGCAAGAAAACGCGCGAGCGCCTCGGCTTGTTTTCTCCCTTCTTCGGTCATGGGAACATTGAGCCCCTGCCCCTGCACCAATCCTTTTTCCGCGGCTTCGCTCCTGCCATGGCGCGCAAGAATTATTCGCGTATATGATGTGTGTGTATTCATATACTTTAAGTTACAAAACGCCATACCTTCTGTCATTCCGGACTTGATCCGGAATCCAGGAATTATGGATTTTATTGAAAACACTGGATTCCCGCTTTCACGGGAATGACAATCAAAGGAGTTTCGTGATTCAAAATCATATTATTTTTCTCCTCTTAAAAATCAATTCCGCGATCTCAAAATCAAGTTCGCGATCTATATTGATGGAGTCCTCCGCATCCATCACCACTCCTTTTACGCGCGTTCCGATAGAGGAATTCTTTTTTAAGATTGTATCGGGATGGATCACGTGCACACACGAATTTTGCACAAATGCTTCGGGAAGAGCTTGGCGCGGCATTTTTGCGGCTTCGTGAATACGGAATACTTCCTCCGGTATAAACGGCGCCAAAAACTCATTCTCAAACTTCCATGTTTTTAACGGATGCGCCGGGGATTTGGTTATGGTAATTAAAGAATCAATTCCCGGCGTTTTGAAAAATTCTTCCACGCACTGGTCAATATGTTCAGCGCGACGCAAGGGATTTGTCGGCTTTAATTGTACTACCGCATCAGGATGATAGTGTTCATGCTTTGCGAGCCATTCTAAGGCATGCTTTAAAAGCCCGATGCTTTTTGCCCCGTCCGTTGCGAATTCTTTCGGTCGCAGAAACGGCACTTCGGCGCCGCATGCGCGGCTAACCTCGGCAATTTCCTCGTCATCCGTTGAAATAATCACGCGATTTACGGTTTTTGCCGCCTTTGCCGCGGAAATCGTCCATGCGATTAAAGGCCGCCCGGCAAGCGGTTTTATATTTTTCCCCGGAATCCCCTTGGACCCTCCGCGGGCTTGTATTATCGCTAATACTTCCATTGTAATATCAATATAACGCAAAAAAGGCAAAAAAATACTCGCGATAGATTTAATATATACCGCGAGTGTTCTCAATTAAGCGGCTGGATGAGATCCGACATCTGCTACAGATGCGATGTATTATTTAGAAATAAGAGTTCCCATGCATTACCATCAAACCGCACTGCGGTAATTCCACAATTGTCTATCCTCATACGATGACGCCGTTCGATTGGAGTATTCAGAATTCTTCCCACCACTGCCCGAATTGGATTTCCGGATGTTACCACAAGAACAAGAATTTTTGAATTGTCTACATAGCCCCGAGAAAGAGTGCCGTCAATTACATTCCACACTCGATTTTCTTGGTGTTTAAAGCTTTCGCAACCATCCGGCAAATACCTCCCTGCGCGCCATCCTTCAAAGTTATCAGGAAATTCTCGCTCTATATCATCCTTGCGAAGTCCTGCCCATTCGCCATCTCTACGTTCTCTCAAGCCGGAACTAAATGAAATCTTATAATTTCCTGCTATCTTTTTTACGGTCTCAACGGATCGTTGCTGGTCGCTGGATAGTATGACTATGTCCGTAAAATATCCTGTATTTTCCCATATCTTTGCTGAAGTAAGAAGAGCTTGGTATCTGCCTATTTCAGAAAGCCCTGCTCCGGGAAAATCGCCTCCGTCAAACATTCCATCGGACTCCGCTTTGCCATGTCGTATCAACCTCATCTCGATTGTCTGCGCCATTTCTCACCTCCTCTTTTCGTATTCAAACGCCTCAATAAAAGACCTACTCTATTCCTATCACACCCTTTGTGGATTGTCAAATCAGAGAGTGCGCATACTGTTAACACTTACTACACGATCGTAGGGTGATTGTTAACATTTGAGAAATAGGTCAAATACCACCACAAACAAAAATACCCGCGGGACTACCACGGGTATTCAACTTGCACCGTCCCATACTATCTACTCCGCGTTCAAGACGTATCGGCGAGTCCGCAATCGCGATTTTTCCCTCGCAAAGCGCACCAATATGCTCAATCTCTTTGAAAAATTCTTCGGTGCGGGTTTTAGAAATATCATACACTTCCGGGTCTTTGCCATGAAATTGCATCACCACCTGATCCGTTGTTTTGGTAACGTCGTTTAACCAATCCACCGAGCCCTTTTCAAATTGAACATGGACGAATTTTTTCTTAGGGAGAGTGATCACGTCCTGCGCGATTCTGCCGACAAGTCCTTTTTCCGTTACCACATTCAAAAAACAAGAGCGGTCATACTCTGCTCCGCGATCCTTCACATAATCAAATACTGCGCTTACTTCCCGGATTCGCCCCGCCCCGACCATGTGCGAAAAATGTTGCCATAAATTTAACGCATGGATATGCTCGCCTCCGGCGCCTCCTCCCCGCTTCCAGTATCCAAGATAGGTGTCCTGCGGCCCGGAAAGCCATGGGTGCGCGTCAAAAATGTTTTTCCAGTGGCTCCGGATCTCCGCATCAATTGATTGGATGCTCCCGAGATCATTCCCGCGAATCACCTCCTCGCTTTTGAGCGTATGTGCTCCAAGCAGATGGTTAAACCCGACAACTACCATTGTCTCGGGATGATTTTTCACTTCCCGCATGAATTCGTCAAGCCCTTCAAGCGTGGGACTGCAAAGCGGCTTTTCTATTTGCAACACGCGTGGCGCTTCTTCGCGAAGTACGCGCGTTGCAATGGAAAGATGCGTATCAGGCGGCGTTCCAACCAATACCACATCGTATTTTTCTTTGGGCGCGTCTTGCGGCACGAAAAGCCGGATTGTCTCGTCCCATGCGCCGTACCGCTTGGGATAAATCTCATTTTTCATGCGAGAAAGCGCTTTTGGATCCGTATCCACAACCGTTACCTCCCATCCGGCTTGGCGTGAGGCCTGGGCCAAATGATTCCCGATTGATCCCGCTCCAAAAATTTTTGCTTTCATAGATGTAGTACGCATTACATGGTATATCGTTACAGTTTCGTCCTAATAATCTCTTCTATCATATTAAAATCGCGCAGTAAGGGGAAGGGTTCTTTGTCGCTCCACCCATTTTCATCATTCGGAACGCCGATGAAAAAACAACCCGCTTCTTCCGCCGCTTCTACGTCAGAGTTCCTGTCGCCTATAAATACCGCCTCTTCTGCTTGAATCCCTTCCCTTGAAAAAATCTTTTTTAAATTTTCTTCTTTTGTCCTCGGATAGCCGTATGCTCCCCGAAAAAAATTATAAATTTCAAGACGCGCGAGCGTGAGAATCAGCGGTTCTTCCGGAGTTATGGAATTGACGTATAATCCGAACTTCTGCGAAAGCGCGGAAAGTGTGTCATGGACGCCTGAAATCAATCCTTGAGACGCAAGGAGTTCTTCCACGCGCATTTGGTATTTTTTGGCATATTCATCCACATACTTTTGTATTTCTTCCGGCGGCATTCCTGCTTTCAAAAAAATCTCCCTTACAATGTCATATCGCGTGATCTTTATCCGCGAAAGCACGTCCGCGACAAGTTCTTTTGAAACCATGGACGATGCCGGAAAAAGATCACACCACGCTTCGCGCTTTATGCGCTCCGAATCCACGAGCACCCCGTCAAAATCAAATACAACAATTCGTATCATGTGGTTTTAAGAAGTGGGGACACACCCCTGTTATATTCCAAAAAGCGCGGGAGACGGCTCTTCTGCCTCATCAAACTGGTGCCTTCCCCAATTGACAAGCCGCGTCTTGCGATCGTCCCGCGCCATGCGCGCAATCGCGCGATCAATATAAAAGGAATCGTCGCTGTGGTTTGCAGTTGAGATTTCCTCAAAAATTGCGCCGGTCCTTGTGCCGAATCCGTGCCATACTCCGCGTGGAATCCAGAATGTGTCGCCCGGAGTAAGCACTTTTTTTCTCCCCTCCACTTCCACTTCAAGCTCTCCCCGCAGAAGATGGAATGTCTCGTCCTTTTTTTTGTGGTAGTGCACCGGATTCCATTGGCCCGGAAGCTGGATGATAATTTTTTTAGCGTATTCGTGATTATTGATGCACTCAACAATAACACATCCGACCTCGTGAAAATTATCAATCCCGTAGTGGTGCGAGAGCTCCACTGAAAAATCGTGCCCAAGGGGAATACGCGACTCGTTGAGCATGCCTTTTGCGGCATGAATTGCGGTATAGATTATTTCTTTTCTCGGGCGATCCGCAGGATGGATAGCCGCAGTAAGCGGCTGGCGCATCACATAGTCGCGATCCGCGCGTAGTCCCTCTTTCCATTGGCCGCTTGACATCTGTCCGGCTAAAAGCGGCATGGCAAAAAAGACATCTTCGCGGCCGATCCGCGTTCCCGCTTTTATTTCTTGGCGCGCATACACGCCGCGCATCAAAGACACAAGATCGCTTGTCTCTTTCTCGGAAATTGCGCGCTCCCCGTCTCCTCCGCACGATTCCTTTGCTTCGCGATACGCAGCGAGCCACAGCTCCACCTGTTCGGGGGTTGCCGAGTAGAGATTCACGCTTATATTTTCAGCGGGAATCCCCACGTGTTTTTCAAAAATCCGGGCGCCTTTGGCGTACGCCACGCGCACCGCGTTTACGTTAGACGGATCTTCATGGGTGGAAAACCCGATCGTGATTCCCGGATAGCGATTCCGCATTATTTCAATCTGATTTAAATGGAGCGTGTCGTTGGGCGCGGGGTACATCGCCACACAATGCATGAGCGCAAAATCCACACCTCGATGCTGGAAAAAACTTACGATCTTATCAATGTCTTTTATGGCAAGACCACCTGTTGAGATAATCATCGGTTTTCCCGCCTCGCTCGCGCGTTCAAGAAGCGGCCAATCCTGCGCAGAACATGAGCCGATTTTGATTACCTCAATTTCCATGCGCTCGATTTTTTCCACGGATTTCTCGTCAAAGGGAGTCGAAATCGTCAAAAGTTTCCTCCGCTTTATTTCATTTACGATCGCCAAAAAATCATCATCGGTGAGCCGCGTGGAAAGAAAGCGGGCGATATGCTTATTTTCATGGTTATCCCGATAATCAGGATGGATAAACGTATCCAAATCCCGAAATTGAAGCTTTATGGCGCCACGGATCCCCGTGCGCTCGGCAATGTCCGCCATAGCATCCACGATCCGAAGGCCGTGTTCTCGAAATCCCTGATGGTTGTTTGCAACCTCAAAGATAAAAAGATCGGAAAAGTCAAATTTTTTCTTCTGGTGTAAATACATGCCGTATCTTTATGATTATGAAAGCGCTATTTTTAAATCCTGATTTGCACGCTCATATGTCTCTTTTGTGCCCACACCAATCCAATAGCCATTATGCACAAAAGTGGAGAGATTGCCCTCTTCGGCAAGAAACGGAAAAAGATCGTACTCAAGCATGAACGCTTCTTTGGCAACTTTTTTGAGTATATGCGGGTCAAGTATGTACCATCCGCAATTTACATATCCTCCAATTTTTGTGGTTGGTTTTTCAACAAACTTTCTTATCTTGCCATCTTCGATATGCACAAGTCCATACCCTCGCGCATCCTCAAGATATGTGCAAAGAATCGTATTCGGCTCTTGCAGGAGAAATTCTCCCATATCTCCATTTGCAAGAATATCATCACAGTTTAATACCAGAAATGGATCGCGCCAGTCACCTACCGCAAATTTGAGCCCGCCGCCCGTACCCAAGGGCTTTGGTTCCACGACATACTCGATCTTACCAGGCCATTTCTGATTACAAAAATCAATTATCTCCTGTGACCGGTGATGGAGACTTAAGCGAATTTTCTCTATTCCATGCCCATACAGGAAATTGATCTGATGCGCAATGATAGGCATCCCTGCTACTTCCACAAGAGGCTTTGGCTTGCCGTTCGCTATAGGCGCGATGCGCGTCCCAAACCCCCCCGCTAAAATAAGTGCACTTTTCATACTGATATAGTAATTTTCGTGCGAGTACCTGAAGCCCGACTAGGAAAGCAAGAGCATATTTCAAGGAGGGGTGAGGGTTTTGCAGCCGAAAATCTTGCAATTATAGCGGAAACGGATTTTTGAGATGGGTTCTATATACGTTTTCAAATATCTCCTCCAGTTCATCAGTATAGCGCGTCCACGATATATTTTTTTCTACAAACGCTCTGCCGCGTTTCCTCATAGAATGGTAGAGTTCGGGATTTGCGATAAGCCGGCAGATTGATTCCGCGATTTCTTCGGGAAGTTTTGGTTCCACAAGAAAAGAGTCAACTCCATGTGTGAGAATTTCCGCCGCACCAGACGTTTTTGAAACAATAACGGGTAATCCGGACGCCATTGCTTCAAACACCGCAATGCCCCAACTTTGAAGATGGCTCGGAAATAAAAAAATATCATGCGCTCGGTACGTTCGCGCAAGATTGTCCTCTTCCGCAACACCCGCAAATATTACTTCATTCTCAACTTCGCATTCCCGCACCGTATCACAGAGCTTTTTAAAATAAGGATCTTGGGAATTATATTTTCCTATAATCGTCAAAGAAACATCATGCCCCTTGTCTCGAAGAATCTTGAGCGCTTCAATTCCATCCTCAAATCTGCGATGAGGAAAAAAAACTCCTGTCATAAGCACACGCATCCGCCCCTTTGGAAAATCTGTTGATTCTTTATAGGGAAAACCGGAAAGACTGATCCCGCTTCGCACTACGCGCGCGGGTTTGTGAAAATATCGTTCTGCCCACGTCCTGTCTCTATTATCAAGAACAAGAACTGCATCTTGCGCTTTAATAAAATGCCTGATTTCGTATTGATCAATCAGCCAGCCAAAAAACTTTCTTGAAAGTAGTATCAATGTTTCTAATCTGTCTTTCTGCGGCACATCGCCAACTTCTCGGTCGCGATAATAGGAAAAAAGCCGTAACGGCAGGTCGTTCATCATCCAAACCGAGGGGATACACCCGACGAGACGCTTCTTTGCATAGTATGCAACCTGATAGCTCGCTTGATCATGCGGATTAAGAATATCCGTGGCAGTATCAATATGGCGAGCAAGTTCTCGCGCCATACGATTTTCTTCTCGCAATGTATGGAATGAAAAAAAGATGCGCGCAATAAAACTCCTATCAGGCAGGCATTTCCTTTTCACGCCATCATTACCAATCAAAGAGGAATTGCCAAGAGAAAACACGTCCATATCTTGAAGTAGTTCTTCATAGCAGGACGCAGGATCAAAAAGAAACGTATAGACCCTTACTGTATGACCCCGTTTTTTTAGTTCAACCGCAAGTGATAATGCTTGGCGTTGTGTTCCTCCCTTCACGTTTAACCTCCTCACAATAATCGCGATGTTCACCCCGTGAGAAGTCAAGGTACTTTTACGTTGTGTCGTATTATTGGCATCCATAGTGTAGGTGAGATCATGCGGCATTTCCTCATGCAGAAAAATTTTACAAAAATTTTTCTGCTCAAACCCCTTTAGAAACATCGTTTCTAACGGGGTTCACTGGTTTATCTTTTCTCCGCCCGTGGCAGCCACGGAGAGATTTTGCGAATGCAAAGGCAAAGATATGCCCTCGCGCGTACAATCGGACGAAAGCATTATGTGAATGAGTTCTTGAAATTTTACTTTCGGCTCCCAGCGAAGCTCTTTTTTCGCTTTAGCGGCATCTCCTACCAAAAGATGCACCTCTCGCGGCCGGTGGTACCGAGAATCAATTTCCAGAAACTGTTGCCAGTCGGAAATTCCCGCCATGTGAAAAGCGTTTTCTAAAAATTCCCGCACGCTGTGCGTCTCGCCGGTCGCGATTACATAATCGTCTGGCTGATCTTGCTGCATCATGCGCCACATTGCCTCCACATATTCCGGCGCATACCCCCAGTCGCGGCACGCATCAAGATTCCCCAATACAATTTTTTGCTTCTTTCCCGCAAGAATCTGCGCAATGCTAAGCGTAATCTTTCGCGTTACAAAATTTTCTCCCCGGCGCGGCGATTCGTGGTTAAATAATATTCCATTAACCGCAAACATCCCGTGTCCCTCGCGATAATTTTTTGTAAAGTTATATGCGGCAACTTTTGCCACGCCATACGGGCTTGCCGGATCAAACGGCGTCTCTTCGCTTTGGGGAGCAGGAGCATTCCCAAACATCTCTGAAGACGATGCCTGATAAAATCGAGTAGGAATGCCCGTGGAACGGATTGCTTCAAGAAGCTTGAGCGTACCCATTGCCACCACTTCAGTGGTATATACCGGCATTTCAAAACTGATCCCCACATGGCTTTGCGCTCCTAAATTATATACTTCATGCGGGTTGATTTTTTCTATAAGCCGCCCGAGCATACTTGCGTCCGTGAGATCCCCATAGTGGAGTATAATTCCCTGTCGAGGATTTTCCCCGTCCGTTTGCGTGAGATGCTCAAGCCTCTCGCGATTGAGCGTAGAAGAGCGCCGCACAAGTCCGTGCACTTCATATCCCTTATCCAACAAAAAATCGGCCAAATAAGAACCATCTTGGCCGGTAATGCCGGTGATAAATGCGCGCTTTTTTTTATCCATGAATCTTTTTGTTTCTTTCTCTTATTAACCCACTCATTGATAAAACCGCCTCTATATCTTTTTAGTTTCTTTGAGCGCCTCTTCAAAAAGGCGAAGCATGTTATCGGTATACTTTGACCAAGAAAGAGAATTTCTCACAAACGTATTTCCCTCCCTTGCCAATTTCTGATAGAGCATCGGATTATCTATAAGCTCCTTAACTTTATGGGCAATGTCTTTGGGGTCTCCGGTACGCGTAAGCAACATAGTCTTTCGATCCTTCAGAACCTCTCCCGCGCCCGCATCCTTGGAAAGAATCACCGGAAGTCCCGTGGCCATTGCTTCAAAGATCGCGATTCCCCATGTCTGGATGCTTGCAAATATAAATATATCCGATTCTTGGTAATAGCGCATAAGGTCTTTCTCTGAAATGACACCGGTGAAGGTAACTCGGTCTCGCACCTCTAATTCTTCACAGAGCGCGACAAGAGTTTGGTGGTACGCGCGCGCGGTATCTTTATGCCCATAATCTCCGGTAATGGTAAGATGCGGATCGTACCCCCAATCGTGCAAAATTTTCACCGCTCGGATCCCATCCTCAAACCTCCGATACACATAAAAAATCCCCTGGCAGTAAAGCTTTATTTTTTTCCCTTGTATCCCCTTTCGTTCCTTGTAGACAAACTGGCCTACGTCCACGCCGCTGCGTACGACCACCGCATCGCTTCGTCCTAAATATTTCTTCGCAAGCCGTCCCATACGCGCTACGATCACCCCAATTTTATCCTGACTTGAGAAAAATATCTTGTTCTCGTATGTGTCGCGCATCCAATCTATGATTCTTTTTATAAGCGGACGCCGTGGTGTATGCAGAAGCGGATGGTCAAAAATGGACCAGCGTTTAATATCAAGATCATTCATCATCCATACGGAAGGAATTTTCCGAATATATTTTTTGAAATATTTCGCCGTATGTACGCTTATTTGATCATGGGGGTTTAACACGTCCGTATCTTTAGAAATTAAAAATGCGAGCCGCTTGGCCTTCTGGTTTTGCACAAAACGGTCAATCGTTGTCCCCACAAGCGGAATCCAGAAAAAACGGGCTATAGCCCGATGGGCTCGCCCATATAGGGTCGCGAATTTCGGATATTCCCAATGAAATGTCACGATTTTTATATCTCCGAACTCGCCCGGAAAGCAATTTTCACGATCGTACGCAAATGTATAAACCGTCCCATTTTCCCCTCGCTTCTCAAGTTCGCGGCAAAGCTCCATTGCCTCGCGCGCGGCACCTCCGGTTCTTGTGAGATATCGGATTATGATTGCGATTTTCATATTGACATGACTTTATTAGTATTCTATAAGTTTTACATACCGTTGGTTCCTTGACAAGTTATTTTCTCTTACGAAGAGGAGAATCGCCATGGCGCAATGTGCACACTGCGGTCTTGCTATTTCGCTTTCTCCGCATCATGGAACTTTTCTTTTCGCGCGGCACGGCGAAACCAAGTTAAACAAGAAGAATCGTGTGGTAGGAAGCATTGATGATCTTTTAACTCGTGAGGGACAAAGGCAAGCAAGAACACTTGCACTTTCCCTGAAAATAAAATATGCACCTATCCACCTCATAGTAAGCTCTCCTTTAAGAAGAGCAAGAGAGACCGCATACATTTGCGGCGCGCACCTGGATGTGGAAACAATTATTGAACCCAATCTGCGAGAACGCGGGGTAGGCGTCCACGAAGGCAAGAAACTCGCCAAAGAGATATGGCCGCTTTTTTTCAGCCGGGACTATACGCCGGAAAACGGCGAATCGTATACAAGCTTTGAAAAGCGCATCCGTACGTTTCTTCTCTCTTATACACAAGCGGCAAATCTTGAAAAAAACATCCTTTTCTCCACTCATGCATTGGTATCTCTCATGGTGATAAAATGCGTTAAAGAGCTCCAAGAAGAAGAAATTATAGACTATCCTCTTCCAGACAATGCGAGCATTATTTGTTTTTTAGTGCAGAACCAGACATGTTCCC
>VMFQ01000036.1 GCA_007376125.1 Parcubacteria group bacterium Gr01-1014_33 | reverse complement strand
TTTCCCATCAATCTCCGATCCTACATTTTCCCCAATGCTTACCCACCAAATTTCTCGCTCTGAAACAAGCGGTGCGGAATGCACTGCACTATGCAGTTTCTCTTTGAGTCCTATCCACTCAAGAAACCTTTTCATGTATCATTGAGATAATTATTCCCCTTTCCCCAATCTCACTCTCGTCGGCCTTATCACCCGTTCTGCGAGCATATATCCTTTCTGCACCTCTTCGGCAATGGATCCTGCCGGATACGAAGATTCAACCTCCCCCACACTCTCATGTGTTTCCGGATTAAACTCATCTCCTGCTTTTACCTCTATTTCCGCAAGTCCCCGTTTTTTCAAGGCGTCCGTCAATTGCGTGCGAATTAAAAGTATACCCTTTTCTGCCTCTGCCGGAAATCCGTGGCGTAGAGCTAAATCAAAACTATCCAGCGTCGGCAAAATATCCTCAATCATCCCGCGACTGACAAATTGTAGTATATCTTCAAATCGCTTCGCCTCATCCTTTTTGTAATTTATAAAATCCGCTTTTGCCCTTTGCCATCCGTCAAGATACTCTTTTTTTTCCTGATCGCATTTTTTGAGTTCCCCGCGGAGTTTTCCGGTGCGCTCGGCAATCTCCGGCGCATTTCCCTCTTTGTCTTCTATCATTTCAATGTCGTCTGAAACTTGATTTTGATTTTGGTTGTTGTTGTCTTCATCCATATATCTTTATCCCGCACCTTCCCAGAATACCCCGTCCCGCTTTCAGCGGGACTGCGGGGATGAACCCCACACCTTTTGTACGTCCTCCGCAAGATGCCGTTCAAAAGTCAACATCGCCGTATCGGATTGACAAAAGGTGCGAGGTGAATGGGCATTAAGAAATCCTTCCTGCAGGGTCTATCCCACAGGAAGGTGCGGGATTTATTCTCGTTCCTCAAAATAGTGGATAAGTGAAATCGCTTTTGGATAATTCATCCGCTTTGGCCCGATGATCGTAAAAAATCCTTTGAATCCCGCCGGATGCCACCATGACGCCATTGCCATTGAATAGTCGCGCGCTTCTTTCCACGGGTTTTCTTTTCCTATAAACACGCAGTCTTCGTCATCGTCAATGCGCGCGCGCATATCCCCAATTTTTTCGTCAAGAAAATCCACGAGGCGGCTAAATGTCCGCACCTCAGCAGTATCGCCGAATTCCGGTTCGTCCAAAATTTCAGCGAATCCGGATTTATATAATATAGTATCTTCTATTGCGCCAGTTGCGGCAAACGCGCCTGAAATCTGGGAAACCGCGCGGCAAAGTTCTTTTATGACCATATCTTCCTCATCCATTTCAAGAATCTCGTCAATGCGCCTTTGCTCTGCCGCGGAAAGCATCGCGTCTTCTATTAAATAATCCACGAAAAACCGATATGCTTTGTCGGTCGGGATTCTCCCGGCGGACGTATGCGGCTGTTTCAAATAGCCCATTTCATCAAGTTCCTGCATCTCGTTTCGCACCGTTGCCGAACCTACCCCAAACTGAAACTGCCGCGCAAGCTCACGCGATGCCACGGGCCGCGCGGTACGGATGTATTCGCGGATAATCGCGTCTAAAATTGATTGTTGCCGTTCACGGAGCATGGAGTAATCGCGAATATACGAATCAAACACAAATATACGAATAGAAATTCTTCTCATTTGTATATTCGTATATTACTCTTATATTCGTATATTCGCGATTACTCCTATTATATTCCAATTAGCAGTCACGTGTCAAGAGTGCTAATTGGCTCGTTTAGGCGTATCTCAATAAGTTCCAATGGAACACGTAAAAATTCCCCTGCGAGGAATTTTTACTCAATACTCGGCACTGCTCGTCCCCCAATGCGACATCAGGGGACACCATACCCGCAGTGCCTGCGTATGGTTCCATTGGAACTTATCTCGTACGCCATGGCTCACTGGTGGATATAGGGAAAAACAAATAAAAAGCCCTCACCATCTATACAAGTAACCCCTCACAGGGGTGTCATTGCGAGTCCCGCTGAAAGCGGGACTCGGCAATCTCATTCTCCGAGGTTGAGATTGCTTCGCCAAACGCATTAAGAATACGTTTTGGCTCGCAATGACGGAAGGAGAAGTGTGAGAGGTTACATATATAAAAATGCCTTATTTTCAGACCTTTTTCACCAAATCTCCCCTATTTCCAAAAAATCGTGTATACTAAACGCTATGGAACCGATTTTACTTAATGTGGCGATTCTTTTTCTCCTGCTTTTTGCGTTGGGAAAAGGCGCGGCGTGGGCGGTGCGTTCCGCAGTCGCGCTCTCTAGGCGTGCCGGACTTGCGGAATTCGTGGTAAGTATTGTGGTGGTTACCGCAATTTCTATTTTGCCGGAAACCATAATTTCTATTCTTTCCGCGATACACGGCATACCTTCGCTTGGGCTTGGCACATTGCTTGGATCAAATGTCGCGGATCTTACGCTCGTATTCGGCGTGGTCGCGCTTGCCGCGCGGAGAAAAATCGGCGTGGAGCTCACGTTCATCAAAAAGGACTATCTTTTTCTTGGGTTTCTCTTACCGCCCCTTATCCTCGGATTTACCGGATACTTTTCGCGGCTTGACGGAATCCTCTTGGTTCTCGCAAGCATCATCTTCTTTTATATAATGCTGAAAGCGCATCCGCGGAAAAAAGAGCGGGAAAACGGAATTTATAAAATTTCCGCGGCAAAAGAGGTTTTGATACTCGCGGCGAGCCTCATTGTCATGGGCGGATCCGCATACTACGGTGTTGACTACGCAAAAGACATTGCCGAGAATATAGGAATCAGCCATGCGCTCGTGGGGCTTATCATAGTTGCGGCAGGCACCACACTGCCCGAGCTTATTTTCTCCATTCGCGCGGTAAGGCGGCGGCATGCAAGTCTCGCATTAGGCGACATATTCGGAACCGTGATCACCGACGCAAATCTTGTGCTCGGCATTACCGCGCTTATTCATCCGTTTGCGTTTAACCCGCGGCTCATTATCGTTACCGGAATTTTTATGCTCCTTGCCGGACTTCTTTCGCTTGAACTTTTGCGCTCGGACCGCGCGCTGACCAAATCCGAAGGAGTGCTCTTGCTCCTTTTTTACGTGTTGTTTATTATGGTTGAATTCATATTGCGGGATTGGACGCCGTTGATCCCGAGATGATGAATCATGAAGCTGGAATCTTGAATTAGGAATAGAGAGTTTCTTCAGATTTTCCATGATTCATGATTCCAGATTCATAATTCCCAAGTGTGAAAAACTTGAAGGTCTATAATACATTAGTGCACAAAAAAGAACTGTTCCACCCACTGCGCAAGGATCGGGTTGGTTTATATACTTGCGGTCCAACAGTTTACAATTATGCCCATATTGGGAACTTGCGGACATATATTTTTGAAGATGTCCTGCGCCGAACACTTGAGTATGCGAGGTACAAAGTGAAGCACGTGATGAATATCACGGACGTGGGGCATCTTACTTCGGATGAAGACGAAGGGGAAGATAAGTTGGAACGCGCGGCAGAGAAAGAAAAGCGATCCGTATGGGACATTGCCAAATTCTACACCGACGCGTTCTTACGAGACCTGGTCTCGTTAGATATAAAAAGGGCACATGTTCTCTCGCCTGCCACGAAAAATATTAAAGAAGAGATCGCCATCATCCAAGAGCTTTTCAAAAAAGGGTATGCGTACGAGACCTCGCACGCAGTATATTTTAACATTTCAAAATTTAAAAATTACACCAAGCTCTCGCGGCAAAAATTGAGTGAAAAAATCACCGGCGCGCGCGAAGAAGTGGTGCTGGACTCGGAAAAAAGAAATCCGCAGGATTTTGCGCTGTGGTTTAAGCGCGTAGGAAGATTTGAAAACCATATCATGCATTGGCATTCTCCTTGGGGAGACGGATTTCCAGGATGGCATATTGAGTGCTCGGCAATTTCAACCAAATATCTTGGCCAGCCGTTTGATATTCATACCGGCGGAGTGGATCATATCAACGTCCACCACACCAATGAAATTGCCCAATCAGAAGGAGCATACGGAAAACCGCTCGCGCGTATCTGGATGCACGGCGAATTTTTGCTTATCAATGAAGCAAAAATGGCAAAATCCGCAGGGAGTTTTTATACCCTTCACACGCTCACCGAAAAAAACTTTAGTCCCCTTGCGGTTCGATACCTCGTGCTCACCGCGCATTACCGTTCAAAATTAAATTTTACATGGGAATCGCTTAAAGCGGCACAGAATTCCTTGGAGCGGCTGTATGATTTTGTGAGAAATATCAAAGGTAGCACTTCGACAAGCTCAGGGACTAAAAATGATATTGTCCGAGCAAAGTTGAGGACATACCTTGAAAAATATAGAAATAAATTTGAAAAAACGATATTTGACGACCTTAATACTCCAAAAGCGCTTGCCGTAGTTTGGGAACTTATTCGCGAGTACAACAAAAACCCCAAAAAATTTCCGGCAAAAGAGGTCTTAACACTTCTCTATGATTTTGACAAAGTTCTCGGACTCGGGCTCAAAAATATACAATCCGAAAAAATCCCCAAAAAAATTCTCGCGCTTGTAAAAAGACGCGAGAAGTTGAGGAAAGATCAAAAATGGGAAGATGCGGATAAAATCCGAGAAGAGATTCAACAGTTGGGGTATACGCTTGAAGATACTTCGCAGGGAACAAAAGTGAGAAATTTAATAATCAGAAACCTGCGGTTTCCGATACCTTCCCTGCAAGGTAACCCGCGCAGCAGAGCTGCAGGGAATTCGCTTCGCGATTAAAAACATTTTTTAATCATTCTGTCGCTACATCGTCCCGATACGCAAGTACCCTAAGTGATCCTCCGTTCGGAATACGAAATTCATACTTCGTGCGAAACAAGTCGTAATTAACAGCAAACAACCAATAGACATAATGAGGAAATACTTCTGTGTACTCATATAATGTTGCTTCGCCTTCCTCTTTTTTAACTATACTAATGCTATTCCCCTTTAATCTTGTAGGGGCTGTACCTGCTAGTCGGAAAAGGTAATACGGTATTACCCCAACCTTATCTTCAATTACAAAAACTTTAGTCCCATCTTTTTCTGTCAAGAGAGAATCAAGAATGAGAGGGTTTGAGTAGATTCGTTCTTTAAGGAACAACTGTCCGATTTCGACACTTGTCGCTCCCCCTATCAGTCCACCAATAATAAGACCAACCATCACACTTATTTTAAGTGCGGAAGGATTACGATCCCTTTTTGCTTTCCGGAAATAAACCAAAGAGGAGATAACCCATCCGAGGAGAAAGAGTCCCATCCTTTACCCCCTTTGTGCATAAAATAGCAGGATTCTGTTAAAGAACATAGTATTAAAATTTAAGCGCAAAACCCGATTTTTGTCAATGCCTTGCGCGCGAAAATCAATCCACAGCTTTTCCCGTTTTTTGATTGCCAAAATTTAGGGGAAAGATGTATGCTTGGAGTAATCAAACGTAACGCCAATACGCTAATTCGCGCTAATGACGCGAATAGAAAATCCCTCCTTCTCCTCCCTTTACTAAAGGAGGTTTGGTAGGATTTATTAGCGTCATTCGCATACATTCGCGTATTGGCGTTATATTTCATGCCTTCACCCGACAAAAAAACTCAAAATCTTCGTATGCCGCCAAACGACGTAGAAGCCGAGATTTCGGCTTTGGGTTCTTTAATGTTGGACAAAGACGCGATTTTTCGGGTTGCAGACGCTCTGCTCCCGTATGATTTCTACCAGCCAAAGCATAAGGAAATTTTTGAGGCGATGTCTGATTTATTCAGCCACCGCGAGCCGATTGATATTTTAAGCGTTACCTCGCGGCTCCGCGAAAAAGGGAAATTGGACGAAATCGGCGGATCCGCGTATCTTACCACGCTTGTTAATTCGGTCCCGACCGCAAGCCATGTGGAACACTATTGCTCAATCGTCCGCAAAAAACGGCTTTTGCGCGATTTGATAGACGCGTCAAGCCATATCGCGCAACTCGGTTATCGCGAAGCGGACAACGTGGAAGAATTGATAGACGAGGCGGAACAAAGGATTTTCGGAGTTGCGAAAGACTCGCTCCGCCAGGAATTTTTGCGCGTGCGGGAAGCGCTGGAAGAAGCATGGGAACGGATTGAACGGATCCACCGCAATCGCGACACGCTCCGCGGCGTTCCGACCGGATTTGAGGACTTGGATAATCTTTTAGGGGGGCTCCAAAAATCAGATCTTGTGGTACTTGCCGCGCGCCCAAGTTTGGGAAAAACATCGCTTGCGTTGGATATTGCTCGCAATGCGGCGCTTTTGGGACATCCCGTGGGACTTTTCAGCTTGGAAATGTCGCGCGACCAATTGATTGATCGCTTGATTGCTTCGCAAGGAGGTATAGATTTATGGCGCCTTCGCACCGGGCACCTTCGCGCCGACGGCGCAGACAACGATTTCACCCGCATACAACGGGCAATGGCAACGCTCTCCGATGCGCCGCTTTTTATTGATGACAGCGCATCCCCCACGGTGGTTGAACTTCGCGCAAAAGCGCGGCGACTGCAAACGGAACATAAGTTGGCACTCGTTATCATTGATTACCTCCAGCTTATCAGGGGACATCACAACATTGAATCGCGCGTACAGGAGGTCTCGGAAATTTCGCGCGCGCTCAAAGCAATGGCAAAGGAATTGAATATCCCGGTTCTTGCGATCTCGCAACTCTCGCGCGGGGTTGAGATGCGGCCGTCATCCATTCCGAAACTTTCGGATCTGCGTGAAAGCGGCTCAATAGAGCAGGACTCGGATGTCGTCATATTCATCTACCGCGAAGACAAGGCAAAAGAAAATTCGGACCGTAAAAATATCGCCGAGATACGAATAGAAAAACACAGAAACGGCCCCACCGGAAAACTGGAACTCTTTTTTCAAGAAGAATCCGCCACGTTCCGATCAATTGCAAAGCATTTTGAAGAACCGATGTAGTATTCGCGAATATACGAATCAAACGCAAATATATAAATAAGAATTCTTCTCATTTGTATATTCGTATATTACTCTTATATTTGTATATTCGCGATTACTCCTATGTACCCAAAACCTCTCCAAAACCTCATAGACGTTTTTACCAAATTTCCCGGAGTAGGACCGCGCCAAGCGGCTCGGTTCTCTTTTTTTATACTGCGCGAAACCCAGGGACTAAAAGCCGTGCTTACCGCGGCATTAAAAGAAATTGAGCGTCAAATCGGCTTCTGCGGCCACTGTTTCCGCACCATTGAAAAAGAAACCGCCGGCAAAGAATTGCTTTGCGTGTTTTGCCGCGATCCCAAGCGAAATCAAACGCAAATCGCGGTTGTGGAAAAAGAATCCGATATGCAAACCATTGAGCAGACGCGTGCGTATCAAGGCATATACCATGTGCTTAGCGGAATTATTTCTCCATTAGACCCTGATTCCCCTAAAAAAATCCATTTGCGCGCGCTGTACGAACGAGTCAAAAAAATAATTGAAACGGGCGCGCCATGCGAAGTGATCCTCGCCATAAGCACCACCACCGAAGGCGATACCACCGCGCTTTATATTGAACGAATTCTCACTCCGCTCAAAGATGCGCATCCGCAATTAAAAATCTCCCGCCTTGGCCGCGGGCTCTCTTTAGGTTCGGAGCTTGAGTATGCGGACGAGGTTACAATAAAAAATGCCTTGACAAATAGGAGATAGTTTGCTATATTTTTCGGCATAAAAAAGTACATTGACATCAAAAAAAGAGGAGGGACGTTATGTGGTATGTGAAGCTTTATTTGGGCATCGGCTTTATGATTGGAATTGGAGCTCTTTTTACTATTCAGGTATCTATAAAAAACTACGAAAAGTATATTCAGAGACGAGAGATTTCTTCCATAAAGGAATTTTTATGTATGATTGCCGAGGAGTGGAGAGACGATATTGATGAGGATACTTACCTCACAAGGGGAATAATTGTTTTTCTTTCCACTTTTTTTTGCTACCCTTCCTTTTTGATTTTTTCTTTATGGATATAACAAATTTTTCATTTATACAGATTCTTAGAAAAGGAATACATATTCTCACCCGAGTAACTCAAAAACTTACCAAAGCGCTAGAAAAGTTAACAAGAGACCATTACAAAACTCATTTCACCAGTTTCTTAAGATAAAACTTGATAAACGCCGCATAGCAGAACCATTGATAGGTGCGGGTGCTTCGCTCCATAAAGCGGTCAATGCGGCGATTGTTGTTCAGCCAATTAAAACTCCGTTCGACTTTCCAGCGCTGCCGCGAGTA
>VMFQ01000035.1 GCA_007376125.1 Parcubacteria group bacterium Gr01-1014_33 | reverse complement strand
CGCGAAAGTGACGTGCCAGAGCCGCTTCAGTGGTACGGCATTTCAAAACTTTTGGGAGAGATGGCAGTACGCGCGTTTTATCCGGAAGGATCGTTTATTATTCGGACATGCGGAGTCTATGGAGGAAAAGAAGGATCAAGAAGCAAGAAAGGTAATTTTGTACTCACCATTCTCAAACAAGCCCGGGAAAAAGAATCTCTTGAAGTAGGAAGAGATCAAACAGTAAATCCTACCTATGCAAGAGACTTAAGTCGAGGAACACTTGAGCTTTTGGGCCGTCAAGAAGCGAAGCCCGGCATTTACCATCTTGCAAATGAGGGAGAATGCAGCTGGTATGAATTTGCAAAAGAGATTTTGTCTTTACGCGGTATCGAAAAAGAAGTTATTCCCGTTGACCGCGGCGACATGGATGGTACTATGAGAAGGCCGCTTTTCAGCGCGCTCGAAAATACTCACGCAAAAGAGCATGGCGTTATTCTTCCTTCATGGCAGGATGCGCTTCGACGCTACATTTATGAAATTACGAAGATTTCCGACGGAGAAAGAAGTTGATCATATTCTCCAATTTGTGACAAGAAAAAAAGATAAGGACGTGGAGCGTCTCGCCAAAGATGCACACACATGGACAAGAACCGCATGGGAGAATCGCATGGATTACGAAGTTCGGTGGCTTGGGGTGCCTATTATCCAAAATCCCTATGACATGCTTCTCATGCAAGAACTTATTTTTGCACTGCGTCCTGATCTCATTATAGAAACCGGAATTGCGCATGGCGGTTCGCTTGTCTACTATGCATCGCTTCTTGAACTTTTGGGCCGCGGAAAAGTGGTGGGCGTGGATGTGGATATAAGAGCGCATAATCGAAAACATCTGGAGTCACACCCAATGAAAAAACGAATGACGCTTCTTGAAGGGAGTTCCGCGGATCCCGCAGTTCTTGCACGTATACGGAAATTAATTAAGCCCGGAGATAAAGTTCTCGTGTGTCTTGATTCTGATCATCGCGGGTCCCATGTGCACGAAGAGTTACATTGTTACAAAGGCCTTGTGACTAAGGGGAGCTATCTTGTGGTATTTGATACTTTTATTCCGTACCTTAAAGGACTGAAAGGCCTTAAGCCGGAAGTTTCTAGGGACACTCCGATGGATGCGGTAGATCGCTTTCTTCAAGAAAATAAAAACTTCAAAGTAGACGAATACTTTCATAAATTTTTCGTGTCAAGCTGTCCGCGCGGCTTTCTTCAGAAAATAAGATGAGCCAAAAAGAAATTCCACCGTTTACAATTTGCTCGGTATATCATTCTGCGGAAGCAAAAAAAGAGCTTGAAGCAAATTACGAGCTTACTCGACGCATGAATCCGGGTGTTTCTTTTGAATGGCTTGCCGCGGATAATACTCAAGAGGAAGTAGGGAAACTCGACGAAAGAAAATTTAAGGTCTACGAAGGAGCGGGTGAAAAAACTTGGGAGTATAAATCCGGATGGGCAAGCTGGAGACACGCCACTGCGCTACACGCGCTTTTGCCTCATATCAAAACTCGTTTTTTTCTTATTCTTGATCCCGATTTTTACATTATCCGGCCGAATTGGATTCAGGTAGTACTTGCCTATATGGAAGAGGAAGGTGCCGCATTTTTCGGAAGCGTGATGCATCCTCGCTATTATTCGAAATTTCGTTATTTTCCCTCAACGCATTGTTTTTTTGGGGATCGCAGCCGCGTCGCTCTTGAAGAAATGAATTTTATGCCCGGAGAGAATTTTGGAGAAAAGCATCCGCCGTCTCGTTTTCTTAGGGCGATAGCGCATATGCCGCGCGTTCTCCAAAGAATACTTCTCACAATTACGTTTCAGGATCGAAAATTCATTGGCGATTCCCGCGACACCGCGTATCTCCTTTTTAAGAAGTTTTACGGGAATTCCTCGATTCGTTACCAGCTTCTTACGCCCGTCTATACGCCATGGCGGGATCTTCATTTTCCTGCGAATCTTTTTTACTTGCCAAATCGTTTAATTGAGTTGTTTCTTCCTGATCGTTTGTGTTTTATTCCAAAACAAAAAGGGTATTTTGTGCGCCAAGGCTTCCGAGAGTACGGCGCGCCCGATATCCGCGCTATTCAGCCTCATTGGGAAGAATACATGTGGCAGTCAAAACCTTTTGGTCTGCATCTCCGCGGAACGCGATCAAAGAAAGGATACATTGCGCATGACTTTCAAGATGACTTTGAGCGAGTAAAAGCCATACTGGAAGGTTTGGATGCTCGCGATTAAAATCAAAGAATACTATGCATCTTTCGCAGCTCGTAAAACTTTTTCGCTTCTCCAAAGAGCTTTATGGAGATTACAAATCCGATTACAAATCCAAAATGCTTCTTTTGGCGCTTTTTGGGTTTTTCAATGGGTTGCTGGGCGCAATAGGCGTGGGAGCGCTTATCCCGTTTTTTTCATTTATCATCAAAAAAAATATTGAAAATCCGGATATCGTATCGCGCTTCATAGAGTGGCTTCTTACCCATCTTCATCTTGAATCAAACATTACTTCTGTCCTTATTCTCATTGTTTCACTCTTTATATTGAAAGCAATCGCAGTCACAATTTCTAGATATGCGGGCCTTCGCATTGTATGCGGCCAGGAAATGAAATTGAGAAAAGATCTTTACCGCGCGGCGCTTTCCATGACATGGCCGTATCTTCTTCGGCAAAAGCTTGGGTACCTTGAAAATACGCTTACATCAGACATAGGCGGGGCAATGCGCTTTCTTGCGGTGAACATGGCGCTCTTAAACGGCATTACCAGCCTTCTTATGTATACGGCAGTCGCAGTAAGCATTTCGTGGCAAGTGACGCTTCTTGCGCTTGCGGGCGGAGGCGTGATCCTCTTCCTTTCGCGGCCATTCTTTCTCTCTATGCGGCGCTACGGGAAAGAGCAGGCGACAATGAATAAAGAAATTTCCCACGAGATAAATGAGAATGCAACCGGCCTTAAGGTAATTAAAGCGATGCGAGTCGAGAAAAAAGCGCTTGAAGAGGGGGGCCGATTTTTTGAAGAATTTCGCCGCATACGAGTGCGTGCAGGAACTTTGAAGACTATCGTAGGCACTGCCCTTCAGCCGTTGAGCGCTCTTTTTATCAGCATATTTTTTATTATTTCTTATGAAAATCCGCAGTTTGATCTCGCCGCGTTTCTTGCCGTAATATATCTCATTCAGCAAATCTTTGGATTCATAGATAAAGTTCAAGACGCACTGCATGATATGAATAATCTTTTTCCTTACGCAAAGAATGTTCTCGCATTTAAGAAAACGGTTGCGGATAATAGAGAAGAAGATAAAGGCACAAAATCGTTTTCTTTGGAGCGGGAAATCCAGTTTAAAGGCGTCTCATTTACGTACGGCGCAAAGCCGATTCTTGCGGGAGTGAATTTTTCAATCAAAAAAGGAGAGATGTTCGGCGTGATCGGACCATCAGGCGCGGGGAAAACCACGATCGCAGATCTTATCTTGCGCCTCTTTATACCGGAAGAAGGCGAGATTCTTCTTGACGGGGTGGATGCGAGAGACATCAGCCTTGACCAGTGGCGTAAAAACATTGGGTATGTCTCGCAAGAAATATTTTTGAAAAATTCCGCAATAGAAGAAAATATTAAATTCTATGATGATACAATAAGTGAAGAAGAAATGTTTGAAGCAGCGCGGATGGCAAATATATATGATGTGGTATCGGCTCTTCCTCAAGGGTTTGCGACAATAGTGGGGGAGCGAGGCGTGTTTCTTTCGGCAGGCCAGCGGCAAAGAATTATACTTGCGCGGATTCTTGCGCGCCGTCCAAAAATATTAGTCCTTGACGAAGCGACAAGCGCGTTAGATAATGAGTCCGAGAGCATGATCCAGCAAGCGATTGAAAACCTCAAAGGCGAGGTGACCGTGATTGTAATTGCGCATCGGCTCTCTACTATTATGAATTGCGATCGCCTTTTGGTTTTAAACGACGGACAAATTCAGGAAGAAGGAAAGCCACGGGAACTCCTCGAAAATCAAACATCATATTTTCACAAGGTGCATGCAATGGGATGACTGCCATTAAAGAAAAAATACGAAAGCGCGTAAGAGCAAACCGATTTGTGCGAGCGGTATTTTTAGAGCCGTACTATCGAATACGGACGTCCGATTTTGTATGTGCAAAGCTCAATCGAAAAAGTATTGAGCTTTATCGTAAAAATAAACCCGAGCTTGATGAAGTTCAGAAGCGAGTAGTGGAAGATCTTGAACATAATGGATTGGCATTTGCAATCCTTGAAGAATTGTTGCCTGATGTCCACTTGGGGGAACTCCGAGAATTTGTTGAGCGAGGACGTCAGGAAGCGAAAACTGGCCAGAAAAAAGGATTTTTACGCTACATTGGCAATAATAATCCGATAGTAGATCCCCGTAATCCGTTTATTGCGCTTACGCTGAAGAAGCCCATAGTAGATATTGCAAACTCCTACCTTGGGATGTATTCTAAATTTAATTTTTTCTCACTCAATATCACAGTACCATTAGCGGGAGGCATCGCGGCGCAAGGTTCCCAGCGCTGGCATCGGGATCCGGGAGTCAGGCGAGTATGCAAGGTATTTCTTTATGTGAGCGATGTGGATGATCTTGGCGCGGGTCCTTTTGTCTATGCGAAAGGATCGCACCACGGAGGGCGATTCTGGAATCTCTTTCCACAAGCGCTTTCCGGCCGCGAAGGAGTATATCCGTCTCAAGGCGCGGTTGAAAAAAATATTCCTCCGGAAAATATTACCCCTGCGCTTGGCAAGGCCGGTACTATTATTTTTTGCGATACGTTAGGGCTTCATCGCGGCGGGTATTCAACAACCAAAGAGCGTATTATGTTTACTGCGCTTTTTGAGTCAAAAGGGGGACTCGGCGTCTCCAAATTTGGATTTCCGGAAAATTTTGAAGAATGGGAAAAAGCTCTTGATCCCGAGACGGTGTATGCGCTTTCTTAAATCATAATTGATATGTGGTGGAGACGTTTTGTATATCGCCAATATTATGGGACAATAAAATCGAGCATATACCGAGTTCTTCGGCGATCGCGCGTCAAGCGCGATGAGGAGCGTATCAAGCAAGAATACGGAACTCTTTGGAAAAGGAGAATGGATGAAATGCAAAAAGGCGAAAAAGCGCGTGTCCAGTTTTTGTATGGGAGGCCGCTCCTTTGTTCTGCCATTGATAATCGGCGATATATAGTGCAGCGGCTCAACACGCATATCGCGTCTTTTGATTCTCATACTATCCTTGAAATGGGCAGCGGAAATGGTGTGAATATTCTCGCACTTGCGCTTCTTAATCCGACCCGCCGTTTTTACGGAGTAGAGCTCACTCATGAGGGAGTAGAGGCATCGGGCGCGCTTCTTAAAGATCCATCCATTGAGGACCTTATCTTTCTTACGGGACTTTCACGAAAGGTAGTGTGCGAGCGTATGCCGCGCCTTACTATTTCCTTTGTAGAAGGAGATATGAGGCAGCTCCCGTTTGAAGATGGCTTTTTTGATTTTGTATTTTCGTGGGTGGCATTTGAGCAGCTTCCACGCGATTACATACATGCATTTCGCGAAGCGCGCCGCGTGGTAAAAGGATACGCAGTATTTCTGGAAGAATTTGTCGAAGCCCAAGAGAATATATTTCAAAGAATGAATCTTCGGAATCTTGATTATTTTCGAGCAAGTTTCAGGGCGGTGGAAGACGCGGGGTTTTCGTTGCGCGGCTTTACGCCTCTCCCATTTCGGAAAGTAAAGTATACAATCGGCGAGGTGGTAGTATCCTCATAAAGGGTGCATTACCTTCGCGGTGTTTAATTAGTTCTAAATTAGATGAGGACTATTTTCTTCAGTTTTTCAGCAGAACCCGTCTGGAAAACTCTTTTCTTTTTTGAGGGAAGCGTATGCGAGAAGCTTGCCGCATGGACGCGGCAAAACCCGGAGGCGCGGGTTATTTTTGTGATGCCCACAGGGTATGCGGGAAAATATGGGGAAGGCCTTCAAAAGCATCTCCACGAGCGATGCGGCATTGCGCATATACCCTTTATAAAAAAGCAAACGTTTCTTGAGCGATCATTTCGTTTCTTTTATTCTTATTTTGTCTATACTGGCACGACGCGAATCATGGCAACGATTGGCATTCGGCCGGACGAGCCGCCGGGCGGAGGGCCGTTTAAAAAATATCTTGGGCCTCTGAAGTGGTTGATTTCGCGCACCTTTGGCCGCTCGGATTTTTTCCGGAAAGTGTTTGTCCCATATTTTTATTACCATGTGTTTCGTGGCCGTCCCTTTCAAGAACTTTTTGAAAAATATAAACCAGATCTTATATTTGCATCAAATATTATCAACCAGTTTGATACTGCGCTTGTTGCGGAGGCCAAGCGGCAAGGCGTTCCCACAATGGGGATGAGCACAAATTGGGACCATTATGACAAATACTATTTGCCCATGCAGACTGATACTCTTCTTGTGCAAAGCGACCAGATGAAAGATTTTGCAATTCGTTATCAATGGTATGATCCGAAGTGCCTCTCACTCACCGGCTATCCGCATCTTGATTTTGTTTCAAGAGAGGGGCATACGCTTTCGCGTGCCGAGGTCTTGGAAGGGCTTCGTCTTCCTCCGGATGCGCGGTACATCGTATATGCATCATCAAGCGCCTATTGTAAAGATGAGCCGGATATTATTGAAGAAATTTTGAAGTGGATTGCCGAAAAACGCCTGCCGCAAAATCTCTATGTGGTGATTCGTCCGTATGCGGGAGTGCGCAAGTGGGATCGCGAGGTGGAAGAGGAAAAATTTGACCGTTTTGAAGGGTATTCCCATGCGCGCATCTTTCGCGGCCAATTTTGGGGAGATGCGCAAAAAAGCAATTTTTCCATGAACGTGCTCCACAAAGCCGATGTGGTGCTTGCGGTATATACCACAATGGCAATTGAAGCGGCGGTTTTAGGCAGGCCTCTTATTGCGCCTACATTTGATGGCTATGCAGGCAAAAGGCCGTTTTCAAAATCGGTTCGCCGTTTTGCAATTCGCGAGCATTTTCGTGATGTAGTAAAAACTGGAGCGCTCAAGCCCGCATATACGTTTGATCAACTCTACACATATCTTTCTGAATATCTTAAAGACCCGATGCTTGATGCGGAAAAACGCCAAGCGCTTATTGAGCGCGTATGCTACCTGACCGATGGCAACGCATCCGAGCGGATATTTCAACGTATTCAAAAAAGTATTTTATGAGTATTGAAAGTCTTGCATCTGAATTAATGTAAATCATTTTTGAGGATGTTGAAGGAATACCTTTTTTCTAATGATATTTTTTAAGATATTCCTTTGAAAAGCTCAAAAATATTGATTATATGTAACATCTTAAAAATAGAAAATGCAGGTTTTAACCGACCAAACGGTTGACTTACAGCAAAGTTGCTCATGGGTTAAGCGTTTCGGATTGAAATTTATAATTAAAGTTAATAAGAACCAATATGATTAAATTACCCGACTTTACAAAAGCATTTGATTACGAGAATAATTTTTATTTAAGTTGTGATAATACAAGATTAAGTAAAATTCTTGCGCATTATGAGCTGTTCAAGATGGCAATGAATTTGCCTGGTGCCATAGTGGAATGCGGCGTGTTTAAAGGTACGGCTTTAGTGAGATTTGCCGGTTTCAGAGATTTATTCGGAAACCCATTTTCTCACAAACTGATAGGATTTGATGTCTTTGGTTCGTTCCCGGAGACTGCTTTTGAAGAAGATAAAAAATATAGAGAAAGCTTTATTAAAAATGCGGGTGACCAATCCATCTCGAAAGAGCAACTGCTTGAAGTATTAAAAAAGAAAGGAATTGATAAAAATGTAGAACTTGTAGAAGGAAACGTGGTAAAAACCGTCCCGCAATATGTAAAAAAGAATCCTCATCTTAAAATTTCTTTGCTCAATTTAGACACCGATATTTATGAACCGGCAGTTACTATATTAGAATATTTATGGCCGAGAATGGTGAGGGGGGGGTGCTGATATTAGATGATTATGGAACTTTTCCCGGAGAGACAAAGGCCATTGATGAATACTTTAGGGATCAGAATATAAGAATCTCACAATTCCCATTTGCAATGACTCCCTGTTATATTATTAAAGAATAATCACATGTTTTAATGAAAACTATCTTTATCACCAGTTTTCATGTATTAACGCCGCGCAATATTCTTTGGACGCCGGTATTTGATATTCTTTTGAAATCCCGCATGAAAATTGTTCTCCTTGTCCCTAAGCGAAAGGAAGAATATTTTAAGAAATATTTTTTGAGCGAACAAGTCAGTGTTGAAGGAATCGTTATAGGAGGGAAAACGAGGATATTTTGGGACTGGTTCTTCGGAAAAATATTTCAGGCAATGAATGAGACTGTTGCGGTGCGGATCCGATATGGTGGGACATTTCGTAGGCGGCCTTTTGCGCACTTTTTTTATTATACTCTAATAAATTTTTTGGGGAGTTTCCGATTCGTGAGGAAGATTTTGAGAATGTGCGATGATCGGCTTGCGGGTGGGAAGCGTTTTGAGACAATGCTTGACCGGTATTCGCCAAATCTTATTTTTTCTACCGACATTATAGATAAGTATGATGTGGAGCTTATTCGTGCTGCGCGAAGGCGGAATATTCCTGTGATCAGCTTAGTTCGTTCATGGGACAACCTGACCAACTTCGGAATCTTACGTGTTATACCCGATTGGCTTCTGGTGTGGAATACGGTGAGTGAGAGGGAAGCAATTCAGTATCACGATGTACCGAGGGAGCGTATAGTTGTTTGCGGTGTACCGCATTATGATTTCTATACTCACGGAAAAAGGATGTCCCGCGAAGAATTTTTGAACGGCATTGGTGGGGATCCGAACAAAAAGATAATTCTTTATTCTCCTACGGGTGCTCCACGGTTGTTGCATGATGATGCGGATAAATTCATTTTAGGAATTCTTGATAAATTAGATGCAACAATCATTGTCCGTTTTCCACCGACAAATCCGGTTGAGATGGAAGAATATATAAAGCCGTTAAATATTGTCTACGATTTCCCGGGAGTGACCTTTGGGAAAACATCCTTTGGCACAGACAGTATTTTGGAAAGGGACGATGATGAGCGGTTTGCCAACGAACTTTTTCATTGTGATCTGGTAATCTGCGGTCCTACGACGGTAGCCCTTGATGCAGTGGTCTTTAATAAGCCAACAATTTTAATAAATTTTAATGGTCACAATACTCCATTTCTTGATGATCAATGGGAAAACTATCAATCGGAGCATCTCGCGAAATTATTACAAAGTGGCTCCGGTCGTCTTGTCGGATCTGAAAAAGAGTTGTTAGAATGGGTTAAGAAGTATTTGGACGACCCCTCATGCGATTCAGACGGCCGGGCGCGACTCGTCCAAAGCCATTGCGGAGTTCTTGATGGCAAAGCAAGCGAGCGAATGGCTAAGTTCGTTTTGGAGAAAATCAGTTGAGCAAATGGTAGAAAATTTATTTCCTGAGCTTGTCCCGTATAATCTCACAGAGCTATACGGGGCTTGTCAAAGGAATACGTTAAAAAATGTAACCCTTCGATATACTCAGGGACTATGTTCAAAGAAACTATGAATAAAACAATCCACATTGGTTCCCTTAAAGTAGGCGGAGACAATCCGGCGATTTTTATCGCGGAACTTGGGGTAAATATTTTTCCTGCAGAATACAAGACAGATAACCCTGTAAGGGAACTTATCGAAAATGCCAAGAAAATGATTGATCAAGCAGTACGGGCAGGGGCTCACATCGCAAAATTCCAGACATTTGTGGCAGAGCGTCTGATTCGTGTCAAGGCTCCCAAGGCGGCGTATCAAGACAGAAATATCGGTACCGTGAAAAGCCAGTTTGATATGTTAAAAGAGCTGGAGTTAACCTCCGAAGTTGCAAAAGAGCTTAAAGCATACTGCGAAGAAAAGGGGATTATTTTCCTTTCTACGGCATACGATCCGGTTGCGGTGGATGAACTTGAAGAGTTGGGAGTTCTTGCCTATAAATTGGCATCGATTGAGACCGTCAACCATCCGCTTATTCGAAGAACTGCGCAAACCGGAAAACCGGTAATTCTTTCAGTGGGTCTTGCAAACGAAACCGAGGTGATGGCGGCTGTGTCTGCATTTCGTGATGAGGCTGAAAAAAGCAAGACAAGCCCGGATAATCTGATCCTGCTTCAATGCAATACCAACTATCCGGCACATCCGGAAGATCAAAATTTGCGTGCGATGGAATCCTTAAGAAAGTATGTTTCAGTGGTGGGTTTCTCCGATCATACCGAAGGGCCTATTTCAAGCATTGCGGCAGCCGCATTGGGTGCAAAAGTATTTGAGCGCCACTTCACTGATGATAAGACGCGAAATGGCCCGGATCATAAAGCATCCATGGAACCCCAAGAGTTTAAAGAGTTTGTGGATGCGGTTTGCGTGGTGGAAAAAGCCTTGGGAACACCCGAAATTCATCCGCGCGGAGGAGAGCTAGAAAATATCACTGGCATGCGAAAAAGCATTTGCGCAGTGGTTGATATCAAAAAAGGAGAAATCATTACCGCATCTCACATTGGCGCCAAAAGGCCCGGTAATGGTGTCTACGCAATGGATGGCAATTTGGCGCGTATCATCGGAAAGAAAGCAAAGCGAGACATCCTTTTTGACGAAAATGTCACGTTTGCCGAT
>VMFQ01000034.1 GCA_007376125.1 Parcubacteria group bacterium Gr01-1014_33 | reverse complement strand
CAAAGAACTCAAATCAAAAGGAGTGCGAATCACCGGCACGGCTGATCATACCGTAACCCACAGTATTTATATCCTTGATCCGGACGGAAACGAGCTTGAACTTTATGCGGACGTGTCCGATGCATGGAAACAAGATCCCAATGCAATAATGGCGCCGATAAAGCCGCTTGAGTTGGATTACCATTAGGGCAAGCAATCCACATGGGCGGCTTGCTTTTTTAAGGTAGCCCTTCAACCCTAGTCCGCCCCGAACGGGTTTAGGACAAATTCAGGGACTATTTTTATAGTTTTTCTACAGCCTCAATTCATATTGCCAAATCAATCCATGCGTACTCCGGGTTTTCAATCGAGTCGCGCTCCACAAATGTAACTTCCGGAAATGCGGCGCGATTGAGATATTCTTTTTCAGATGCGCCCATCACATAATGGGTCGCGTGGATTACCGACTGCATCCATGAAAATCGTGCGTCCCGTCCCGGACTTTTCTGCCATTTTTCAACCGCCTGCAAAGGAAGCTCAATATATTTTCCGCCCCCTCCATGGAGTATGAATTTTCCGCTTTGCCAGAGCGCACGCACAATCTCGCCCTGATACTCAATATCCGTATAGAATTCTTCCATTTCTTCCGCGCGCTCGCGCACATCGCGATCTCCGGAACGCACGACCTCTATCCCTTCAAGAATGCCCATTTTACGATACATCACAAGGCAAAAATCCGCGGCGGTTTTTTCTTCCACCAATCTAAAAAGGTCTATCAAAGGCGTGTCTACAAATCGCGGGAGCTGTTTTAGAATGTCCTTTTTCCAACCGAGAGGGATTTTTTTCGCGTAAAGCGGGGAGAATTTTTTCTGAATTTTGTTGGGTTGTAAAAAATTGAGGCGTACTTCTGCGCCAGTCGCGCGGTCACGCATAACCGTAATAGTCTCGCGATAGTCCGAATCGCTGTCGTGATAGAAAAAAACAATCTTGCCGCCGATAGCCGCTTGGAGTTTTCTTGCCGATTGGATTTTGGAATACAAAAACCGCTTGGGGAAAAATCCGCACGGCTGTTGGCCAAAACATATAATTGGTTTGAGCATACCCCAATTGTAGCAGACAAACCAAAATTGCCAACTCTCCGCTCATTCGCGTTTCGCATTAAGGAAGCGGAATCGCATCTTTATCTCCATACGCACACTTGTCAAATAATGTGCTATACCCGATAATAGAGATACTATCTTTACCTTTATATATGGCAGAACCTATCCCGCAACAACCCAATATGTCGCCCGAAGAAGAGATACGGCATCTTGAACGGCGACTTGAAGAAAAAAAACGCGAGTTTGCGGAAACGCGCCAACCAGCTCCCCAAGAAAAGGAGATATTGCGCGAGGTTTTGAAGGAGCACATTGAGGTCGCAAAGCCCGCTTTCTCTCCGACAGAACCGCACGCGTCGTACACGCCTCCTCCGATTTCGCAATCCGCCGGCACAACCGCACAGAAGAAAAAAGCGGATGATAGCGCAAAAGAGCAACGCGAAGAAGCGGTCCGAAAACTCATTGAACTTGCGCTTAGCCGAACTATCTTTGACGCGGTCATCGCCGCCCAGAAATCAACGCCGTATCTTCTGGACGAACTCCACGACCATCTTGTGGATGATTATTATGATAAATTGCTGGCATTGCGGAAGCTGAAACAACTTTAAGGGAAGCAGGAATCACGAATTATCAATCATGAATTTTCCCCTTGTTTCCCATTCTTGATTCCTAACTCTTGATTCCTAATTCATGTTCTCCTTCTCCCCCTATTTCCTTTTCCTTCTCTATATCGGGTTTTTATTTACGATTGTTGTGATCGTTGTTGTTTTTTTGTTCCGCAAGATGCTTATGCGCCGCGGAATGATTGCGCGTTCGCTTAATCTTGAGCTCCTGCTCGTCCGGTTTACGCCCGAAGAGCCGAACGATAAAAATTCCCAGCTCCAGCAAATCCGCGAAAAAATCGCCTTGATGGAGCAGTTTTACACAAGTCTTTACGCGATAAAAGACAAATGGGTGAGGGCGCTCTTTTACGGAAAACCGGTGTTTGCGCTTGAGCTTACGATCCCGCATGAGGGCGAGGAGGTGTCGTTTTACGTCGCGGTCCCGCGAAAACTCACGAGCGCGGCGGAGAAAATAATCCAGGGAATTTTTCCTGAAGCTCAGATTGCGCGCACGCGCGACTACAACGTATTTAATCCGGAAGGAGCGGCAGTGGGTGCTACCGTCACGTTTTCACAAGACTTATTTTATCCGGTGCGGACGTATCAGAAACTGGAAGGCGATCCAATGAAAGCGGTCACGAACGTATTTACCAAACTTGCCAAAGTGGGAGAGGGGGCGGCGCTCCAGATTATTGCGCGTCCGGCAGGCAGGAAATGGAGGAGGAAACTCCGCGATCATGCCAAACGCCGTTATGAAGGAAGGCATGTGAGCCGCGATGCCGCCTCAAAAATCGTCTACGGCATTGACGATGTATTGCGGAGCTCGGCAAACGAACAGGAACGGAGAGAGCGCCTGCAGGATCAAAAGCGGCTTACTCCGCTTCAAGAGGAAATCGTAAAAGGACTTGAACAAAAAGCCGGAAAAGCGCTTTTTGACGTAAACATCCGGCTCGTGGCATCTGCTGATACGCTTGAACGCGCGGAGTCAATTTTGCAAGGACTTGGAGTCGCGTTTGAACAATTCAGCGATCCAAATTCAAATACGTTTAAAATAACGCGCGTGTCCGGCAGAGCGCTGAAACGGATGTTCTTCGCATTTTCTTTCCGCATGTTCAGCGATGCGGAAAAAATGGTGTTAGGCACCGAGGAGCTTACCTCCGTATTCCATTTCCCCAACGTTCCCATACAAACTCCCAAGATGAGAATCGCAAAAGCGCGCGAATCCGCGCCTCCGGCAAATCTTCCGGGCGAGGGACTTTTGCTCGGATTCAGCGATTTTAGAGGTGAGAAAGCGGAAATACGAATTCTTGACGAAGACCGCAGGCGGCATCTTTACGCGATCGGGCAGACCGGAACAGGAAAGTCAGTGTTTCTTGAGAATATGGTGATACAGGACATTCAAAACGGCAAGGGAGTGTGCGTGATTGATCCGCACGGGGACATGGCGGAACGACTCTTGGGACATGTGCCGCGCCATCGCTGGCAGGATGTGGTATATTTTAACCCGGGCGATGTGGAGCGTCCTATGGGGCTTAATATGCTTGAATACGATCAGAATTTCCCGGAGCAGAAAACATTTGTGGTAAACGAACTTTTGAGCATTTTTCAGAAACTTTATGGTGCGGTGCCGGAATCAATGGGTCCCGCGTTTGAGCAGTATTTTAGAAATTCAACGCTCCTTGTGATGGAACATCCCGCATCCGGAAACACCATGCTTGAAATTTCCCGCGTGCTTTCCGACAAAACGTACCGCGACTATAAACTCGCGCACTGCAAGAATCCGATCGTGCGCCAATTCTGGCAAAATGCCGAACGCGCGTCCGGCGAACAGGCGCTTGCAAATTTTGTCCCCTATGTAACGAATAAATTTGACAACTTCACGGCAAACGAAATTATGCGCCCGATCATCGCCCAGGAAAAATCCGCGTTTAATTTTCGCGAGATAATGGATAATCAGAAGATCCTGATAGTCAATCTTTCCAAAGGTCGGCTCGGGGACATGAATTCTTCACTGATTGGACTTATCATCGTGGGCAAACTTTTAATATCCGCTCTCTCGCGCGTGGATATGGACGAGGAGAAACGAAAAGATTTTTACCTTTATATTGACGAGTTCCAGAACGTTACCACCGACTCAATCGCAATTATTCTGTCCGAGGCGCGCAAATATCGGCTGGATCTTACCATCACCCATCAATTCATCGGCCAGCTCAAAGAAGAGATTAAAAAAGCGGTGTTTGGAAACATCGGATCAATGATTGCGTTTCGTGTGGGCGCGGATGACGCGGAATTTATGGCAAAACAGTTTAAGCCCGTGTTCGCCGAGCAAGACCTTATGAATATTGACAACAAAAATTGCTATGCCAAACTTCTGATCGCGGGCGAGACCACGCCGCCGTTTAATATGAAGACCTACCCGCCGGTAAAAGGGGAAGCTGAAATTACGGCAACCATCAAGGAAATCTCGCGCGCCAAGTACGGCCGCCCGCGCGATGAAGTGGAGCGTGAGATTGTGGAAAGAAGCGAGAAAGTGCCTTTGTAAATCAAATTATGAATTACGAAATTCCTAATTCGTGATTCACGATTCCTTATTCATGATTCAAAAGATTGACTATGCCATCGCCGGTCTTGTGGGTTTTTTTGCCGGAATGTTCGCGATTCCGACGCTTGTAAATCTCGGTTTTCGCGATGCCGTGATGCTTTTGGCTATTCCGTGGATAGCGGCGGGAATCTTTGTGTTCGGAATATGGGTGAGCGCGCTTCTTGCCCGGAAAATTTCGTTTTTTGCGCAATTTGGGAAATTTGCGGCAGTGGGAGTTCTCAACACCGTGATTGATTTCGGAGTGTTGAATCTTTTAAGTTCCGCCGCGGGTATAACCACGGGGCTTATCGTAGGCGGAGTAAATGTCCCGGGATTTCTCGTGGCGGTGGCAAACAGTTATTTTTGGAATAAGCTCTGGGTGTTTAAAAACAAAGAAAAACTTTTTTCAGATTTGCCGCAATTTCTCGCGGTAACGGTAGGCGGGCTTATTGTAAACAGCATTCTTGTTGCGGGAATTACGACATATATTTCGGCGCCTTTCGGAATCATGCCCACCACATGGCTTAATCTTGCAAAGGCGATCGCAACCGCATTCACCCTTGTCTGGAATTTTACCGGGTATAAATTTCTGGTGTTTCGGCAAAAAACCGCTGTAAACGCGTAGGGGCGAAGCAATTATCACGCGAGGAACAATTATGTGGAAAATCATTTGACTCCAAAGACCATGAGATGGTTACAAAACTCTTAAAATTGGCTTATATGAGCCATTCATACCGAGTTTTGTAATGGTCTCCATGTATAATTGAATGCGGGTAATACCATATATAAGTAAACTTTTCTCCATTGCTCCCACTAAAGTAATCTACGATCGTAGATTACTTTAGTGGAGGGATCCACCGGATGAATTCAGAAACAAAACAATGCCAAAACTGTAAAACCGAGTTCCTTATTGAACCCGATGATTTTTTGTTTTACGAGAAAATAAAAGTTCCGCCGCCCACATTTTGTCCGGAGTGCCGGATGATCAGACGGATGATGTTTCGGAATGAGCGGGTGCTCTATAAACGGAACGTAATCGGCTGGGATGAGCCGGTATTTTCTATTTTTCCAGAATCTTCGGAATTCAAAGTATATTATCAAAAAGATTGGCAATCGGCTGATTTTGATGCGCTGGATTTTGGCCGCGATTATGATTTTTCGCGGCCGTTTTTTGAGCAGATAAAAACGCTCATGCGCGAGGTTCCGTGGCAGCATAGTTTCAATCAAAATGCGGTGGAGAGTGAGTACTGCAACAATGCCATGGATTTGAAGAAATGCTATCTCATGTTCAATTCCGGCATGTGCGAGAATTGTTTTTACGGGACTGATGTGTTACACAGCAACGATTCTCTTGATCTTCTTGATGTTTCTTATGGTGAGCGTTCGTATGAACTTATCCATTCGGAACGATGCCATACATGTTTTTTTTCTACGGATCTTGTTGAATGTGCCGATGTCCTATTCTCCCATAATCTAACAAACTGCCATGACTGTATTGGTTCGGTGGGTTTGCGTAATAAACAGTATTGTATTTTCAATAAGCAGTTTACCAGAGAAGAATATCTCAAAGAAAAGGAAAAATTTGATTTTGGTTCTGCGCGCGTCCGAAAAGAATTAGAAGCGAAAATTGAGGATTTGCGTCTTGGCTTTCCCGTGAAATTCATGCATGGGTTTAGCAATGTGAACTCAACCGGGGACTATTTGCGGAATTGTAAAGATGCGCGCCAATGTTTTATTTCCCGCGGACTGGAGACGTGCGCGTACTGCCAAAAAATACTTTTTGGAACTGCGCTTTTCGGAGCGGGACATGACCGTGATTCGTATGATCTTACCATCGCGGCGGGAGAGCGCGGGTATGAAAATTGCATCGGCGGAGGATATAATGTCCGGTTTTCATGGCTTTCCGTATTCCATTCCGATATCACATACTCAATGAATTGCATGAATTCAACACACATTTTCGGCTGTGTGGGTTTACGCAACAAAGAGCATTGCATCTTGAATAAGCAGTATACAAAGAAGGACTATGATGCGCTTGTTCCTAAAATAATTCAGCAAATGAATGATCTGCCGTATAAAGATACGCGGGGGAAAATATATGCATTCGGAGAATTTTTCCCGCCGGAGCTTTCGCCTCATGCGTATAACGATACGATAGCGCAAGAATTTTTCCCGCTCACAAAAGAGGAAGCGCGCGAGAAAGGATATTCGTGGAGAGACCTGGAAGAAAGGCAATACCCGATAACGGTGTTTACCAACCGATTGGCTGATCATATAAAAGATGTTTCCGACTCAATTCTTGGCGAGACGATTGAGTGTGGACACAGGGGGAAATGTAACGAAGATTGCGCCACTGCGTTTAGGATTATTCCAAAAGAGCTCGCGTTTTATAGAGAAATAAACCTCCCGTTGCCGCGCCTATGCCCCAACTGCAGACACTACCAGCGACTCAAGATGAGGAATCCATTGAGATTATGGCATCGAAAATGCCAATGCGCGGGTGTCCAAAGTAAAAATTCGTTATATCAAAATACCGCGAGCCACTCTCACGGGTCTTCTCCGTGCCTGAATGAATTTGAGACATCATATTCCCCTGACCGGAAGGAAATCGTGTATTGTGAAGCGTGCTATAATCAAGAAGTTATATGAAGATTCGCCTTTTTGATTCCAAAATAGAAGAATTTATCGCGTCTTTGGAAAAAGCCACTATTGCAAAAGTATTGCGTACCATTGATCTTCTTGAGATGTTTGGAAATCAGCTGGGACTGCCGCATAGCAAAAAAGTAAAAGATCGTCTATTTGAATTGCGTATTCGCGGCAAACAAGAAATACGGATATTCTACACATTCACCCGAAATGAAACCGTACTCTTGCACGGCTTTATCAAAAAAACAAATCGTATTCCCGCACGAGAAATTCAGACCGCTCTGCATAGGATTGCTTCTCTTGACTAATATAACAGATAAGTTATACTGATCTCTATGAAAACCTATAATCAATTCAAAATACACCTTCTCAAGAATAAAAACATAAAAGAGGAATACGAGGCATTAAAACCGGAATTTGAAATTATCGCGTTACTGATTAAGAAGCGTTTTCAAAAAGGGTTTACCCAACAGGAGCTTGCCAAAAAAATGGGTACCAAGCAATCCGCCATCTCCCGTCTTGAATCCGGAACGTATAATCCCGGTCTTACGTTTCTTTTTAAAGTGGCGGATGCGCTTGACGCGAGGCTACGGATTTCTATTAAGGACAAATAAGAGTATATATATGAGCGGCGAGTCCCGATATTGTCAAAATTGCAAAGCCGGATTCCAGATAGAGCCGGAGGATTTTGTGTTTTACGAGAAAATAAAAGTGCCCCCGCCGACGTTTTGTCCTGACTGTCGTTTCCAGCGGCGGCTTTCTTTTATGAATGAGCGAGTGCTTTATAAGCGCTCATGCGATCTCTGCAAAAAGAATATCATCAGCTCGTTTTCCGCGGATTCGGGACTGATAGTATATTGCAATTCGTGCTGGTGGTCGGACAATTGGGATCCGCTCCAATATGGTCGTGAGTATGATCCATCGCGTCCGTTTTTCGCACAATTAAATGATCTTATCCGGCAGACTCCGCAAGTCGCATTAGAGGTATACTTTTCGACGCTTGTAAATTCTGATTATGTGAACCACTCTGCTACGGCAAAAAACTGTTACCTTATTTTTATCGCGGACTACTGCGAGAACGTGCTCTATTCCTCAATTCTTATTCGCAACAAGGATATGATGGATTCTTTGATGATGGCGGACTCGGAACTTTGTTATTTTGATATTGGGTGCGGACGGTCGTATATGACGCATTTTTCCGAGGATTGCAGAGACTGTCGTAATGTCTATTTTTCAAAAGAATGCGTCAACTGTTCCGATTGTTTTGGCTGTATAAACTTGAAAAACAAGAGTTACTATATTTTCAACCAGCAGTATAGCCGAGAAGAGTACGAAAAGAAAGTAGCGGAATTTACAGTACATACATGGGATGGATTGCAAAAAACCAGAGAAAAAGTTTTTACATTCTGGAGAACCCATCCGCATAAATATATACACGAAAGACACAACGAGAGGACAACGGGCGATTATGTGTACTTTTCTAAAAATGTAAAGTCTGGTTTTATTGTGCGGACAGCGGAAGATTCACGTTATTGCCAAATTCTCACGCTTCCTACTACGAAAGAT
>VMFQ01000033.1 GCA_007376125.1 Parcubacteria group bacterium Gr01-1014_33 | reverse complement strand
ATTCCTGATTCATAATTCTTTTATGCGAGTAATCCTTCTCCAAGACGTTCCGAACGTCGGTCGGAAAAATGAGGTAAAGGATGTCCGCGAGGGATTCGGTCGCAATTTTTTATTGCCGCAAAAATTGGCAATGCCTGCGACAAAAGAAACGGTTGAGAAGATCGCGCGGGAAGCACTCCAAAAAGAGGAACATCAGCACGCGCTTGAAAGAAAATATCGCGAGATTGCAGAGATGTTGAAAAATATCACGCTTGCCTTTACAATGAAAGTGGGTGAGAAAGGCAAGGCGTTTGGATCAGTTTCGGAGCAGGATATAATGGCGGAACTCACCACACATGGGATTGAGATTGAAAAAAGTTGGATCGCCCTTGACGGACACATTAAAACCACTGGCACACACACAGTACCGATAAAATTCCCTTATGAGATACGAGGAGAAGTGAAGGTGGTGGTAGAAGCAGAAGAGTAATCACTAATATACGAATCAAACGCAAATAGACCCACTGCGTAATAATTTTTCGTAGCGAAATCATGATTTTTTGTGCGAGTCTACGAAGCGCGAGGAGGTGAATACAGCGTATTCATTGACGAGCGGTGAGTTGTTTGCAGGCGAGTATCATGATTGCAGTAGAAAAGGTTATTACGCAGTGGGTCTAGTATACGAATTAAAAAGGACTTATATATTCGTATATTAATCTTACATTCGTATATTTGCGAATACTACATGTCAAAATACATCTTCGTCTGCGGCGGAGTGATGTCGAGCGTGGGCAAGGGAGTTGCTACGGCATCAATCGGGAAAATCCTCCAGGCAAGGGGATATTCGGTGTCCCTTGTCAAATGCGACATGTATGTCAATATTGACGCGGGAACGATCCGTCCGACCGAACACGGGGAAGTATTTGTGGGTGAAGACGGGATTGAAGCGGATCAAGACCTTGGCACCTACGAACGATTTACCGATCAGGTTTCTACTGCGGCGCATTACCTTACCACTGGCCAAGTATATGCGGAGGTGATACGGCGCGAACGGAATTTGGAGTATGACGGCGAAGACGTGGAAGTGGTTCCGGACATTCCGAATGAGATCATCAGGCGTATTGGAAATGTCACGCAAAAAGATAAGAGTGATTTTTTAGTGATTGAAATCGGCGGCACGGTGGGAGAATATCAAAATGTGCTTTTTCTTGAGGCGGCGCGCATGATGAAATTGAAACTCAAAAACGATGTTCTTTTCGTGCTTGTGAGCTATCTGCCCATCCCGGGAAAAGTGGGAGAGATGAAGACAAAGCCCACGCAATACGCGTCGCGGACATTAAACTCAATCGGAATCCAAGCCGATTTTATTTTGTGCCGTTCCGAACATCCGATTGACGACAAACGCCGCGAGAAGCTTGCGCTTTTTTGCAACATTGAACCGGATGCGGCGATTTCCGCGCCGGATGTGGATAACGTCTACGACGTGCCGGTCAATTTCATAAAAGACAACTTGGACACGAAAATTTTGGATAAATTCGGGTTGAGTCCACGAGAGAGCGATTTGCAGGAATGGATCGCATGTACGGATAAAATCCGCCGCTTGAAAAAACAGGTAAAAATCGGGATAGTGGGAAAATATTTCAACACCGGCGAATTTACGCTCGCGGATTCGTATATTTCGGTGATTGAGTCAATTAAGCATGCGAGCTGGAGCTTGGGGTTTATGCCCGAGATCTCATGGCTTAACTCCGAGACGTATGAAAAAAATCCGCGCTCGCTCGCGGAGCTCTCCCATTATCAGGGAATTATTGTACCGGGCGGATTTGGCGCACGGGGAGTGGAAGGAAAAATAAAAGCGATTGAATACTGCCGGAAAAATAAAATCCCGTTTCTCGGGCTTTGCTACGGACTTCAGCTGGCGGTAGTTGAGTGTGCGCGAAACGTATGCGGACTTAAAGGAGCGCACACTACGGAAGTTGATCCGCGCACCGCGTATCCGGTTATCCATACGCTTCCGGAACAAGAGATTAATATCAAGGAGAAACGGCTTGGCGGTTCCATGCGGCTTGGCGCATACGATTGCGAATTAAAGTCAGGAACAAAGAGTTTCAGCGCATACGGAACTTCTCTTGTAAGCGAACGCCATCGTCATCGCTATGAGGTAAACAACGAATACCGCGAAATTCTTGAAAAAAACGGCATGGTGATCGCGGGCATACACCCTGAGAGAAATCTGGTGGAAATTATTGAACTCAAAAACCATCCCTTTTTCGTAGGGACCCAATTTCATCCCGAATTTAAGTCGCGTCCTCTGCGTCCCCATCCGCTCTTTCGCGCCTTTTTACGCGCGGCAGGAAGAGTTACGCGGCGAGAACATTGATTACTTTTGCGAAACGTCGCGACCCGTCAAAACGGGTTTTCCGGTGCGTGGTAAATTTGACGGATCCCGCAGAAATCGCATAAAGCGTATCATCTCCGCCTCGTTTTACTCCTCTGCCCGGAAAGAATCGCGCGCCTCTTTGGCGAATCAAAATATCGCCGGGCTTTACGATTTCTCCGTCAAATTTTTTGACGCCGAGATATTTCGGTTGCGAGTCGCGGCCGTATTTAGTTGAACCTGCGGATTTGGTATGTGCCATTAATGTAACACCAATACGCGAATTCGCGCGAATGACGCGAATATGAGGTGTATTTCATTAGCGTCATTCGCCCCGTATATCAACCTCGACAAGCTTCGCTTTTGTCCCGACGCGTCGGGACAGTAGAGGTTGTATTACGGGGTTCGCATACATTCGTGTATTGGTGTTATAGTATTTTTTGTATTCCGTATCAAATATTATCTGCTCAATACTCAAATGCTAACTCAATTCATAAAAAAAGTCAAACAATTTGTGAGCGCCTACAAAACCGACCTCTTTACCGCCACGGTTATTTTTCTTGTCGGGATGGGAGGGTTTGGATTGGGACGGCTTTCGGCGGTATTGCCGGAGAAGAAAGAAATACGAATTACGAATAACGAATCCCCGGAGGAGACGAGTCCCGACCCTACGGGGCAGGCACGAAGTACGAACGAAGAAAAAGGGGTAACTGCCGCTTCGGTAAGAAACGAATCAGCTCTTTTGATAAAAGGGAAATTTGTTGCCTCAAAATCCGGAACCGCGTACCATTTTCCATGGTGTCCGGGAGCATTAAAGATAAAAGACGAAAATAAAATTTGGTTTGAGACAAAAGAAGAGGCGGAGAAAAAAGGATACAAGCCCGCGGGAAACTGCCCGGGACTTTGATATTCCGAAATTTCAGATTCTTGAGCTACGCCGAGAAAGACGAGCAAAAAGAGTTGAGGCGTAGTAGAACTACGGCGATACTCTTTTTGCGAAGTCTGACAAAGGTATAGTCGAGAATATGAAATTACAGCAGGAAGAGTTTTGAAACCATCTCTATATGTTCTCTCCGTTACCGCACACTACTATCATTCACTTACGATCTAATAAACTGTCTCAAAAGCACCCTTTCGGTAAAAACAGATGATCTTTTTGGTTACAATTCGTGATGTACTCCTTGAATTATCCTTGTATTGATATTCCTTCGTCGCACATCACGAATTGTACCTCAAAAATCTCCCTATTTTTCCTGCGAAAAGTACTTTTTAGACAGTTTCTAAGTGAATGATAGTAGTGGGTCAGAGCGTGATTGTAAACCACGCGTTCCCGATTTTGAAAAATACGCGCGCGCCAAGGTCCGGAACCGTAGCAATCTCATCGGTTTTTTCCGGAACGAGTATTACCGCGTTTCTTCCGCCCCGCGCGTCAAGTTCCGTAAAGAGAACCTCGCGTTTTTTTCGGATAAGGATGTGATTGTTGTCGTCAAAAAACCATTGGGCGTCAAGGATCGGCTCATCTGAACGGAATACGCTCTCGCGCGTTCCTTTTTTTTGGAACGGCTGGTAGTCGGCGTTGACTCGCCAAAGCGTCTCAATGCTGTGAGACGTGGCAAAAAGGAGTTTTGCGCCTGTGCGGTCAAAGGAGGCGCGCTCCACATCTCCGCGCACAAGCGTTAACTGATTTTCCGCGTCAAGCAAAAAGAGCCCGCCCGCCGAATCAAGGATCGCGGTCTCGTCGGAGGGAGACGCGATAAACCGAAATGGCTTCTCCGAGATAAAAAATCCGGGACGACCAAGCGTTTGCATATCCCCGCTCTTTATATCCATTGCAGCAAGGAATCCGTTCGCGCTCACAAAAATTATTTTTTCGCCTATCTCGGCAAAAGAATGGACGTCTGACGCCAGAACGCGCGTGGACGTGCCGGTTCCCATGAGAAGATTCTTTTTCCGGTCGCGGGTAACAGTGCCGAGTTTTTTCGGAGACGGGTTTTCCGCGGAAGCGCTTACACCCGCGGGCATTTTCCCCGCCATCGGTGACAAAAGCCACTCTCCTATTGCGCGGACCTCTTCCGGAGTTGAAGTCGCCGCGATCACGGGATTGGGAATAAGAAGGATATTGCGAAATTCCGTTACGGTAACCGGAGCAACCTCTACGGTTTTTGAGATAGAATAAAAGTCCGCTTTCTCAAGACGCAAAAGATGCGGCCCCGGGGTAATATCGGTGATAAGGGCATTTCCGGAAAGGAACGAAGTTTCTTTTACAAACGTTCCGTCAAGAAAGAGAGACATCCGGGGAGTTTTTGATTTTATAAAAATCCCTCCGGTTTTCTCAACATGCCATTTGCGAAGATTCACGGAATAGCCAAACGACATCAGAACAATAATCGGTGCAATAAGCGCAAATAACAGAACAAGTGAATAGAAAATGGTGCGGCGCGTGCGGAATGTCATATCTCATCCTACCACAGAAATACAGTATATGAAATATGAGAGTATACCGATGTAATTAGAAACTGTCTCCAAAGCTCCCATAGGTGTCATTGCGAGGACCCCGCGCCTTTTTTGTTCTCAAAAAAGGCGCGGGGGACGCGGCAATCTCGTATGTCAGGGTAACACCGTACGAGATCACCGCGAGTTTCCTCGCCCCGTGAGATACAAAGGCATCTCACGGGGCGAGCGATGACAACCCTTTATAGACAGTTTCTTAGCGAGATTTTTACTCAAGGTATGGCGTTCCTTCCATACGTTCAAGATACACTGGTTCAGCCAATGCCTGTAGTGAGCTCGTCGAACTAACCATTTTTCTGCAATCTCAATTTGATGGCGCTTCTTTGTAACCCCTCACAGCACTGTCATTACTAGGATTTTTGTGCGAAATCCGCACAAAAATCCTCGGCAATCCCATTTTTCGAGGTTTTAGATTGCTTCCTAGAGCGTCCGCACGGCGGGAGCTCGCCAAAACGCATTTAAGAATGCATTTTGGCTCGCAATGACGGAAGAGGGGCTATGGGTGGTTACGCTTCTTTTTATTGTTTTTCCCCACAAAACATCGTATACTTACGATAGGTTCATTATTGTCTCAATTTTTTACTTCTATGCCTTTCCTGCAAAAATATACAATTATTCCGCGGTATTTGACTGCACGCACCAAGCGGCGACCCGGAATTGTTGTTGCTCCTTCGGTGCGGTTTATTGTGGCGCACGATACCGGAAACGCAAATTCCACCGCTTCGGGAAACGTAAAATATTATAAAAACACTGAAAATAACGAATCCTCATCTGCCCATATTTTTGTGGATGATAAAGAGATCGTTGAATGTATCCCGGCGCTTACCGCGTCTCCAGAAAAAGCATGGCATGTGCGCTACGACATTACAAAAGATAATGAACTCTACGGGTTCAATGCGAATGATGCGGCGATCGGCGTTGAGTATTGTTTTGGTTCCGCCATCAACGCGGATGAGGCGTACAAACGGTATCTTTGGGTGATTGCCTACACGTGTTTTAAGTGTAACCTCAACCCGCAAACCGCAATCGTCGGGCATTTTGTCTTGGATCCGAACCGGAGGAGCGATCCGGTTACCGGACTTGGCGCGAGCGGCAGAACATACGAAAAACTTCTCAAAGACATCGTAACCGAATACGCAAATTGCATTCAGGGAATTTCGCCGACTCCGCCGGTTATCCCTCCGCTCCCGCCATCGCCCGTGTCACCTCCTACTCCCTCTCCCACGCCGCAACCCGTGCCCGCGCCTTCTCCTTCAAAAATATCAATTCTTACCCACATACGCGATCTTCTCGCGCGGCTTGCGAGTTTTTTAAAATAAATTCTATTGCGATCATATGTGAGTCAATCCCTATAGTAGTAGAACTACGGCGATACTCTTTTTGCGAAGTCTGACGAAGGCGTAGCCGAGAATCTGAAATTGCAGCAGGAAGAGTTTTGAAACCATCTCAATAACCTTTTCTACTGTAATTTGAAATGTACGTTGCGGCTACGTCAGTCCTCCTCGCCGTATATCGCCATATACGTCTTCGCCGATGAAAACGATTGACAATCGTTTTCCTTCCTTGCCGCAGCGTACATTTCTTCATTTCGTAGCGAGTATTATTATACAGTAGGTCTCAAAAACATTCCCACATTCTTGAGAATGTCGGAATGTTGTGATAAGGGAGAGAAGTATGGCAAAAATAAAGACACGCACACAAAAAGAACGGCATAAGGCAGTTCCCGCGGTATATCTTTTGATGCGAAAAGAGGGGCGCGTACTTCTTATGCTCCGCCATAATACCGGCTATATGGACGGAAAATATATGGTGCCGTCCGGACATGTGGAAAAGCAAGAGTCGCTCACCCGGGCAATAGCGCGGGAAGCAATGGAAGAAGTGGGAATTACGTTTGATAAAAACGATTTACGTCTCTGCCATGTGATGTATCGGGCGGCGCAGGACGCAACCGGCGAGCGGGCGGATTTTTTCTTCACGATTGATCGCTGGGAAGGGGACCCGAAAAATTGCGAACCGGATAAATGCAAAACACTGGAATGGTTCTCACTTGAACAACTACCGGAAGAAATCGCGCCGTATCTTGGTGAAGCCATCTCCTCTATCCGGGAAGGCGAGATCTTGTCGGAATTATATTGGTAACGCCCAAAAGATGCGGATGCAGAGAAACGATTCCCACATATACGTCATAATTCCCACCTACAATGAACGGGAAAATATTACGTCTCTCGTTGAGAAAATTTTTGACTTGGGATTGCCGAATCTTGAAATGATGATTGTGGACGACAATTCTCCTGACGGCACAGGAAGGATTGCCGAGGCGCTCGCCCGACAATATCCTATCCAAGTAATTCATCGCGAGAAAAAAGAAGGACTTGGGACTGCCTACACCACGGCGTTTAAAGAGATTTTAGCGCGCAATCCCGAACAAAAACCGGAGTATATAGTCCAAATGGACGCGGATTTTTCGCACGATCCGGCAATGATTCCTGCTCTGCTTAATGCCTCGGAAGCGCATGACGTGGTCATCGGCTCGCGCTACACTCCCGGAGGGAAAATTGAAAATTGGGAATATACGCGGCGTGTGTTAAGCAAATGGGGAAATTGGTACGCGCGCGCTATTTTAAGAGTGCCATATCGCGACATGACGAGCGGATTTAAGTGTTATCGCACGGAAGTTTTGCACACCATTGATTTGAACTCTTTAAGTTCGGTCGGATATAATTTTCAAATAGAAACCGTGTATAAAGCGCATACAAAAGGATTTCGCATACGCGAAATCCCGATTACATTTACCGAACGGCGCGCCGGAGTTTCAAAAATGAATATTCCGATCATTTTGGAAAGTTTTTGGAAAGTGCTTGCGTTAAGGTTAAAAGAATAATAGATTTTGAAAATATCTCATTCGACCTACTGCGCAATAATTTTCGTGTCAAGACGCGAGGCGCATTTCGTAGCAACGAAATTGTCTCGCGTCTGCGAAATTTAGAGAACTTTCGAGACAAAATCGCTGAATAAATTTTGTGGCTTATCTGGAGGATACGCGCAAAAAATTTTGAGGCGATTGTGGCCGAAATTCCAAAATTGTGGGAGAAGGATTATTGTGCAGTAGGTCTAATGTATCTACTGTGAATTACGAAATACCCTGATGAGAATTGCTAGAGAAATAAGAGTTTCGTAATTCAAGGTATCTATGAAGAAAAAAGGAATCATTTTTGATTTTGACGGCACGATTATTGATTCAACTCACGAGGGGGTTGAATTATGCTGTAAAGTTGCGGCTATACACAAACTTCCGGTTCCGGATGGCATGAAAGAGTATATAAGGACATTGTGGGGAAAACCTGCTCATGAACTCATCAAAATATGCTGGCCTACCGCACACGTGGAGGAATTTCTCAAAGACTGGCAAGAGTTAGATTCTCAACACCCCATTTCAATCTTTCCTGGCGTAAAAAAAGTACTGCCGATTTTAGCTCAAAAATACACTTTGAGCATTCTTACCTCCCGAGGCAAGAAAGCCGCGCATACCCAGCTTGCGTTCCACGATCTTCATCCTCTTTTTTCGTATGTCTATGCGCTTGAGGATTGTCCCGTACCCAAACCGGATCCCAAAAGTATTTTCCCGTTGCTTCAAAAATATGAAGAGTCGGGAATCGGGAAAGACGCGTTGCTGATTGTGGGCGATTCCGTATATGCCGACATGGCGCTTGCGCGCGCGGTTGATATTGATTTTATTGGTGTTACCTGGGGGCATAGCAGTCGCGAAGATTTTGAAACCGCGGGCGTACGCAAGGAAAGAATTACCGACTCCGCGGATGAACTCGTAGGCATCATTCGTATGTGTACCTAACGCCGGTTTTCGTAAGAAATCAGGCGTTTTATCCGGCACCTTTCAGAGAGATGGTTACAAAACTATTTCGTTACGAAATGCCGTATTTTTGAGCGAGACAAGAAAGACGAGTAAAAAGACTTGAGGCGCAGTAGCGCTGCGGTGATAAGTCTTTTTGCGAAGTCTGACGAAGTTGTAGCCGAAAATACGGCATTGCAGTAGAAATAGTTTTGTAACCATCTCAGAGTACCCCGCGGTGAAGGCGCGGGATTTATTTTTTCAAAAACACAAAATATCTTTCATTGAATGTCTGGATGTTGTATTTTCCCGAGAGCGCGTAGGAGTCGGCGTATTTTTGAAACTCCTCGGGAGTGCGAAAGCCGAAATAATCCGCGCCGTCAATTAAGACCGCATCAGCGGGCGCGGGCTCGCGGCCCAGCATATATATATGCGGTCTTTGGGACATATGCGGAATCAGATTGGTATGTGCCGCAACGGATGCGTGTTTCGGAACCAATCGCTCCATTTTGCGAAATGCCTCCCGTCGTTCATCCCTTGCCAAGAGGGAAAATGGAAACGAAAAAGGGCTTATCGGAGACCGAAAGAAAAATCCAATAAGGAATACTCCTAAAAGCGCCCAATAAATCCACTTCTCCTTTGCCCGCCTCTGGGACATGGCATACTTTATACCGTAGATAACTCCCACAAACATACCGGCAATGAGAATCGCGTCGTATTGATACATTCCGGAAAATTGGGATGAGAACGCGGTAAGAAGATTTTCCAAAAGCCCGGGGAAAATGAGAAAAAGAGTGGAAGGCGCGAGAAACGGAAGAAATCCGATCGGGAAAAATATCCAGAAAAGGTAGGAGAGTTTTTGCGCGGTAAATGCGATTTTGAAAATAAAAAGCGGATGCAGAAAGATATTTTTTGCAATTTCCGAAACGCTTCCGCCGAGCTCCGCATATCGGTCAAGCCGCAGTAATCCTCCGCCAAACGCGGGCATGATTACTTTTACTGAGAGAAAAAAGTAAAGTGCGCTTGCGAGAATCACGGATGCGCCAATTATTCTTGTCCGCGTCCAAAATATGCGATTGCGCGCGTTTTTTGGAACTTTTTTTGACATAATTTCGCGCGCGGAGAGGAGCGAAGGAAACAGAAAAAGAAAAATTCCCGCAAAAAGAACCGCGAAGATAGCATCTTCTTTTACGCTTGCCGAAAGCGCGAGAAACATTCCCGCCCAGAGCCATTTTTCTTTGTGGGCATAATAAAACGCGGCAAGAAAAAGCGGGACAAAAAAACTGATTTCGTGAAAGTCAAAAAGATTTACCCAATGGAGCGAAGGATATAAAAGATACCCGGCGCTTATGAGGAGCGCAAAATTTTTCCTTTGGAGAATATTGAGCGCGAGAAAATAGAGGGGTAACGCGCCAAGCCCAAGCGCGATTGTCTGTATAAGCAAAAGATAATACGGGCTTTGAAATATCGCATATCCAGGGACGAGCAGGAGGAGAAACGGGCTTATATGAACGCCAAAGTGATTCGGCAGTTCTTCAAGCGAGTTTTGCATCACTCTTCCGTGGATAGTATTCCAAAAACTTTGGTCAAAAATTCCGAGGTCCCACGCCTGGGTCTCAAAGTGGTAATGGCGGAACGAGACAATCGTGCCTACAATGCAGATATAGAGTATTATGAAAATGAGGAGTAATTTTACGTGAGCAGTCATTCGTGGTAGCGAATTACGAAGCAAGAATCGTTAATTGTAGGACTTACACGTTTGCTTTCTTCTGTGTCATTCCGGCCCCCGATCGCAGTCGGGGATAATCCCCGCCTCCGCGAGGGCAGGACTCCAGCGGGAATCCAGCGGACATTCCATGGGGGTATCTGGATTCCCGATCGGGTCTGCCCTCAACCTGATGGAGGGTCGGGAATGACAGATACCGCGAAACGCATAAGTCCTACATTGTATACGCCAATGATAGGTAAAATAAAAGAGAAGCATCTGCTTCTTATAATACTCTCACTTACGGCATTTCTCAATCTCTATGGTCTTGCGCGGGGCGATCCGATAAATGACGAAGTCTTAATCGGATTTCGCGCTCTCGGACTTATTGATTTTGATGAAGCGCCCCATCAAACAACGCCGCTTGAATGGTTTGACCCCGCACCTATTTCGGACTGCATTACAAGGATTAACACGCAAAAGGAAATATCCGATAAATCCAAGATAGGTTTTCCCCCTCATTGTCTTGAGAATCCTGTTATAAAACATCTGTCCGAAATAGGTGCGGGGTTTGACGCTTCGGGTATTCCGTGGTGGACGCATCTTTCTTTTCACGATCATCCGCCGCTTGCGTTTTGGGCGGAGCATATTTCGCTTGCCGCATTCGGAGAAAATAATTGGGGCTTGAGGTTTCCTTCGGCTCTTCTTGGCATCGCGTCAGTGTATCTTTTGTATCTTTTTATCCGGCGGCTCTCCTCGCCGCAGGCAGGGCTTCTGGCCGCGGCGCTCTACGGGCTTACCGTAAATCACATTTATATTTCTCGCACCGGCATGCAGGAGGCGTATGTTATTTTCTTCATCTTGCTCGCCTGCTATTTTTTCCTGCGCGCGCTTGAAAATGATAACTATTTTTTGTGGACGGGCATGGCTCTTGGCCTTGGATTTTTGACAAAATACACCGTCGCGTTTCTTGTGCCGGCGTTTCTTTTGTATCTTTTGTTTTTCAACCGGAGCGCGTTTACAAATAAAAAATTGTGGTTAGGCGCGGGAATCGCGCTCCTTATTTTTAGTCCGGTAATCATCTATAACGTCATGCTGTGGCGCGCAACGGGACATTTTGATTTTCAGTTCTCTTTTATTTTCAGACAAAATCCGGAAGTATGGAAAGCCGCGCCCGGAAAAGACATTGGTTCGTGGGGATATCGGATAAAAGAATTTGTGCCGCGCATGATTGCCACGAATTCATGGCTCTTTTTGTTGTTATTTTTTGGAAGTGTAGCCGCGTTTCTTTTCGCCTTGATCCGGAACCCGCGCGAAATTGTAAAACGATATGTGTTTCTTGTATGCGCGTTTGTGTTTCTCGCACTGCTGATCCTCGCAATCGGGCCTTCGTACCGCTTCCTTGCCATGCTTACCCCTTTTATTGCCGGAGCTTCGGGTATTTTTCTTGCGTATATCTTTGAGATATGCGCGCAAAAAAACAAAATCGCGCAAAAAATAACGTTCGGGCTTTTCATTGTTTTCTTGGCATTTGAGATTTTCTACACATGGAACAATCAAATCGCGTATTTTCCGCGAGGGCCGGAGCCGTGGCTTTCTTCACGCGTGAGAACCGAGAACGCGAATCTTGGGTATAACGAACTTATGCGATTTTTTGACCGCGAATTTGAAGGGAAAATGCCCGCGCTCTCATTTGCCATGCGCTATCAGTTTTTACAAAAATTGCAGGATCGGGTGCTCGCCGCGGCAGAAGAAGAGGGGAAAGAGCCGTATCCCGGCCTTGTGGTAACAAGCGGGGAGTATAACCAAATCGCGAAACTCTGGGTGCTTGACCGGCTTCAAATTTATCACGGCTGGCCAATAGTTGATGCCGACACCTATCGCGCGGAACGGAAAACAAACGGAAATGACTTTTACCAAAAACTGGGCTTCCGGCATTTTTATTTTGTCCTCTCCGGCGGAAAGCCACTTCCCTCTTTATTGACCGCAGGACTAAAAACCATCGCAGTCGCGGCAATCCCAAACGGCCGCGGAGAAGAGGCGTTTCGAGTATATACATACGCATCCCCTTCTTCGGCGGAATAGGTTTCTAAGAGTCATTGCTAAGAAACTGTCTAAAATGGAAAGGGTTTTCATGGGAAAAAGAGAATTTGTTCGGATAACCTCTGAAATCCGGCTCTTTTCCCCAACGTACCATAAAAAATAAGGGTGGGAAGAGGATCCTTACCACTATCTTGTCTCAATTACGTTGCATGGTACAATAAGACGCATCGCTATGGAACGGAGTGAATTTGAACAATATATCCGCGAGGCAGTCGCGGCATTGCCGGATTTTGCGAAAGACGCTTTGGAAAACGTCGCGTTTGTGATTGAAGACGAGGCGCGCCCCGTTAGAGACCTGCACCAAGAGCGCGGTAGTCCCGACGTCGTGTCGGGACTTGTCTCTAACGGGGCGCGCCGCAAAAATGCACGCGAGACTGGCATTAAAAAGAACGAAACATTACTTGGCCTTTATGAAGGCATTCCGAAAACAAAACGGGGAGCCGCGTATTTCGGCGTCCTGCCGGACAAAATTACTATTTTTCGTGAGCCGATAGAAGAATGGGCTGGGCACGATCAGAGAAGAGTGCGAAAATTGATTCGGGAGGTGGTATGGCATGAGGTCGGGCATCATCTTGGCTTTGATGAGAAGGGGATTCGCGCTCTTGAAGAAAAAAGAAAAAGATGAGACGGCGGTCAAAACGAAAGTGGAAAAAATTTGGAATAAAAATCGAATAGGAAGGGGAGATGCACTACAAAACAGGCATAAAATTTTCGTAGCGATGTACACGAATGAAGGGCTTAAGTTTCAAATGGTTTTAGGCCCGTTGAAATTCGAACCATTAAGAAGGGGGCGGCCAAGAGTTATGGTATGCAGAAATCTTATGATAAAATATAAATGAGACAATTAGAGATAAAATATATGCGATTAATACTGGAAGAAAAATTTAACAAGCGTATTAAAAACGAATTTGTACATGATTTTGATATATTAGAAAAAGGACTATATGTTATAGAGATAAGCGGACGGGCAAAAAGTTGGCTGCAGAATACTTTAAAATTTATTTCTTTTTTTCAAGATGATGATTTAGCCGTTAAAATTGATAATAGAGAATTTCCGAAATTGAGCGGAAAGAGAGGATTGTTTGACAGCGAGGCGGCGTGGAATGGTAACAAATTGAAAAACCTCTCGCAAATTAATGTATTTTGTATATATCTTGACGCAGGCAAACATACGCTGCGATTTATTGCTGATCAATCTCCGTTTTTAGAAACCATCAGAATTTATCAGACGACCAGCGAACAAAATATTGTTTTTGAACCAATTAAAAATTATCAAATTGAAAGTGGCAATAGGCGGCCATGGCTTATATTTATTTTGGTTGATCTCGCGCTCGAAAGATTAAAAATACAAGCCAGCGCTAATCAAAAACAAGGCGATGACGATGATCTTCAACTGAAGATTAATAGTGAGCGACAGATCAATGACACTCATGGAGCTCATACATATTGGTATTGGTGCGGCCGTATTCTTAAAGGTCAATCAAAAACTTTTGATAAAAAACTTAATGTAGCGACAGGTTTTCATTATGTTGAACTTTGGACTGATAATACGCCTGTTGTCGATCAAATAGTTTTTAAATTAACGGAGCAGAAACCGATTGAAGGCGAAGTCGGACGGATCGCTTTATATGTCGATATTGATCCAGAAACAAAATCAGCTAATATAAGAGCGCAAAGCGATGACAAGAGCGAGATTTTGAAAAAGATTCCGAATGGCGCAAGAATTGTAATTATGAAAAAGGCGATTGCCGGCAGTCGTCCGGCTGGATATGTATCAGATTTGTGGCACGAAGTTTTATACCAAGGCGTTAAAGGCTTTGTTAATTCTTCTTTAATAGAAATTCGCGGCCAAGAAAGAGAAAAAATCATTGATGCAATTAGAGTTAAATCTCAAGAATTAGATATAGATGAAAAATTGGCGCTTAATTTGGCGCACTGTGAATCAAAATGGCTGCCGTTTGCGCGTTCAAAAACCGATAACAAAGGAATTTATCAACTAGGCGAAAGTACTATTGAAGATATAAATAAGAAATATGGCGGTGATGTTTCTGATGTTTACAACGCTTAGAGCTATCGTGGCTTGGAATGTCGGATATAATGATGTTCCTGTGGGTGATACATTTTATCTCGGAAATTATAAAGATCCAGAAACAAAAAGATTGCTTCGTTGTACCCTTGAAGAACGAAGGGGCGAAAATGTTTTGAAGTATTTAAAGTTTTTCATTCTGCCGTTAATCATTGGCGTTGGGTTATGGGCATTTCTTACATCCGATGATTATAAGTATTTAAACGCAGAAGAAAGATACATGGCGTTTGTGGCGCGACAAGAAATAAATTATTTAACAAAGGGAGAAAATTTTTCTTTATACAGCGCTTTTAGGTCTGATGAAAAAGAAGTTGAATTAGGATATTTACAAACTGATATTGATGGGGATCAAATATTTGAAAAAATTATTTTTACTTTCTTTGAGCCGGATCCTGATGAGGACGGTTATTACACCAACATATACGCTCCTGATGGAGAAAGAATAGTTATTACCGGCACTTTATGGAAGACATTTGTTAATGATTTAACTGGCGATGGCATTAGAGAATTGATCGTTGAAACGATTACTGGTCATGTAAGCGTAACAAACATATTTGCTTATCAAGGCGGTTCTCTGAAGAAAATTCCTATTTATGACGAGACCGGCGTAGAACCTCAAACTTTATTGGATACCATGCTAGTGACTTCTTTGGAGATTAGTTTTGAAGATTTAGATGGCGATGGCATCAAAGAAATAATAATGCCCATTAGAAATTATGGCGATGAATTAGTTGAGCTGATTTATTATTATCGTTGGAATGGTCAGGGATTTATGCTGTATGATAAAAAGATATAAGTAATAAATAAAAAAGAATTCCAAATTTATGTCAATAACCACGCTTGTGGACAAAAAACAGGTTTTTGTAGGAATGTCCGGCGGGGTGGACTCGTCGGTTACTGCGGCGCTTTTGAAAAGAGCGTATCTTGATTCGCGTGGGCGCGTTCGCATTGCCGGAGACCACAGGTCGGAGGCGCGCTATTCGTGTACCGGATTTGATGTGATAGGAGTGCATATAAAAATGTGGTCTGATCCGGAAATTCCGTGCAATTTTAAAGAGGATCGTTATGACGCAATGCGCGTGTGCGCGCATTTGGGGATTCCGTTTGAGACCTGGGATTTTACCGAAGAGTATAAAAAAGAAGTGGTGGAGTATATGATCCGCGAGTATGCCGCGGGGGAAACGCCCAATCCGGACGTGATGTGCAACCGCCATATCAAGTTTGGCATTTTTTTGAAACGCGCGCTTGAGCGGGGAGCGGATTTTATCGCAACTGGACATTACGTTCGCCTTGCGAACGTCACGGACACACGCAGACTTGACGCAGACCAACGCAGACGGCTGATGCTGATGCAAGCAAAAGATTTAAACAAAGATCAATCCTACTTTTTGTGGACGCTTGCGCAAGAACAACTCGTGCACTGCCTTTTTCCGATAGGCGAATTTACCAAATCCCACGTGCGCGAAATGGCGCGGAAGTTTGGTCTT
>VMFQ01000032.1 GCA_007376125.1 Parcubacteria group bacterium Gr01-1014_33 | reverse complement strand
GTACCAAACCCCCGGATGTCCAAACATTACTTCAGCCCTCGGAGTTCTTCCGCGCGATGCGTGAGACGCTTTGTCTTCCGTTCCGATATATGCCTCAACCTCCGTAATCATTCCCGCAAGTTCTCCATTCTCCGTTCTTCGCACTAAAAATTTACCAAGGAGTTCTTTGGCAACAGTGAGAGTGGAACGATTGAAAAAAGAGAGGGGCAAGACTTTCCACATAATCTTTCTCTATTCACACTTACTTGCGATAGCAGATAAGTGTGAGTAGAATATTCATAGGTTTACTAAAAAGAGTGCGGTCTCCCGCTTATGCAGGCATGATTATCCCACAATCTCAAGTAATGCATCGCGCGCCGCAGGAAGCTCCCGCATGCCGTCGCTTCCGCTAAAGTGCCGTTTCTTGTGTTCAATGATAACTTGTGATCCGAGAAAATCACGAAATTCTTCTTGATTCTCAAGCGGCACAAAAGGATCATCATCGGAAAAAATAGCAATGCTTTTTGGCACGCGCGATTTTATTTTTGTAAAATCAATCGGCGCATCAAGCCAATGCCTGTCTGTTTTTTGCACTTCTGCATCATCTTCAAGTCCGGTAAGCAGCTTGAAAAATCCCGCAACAAATACTGCTCCACCGACTTTTATCCCTTCCGGCAATGTTTCAATGAAGCGCGCAATTGCTTGGCATCCTATACTATGCCCCACAAAATAGGTATTTTCATCCGCGAGGCCAACCGCATCCGCAATCGCTGGAATCCAATTATAAATCCGCGGTCTGTCCGCTTCCGGAAGTTGAGGAATATAAACCACAAAACCCCGCGTTTCAAGCTCATGCTTCAACCACGGAAACCACCCTTCTTCCGGATACCCATCCCATCCATGAATTATAAAAACTCGTTTTTGCACAATTTTAATTGAACGCTCCCAACCGGAGTCGAACCGGTGTTCCATGGCTGAGAACCATGTGTCCTGGGCCACTAGACGATGGGAGCAAAAGAAATCCGCCTTATGGCGGTTATTGTATCAGATTTTTGCTTTTCTTGGAAGATCATGCATTTTCAGCAAAAAGTAAATTTCCCTCTTCCCCTCCAAGCGGGATTAAACCTTCTTTATAAGGTAGGTACCCCTACCTACCTATGGGGAGGGGTATGCTACTGACACGGAGAATCCTGAAGCGCGCGCGTATGGTAGGTACCCCTACCTATCCACGCAATCTTTTCCCATGTAGAGACACATGGGATTTTTTTATCCACGCCCAAGAAGACCACGCGCGTGTGGCAGATGGTGGGGATATATCCGCGGGATTTCCATCCCTCTTATTTTTTTACTCTCTATTTTCTACTTCTCATCCGGAGGCACTTCGTAATAGTTCAAAATAAACTCCGCTAAATCGTGGAACGCCGGAGTAAGTGTATTCGCGGCAAAACGATTTCCTTTGGGCTTGTTTAATTGAATCAATATCAAAAATTTCGGATTAAACGCGGGCGCGTATCCGACAAACGTATGCACCACGTCTTCCGAATACCCTTTCCCATCAGGCCGCGGCATCTGCGCGGTGCCGGTTTTGCCCGCCACAAAATATCCTTTTATGCCCGCGCGGTTTTCAAACCCGTTCCGCACCGCAGACACGAGCATTTTGGTAATGGCTTCCGCGGTTTCCGGCGAGATGACCCGTTGGATCTCTTTCGGTTCTTTTTTAATTTCCTTTCCCGAATCATCAAAAATGCTCTCAACAACATACGGATGCATACGTATTCCTTTGTGTGCGATTGTGCCGATTGCACTTGCGAGCTGGATCGGCGTTACCGCGATTCCCTGCCCAAAAGAGGCAGTGGCAAAGTTGATATCGCGTCCCGCGCCCGAGCGGAGATTTGCGATATCGCCCGAGATTTCTCCGGGAAGATCAATGCCTGTTTTTTGCCCCAGGCCGAAACGTTTCAAATACTCGTACTGCTTTTCTTTGCCCACGAGACGCGCGACAAACACCATTCCGGTGTTGAGCGATTTTTCTATAACCTGTGTCATGGTCTGCGTCCCGTACGCGCGCTCGTCAAAATTTTTAATTGTGTACCCCCCAATCTTTACCTCGCCAAGATCATGATACGTGGTTTCGGGCGTAACCTTCTCTTCCTCAAGCGCCGCCGCCATGGTAAGGGGCTTTACCACCGACCCGAATTCGTACATGGACTCCGCCGCCGGATTCAAAAATATGGAGAAATCTTTTTCCTTGGAGTACTCGTTCGGGTCAAAATTGGGAAGTACTGCAAGCGCAAGAATTTTTCCGGTGGCGGGATCAAGCACGAGGATCTCGCCAGATGCCGCCTGCCATTTTTCACGTGTTTTGGCAAGAACATCCTCCGCGCGCGTCTGGATATTATAATCAATCGTAAGCAAAATGTCCGAGCCGTTTCGCGAAGACCGTATAATCTGGTTTCCAAGCGAGGCCCAGAAGTTGTCCGCCTCGCGCGAAGAGGCAATAATCCCCTTTTTCCCGCTCAACTCCTGCTGGAACATGCGCTCAATGCCGTATTTCCCTATTTCTTCATCCTTTTCTTTGCTTACAAATCCCAGCACATGCGCCGCAAGAGCGGTATGCGGGTATATTCTCCTTCGTTCTTCCTCAAAAAGCACTCCCGCAACTTTCTCTTCTTCCGCCTTTCGTACGAGATCGGGATCCAGTTTTTTGAGCACAAGTTCATACGGGTCGTCTTTTTTTGCAATCTTTGCCGCGATGTCTTCCTGCCGAACCCCGAATTCACGTGAAAAAAACTCAATCACTTCGCCCGCGTTTTTTATCTGACTCGGAATGACCGCGACGTTTTTATAGATACGATTGATAGCGAGCGGAATGCGATTTTTTTCTTTATCCTGGGCGAGTACAGTTCCCCTTTCGGGAAAGATCTCTTTGATATCGCGGTGCTGTTTTGCCGCAATATCAAGATAAAAACCGTGGTGTATAACCCCGAGCAAAAAGACACGGATCACAAGCGCGCCAAATGCCGCGAAAAAAAAGAGAAGGACCCAATGAATCCTTCCTCCAATGGAAGCGCGGCGTTTTTGTTTTACTCTCTTTCCTTTTTGGTTCACGGATTAGTAACCGTATAAGAGCGGACAACGCTCTCTTCCGTAATATATTTGATTTGAGAAATTTTCTCCATAGTCCCGAGAAATTCATTTTCTCTCTGGGTAATTTCAGCTTCTTTGCGATGCAGCGCTACCTCGCGCATCGTTGTTTCGTCATTGATCCTGACGGCATATTTCATCCGCTCCCGCATCTCAAATCCATGCGAAAAAATCCAGTAAAGCGTCGCAAGATACCCGATGACGCTTATGCCTCCAAGCGCAATAAGCGCGATCGTGATGATACCGCGGCTGTTGATTTCACAAAAACGCACATGTGTTGCGTATACGCTTCCAAACAACGGAAAAGAAGTAAATTTTTGGAGGAAAATGGCAATTGCCGTCATAGAAATTTTCAGAAAGATGGTGCGTAAAAATGCGGCATCCCGCTTTCTTATCTAATAGACCTACTGCACAATAACCTTTCTCCCACAATTCCAGAATTTAGGCCAAAATCGCTTCAAAATTTCTTGCGCGTATCTCCGGATAAACCGCAAAATTTGTTAGAGCGTTTTTTGTCTCAAAATTCTGAAATTTCGTTGCGAAAATTATTGTGCAGTAGGTCTAATTTTTTCCGCGGCGCGCAATCGCGCCGATCGCGCGCGCGGATTTTCTTTTGTTTCCTTGAGGCGTGCCGCCCAGGCATTCGCCTTCTCGGAGGCGCGGATCGGCTTTTTGGTGAGCGCCCGGAGGATCTCTTTTTTTTCTTTAAAAAAATCTTTTACGATTCTATCTTCAAGCGAATGGAATGATATGACCGCGAGCTTCCCTCCCGGCAAAAGCAGAGAAACCGCATCATCAAGCGCCGTTTTTATATTCTCAAGCTCGCTATTTACCGCAATCCGGAGCGCTTGAAATACTCGTGTGGCAGGATGAATCCGTGTGGTTCTCGGTGGTACTCTTCGGAGTAAAATCCTCACAAGCTCTCCGGTACGAATGATTTTTTTCTGTGTGCGGTTTTGAACGATCGCGCGCGCAATTTGCCGCGCATACCGCTCCTCCCCGTATTCCCTGAAAATCTTCTCAAGCTCTTTTGCCGACCATGTGTTTACGATTGTTGCGGCGGTAAGGGCGTTTTGGGCAGGGCTATACCGCATATCAAGGGGCTCATCCCTTTGAAATGAAAATCCTCTGCCCGATTTTTCAATGTGATGCGAACTAAACCCAAGGTCAAACAAAATTCCATTCACTCTTGTTATCCCGAATTTTTCCGCAATTTTTGTTACCTCAACGTAATTTCCGCACGCAAGCTCTATATTTTTGATTCCTAATTCCTGATTCTTAATTCGCAATTCGTCTATAATCTCTCGGTCCCAATCAATCCCGATCACTTTTCCCTCATCGCCTATTTTTTGCGCGATTGTTCTCGCATGCCCACCGCCGTTTATTGTGGCGTCAATGTAAACTTCTCCCTCCTGCGGATCAAAAACTTCAAGGATTTCTTTGAGTAGGACTGGTGTATGAATTTGTGAATCAGGAATCATGAATCAGGAATCAGGAAAAAGAATAAATCCCCCCTAATTCATGATTCTTAATTCCCGATTCGATTAGTAAAGTCCGAGTTCCCCGAGCTTCTCCGCTATCATATCCGTGTTTTTCTCTACTTCTTGTTTGTAGGAGTTCCACCGCTCCTCGTCCCATACCTCAAGCCGATCATATACTCCCACAATCACCACACGCTGTTTTAACCCGGCATAGTTTTTCAAATAATCAGGCACGAGCATTCGCCCGAGTTGGTCAAACTCCACTTCTGCCGCGCCGGAGAAAAGGAGCCGCAGGAAACTGCGTGTATCCCCTTGCCCCATCGGAAGCTGGCTTAATTTATCCGTCAACTTTTGCCATTGGTGCACCGGATAAAGGAAAAGGCAGTTATTCAGCCCTCGTGTTAAAATCGCCTGTTCCCCAAGTTCTTTCCTGATTTTTGCAGGGATAGCAAGCCGCTTTTTAGGATCCAGAGTGTGAGTGTATTCACCAATCAACATAATTTCACTAATCCATCACGAATTTCCCCGAATTAATTGCGAATCCACAAATTCGGATCTAATTCGCATCAATTCGTGCTTTATTCGCGAAACTATGGTTATCCACAAATCCTTTTAGTTATCCACAGACTTATCCACATTTATCCACTTCCTCTCACTACAACCCAATCTTACCCCACTTAAATACATATCGCAACAATGTATACCAAAAATAAAAAAAGTGGCTTAAATAAGCCACTCAAATTTAATTTATGCACTAGTTATGCACAATTACTTGACCACTCGTCAGGCAATAAATTCGTCTCCATGTCCTTGATCAGTAGTAATTGGAATATTATTCTCACATTGCGGACATGTTTCTCTTGTTATGTCCCAGCAAACGAGCTTTTGATTTACGAGAGCTTTAAGAGGAATGTAAGGATGTAAAATTGACTCCATCCCTCCTCTCTCTCTATTACACCAAATTTTTAAACAGTTCCTTTATTTTTATCGCGGCAACTCCCACCACGCGATCCGCTCCTCCATAATAGAGAAAAATATCTTCTCCGAGGAGAATTGCTCCGCACGGAAATACCACATTGGGTACTTCTCCCTCTTTTTCGTAGCGGGTCTCCGGTTCAAAAATAGGATTATGGGAACGCGCAAGCACTTTTGTGGGATCCTTGCGATCAAGCAGAAGAACGCCCACCCGATATACTCCGTCTTCTTCTGAAACCCCGTGGTAGAAAAGAATCCACCCTTTTGCCGTTTTTATCGGCGACGCGACCGCGCCGACTTTCCGACCGTCCCACGTGCCTTTTCGCGGTGCAACCCAGCGATATTCTTCAAGCCAGGTTTTCCCGTCAAAATCAAGCGTGGGGCTGAACGCAAGGTCAATATCGTTTCCACTCCGATGTATGATGCAATATTTCCCGTTTACTTTTTCGGAAAATAGGCATGCGTCTTTGTCATCCATATCCGGCGGCGAAATAAGGACCGGATGCGCCCAGCTCCACTTTTCTTTCAAAAAATCTTTTGCAGGTATTCGGCTGAACGCAACGCGTGGAGGATTTTTTCCGTCAAACGCCGTATAGCACATGTATATCGTATTGCCGATTAAGGTTATGCGCGGATCTTCGCACCCGGAATTTCCTCCGGGCACAAGTTTTTGCTCAAATGGCTCTCGCGGCGCATAGACCGGCTCGGAAGACCGATACTCTATATGGACGCCGTCATCACTTCGCGCATATCCGAAGACCGACGTGTTATCGCGAGACATTGCGCGATACAAAATATGCACTTTCCCTTCCAGCAAAATTGCCCCGGGATTGAACGTTGCCTTTGCTTCCCAATCGTGTTCCGCAATCGGGCTAATAATCGGATTTTGTTTTGCCCGTACGCAGGCAACCGGCTTTTCTTTTTTCAAAAGCGTTTTATGCAAATCGGAAAGCGTGATATACGCCATGGCGCATGTGGTGTCTGCCGCTCCGTAGTAGAGCATAATTTCCTTTCCTTTCAGGAGCGCTCCAGAAGGAAACACAATATCCGGCGCAAGTCCAATCCGCTCGTAGTATTCTTCCGCCACGATCAGCGGCGCATTGGTTTTTCCGATTATTTTTGAAGGGTCGTGGGTATCAAGCAGCGCTACCTCTATGCCAAACACTTTTTGGCCAGAAAAGTAGTTTTTGATATACGAATACATTAAAAGCCAGCCGTATTTTGTTTTTATCGGCGGAGCCCCGACTTCAATGTGATCTTGAGGCGCGCGTAGAAGCGCGAGCGCATGCGTCTCAAAATTGGTATACCATTTCCACCAATACGCTTCCGACCAAAGATCGCTTTCCTTGTCAAATGCCGCAAGGCAAATCCGCGCGGGCGGTCTGTCAGTATGGACCGTCAGCACCGCATACATTTTCCCGCGTATGCGTCCGGGAAAAAGCGCCATGGCTTTCGCGTTAAACGGAGTGATAAGATGTTTTTCTTCAACCGCCTTAAGATCCTTGCTGATCGCAAGTCCCACCTTAATACCTTGGGCGCCAAAAGGATATGTGGAAAGCGCGGTGTAGAAGATATAGTATTTTTTATTGAACAACGTTGCCCGAGGATCTTCGCATCCGAATTTTTCCCATGCAAGTTCCGGCACGATAAAACGCCGCCTGCCGTGAAAATGAATCCCGTCTTTACTGCGGGCAATGCCTATGTCGGATATGCTCAATGTGGTCCCCACCGCCGTAGTTCTACTATGGCTCAACTCTCTTTGCTCGTCTTTCTCGGCGTAGCTCAAGAATCTGAAATTTCGCAACGAAATAGTTTTGAAACCATCTCAGATTATTTTCTTACCCGATTAACTTTAATCCTCGGAGTGCGCTCATGCGTCATAGACTCCAGGAATTCGTCCAAATCCGCAGAAGCAACGCAGACAAAACTATCCGCTGCCCCATAATAAATAAGAAGTTCTCCGTTTTTCACCACCGCGCCGCACGGATACACAATACCCGCTTTATGGCCCTCGTTTTCGTACCACTCGTCCGGCTCTAAAATCGGCTGGCGGCTCCGATACACCACTTTTGCCGGATTATCTTTATCCAAGAGCATCGCCCCCATTTTGTATCGTGAAGAATCCCGCTCGTCTACTCCGTAATAAATCAAAAGCCAGCCGTATTTTGTTTTTATCGGCGGCGCACCCGGGCCGATCTTGCGGCTGTCCCAAAAACGCGGGCGAATTTTGATTTCCGGCGCGCCTTCCAAATGCGCTCCATTGGGAAAATCAAAAGTATCTCTTGCGTCAATCCAAATATCGGGGAAAATACGATAGAGAATAACGTGTTTTCCTTTGATTGTTTCGGGAAAAAGACATCCGCTTTTTACGATCATCCCGGGAGGAGAAATATTTTTCGGCGCGCTCCATTTCCAATTTCGTTCCAAGAAATCTTTTTTGGATATTGAGGTGAGAGACAACTGGGGCAATCCTTGATCACACGCAACGTACGCCATATATATTGTGTCTCCTATCAGAGTTAATCGGGGATCTTCACAGCCGCCCCATCCGCCGCCGGAAAGATAGGAATGGATATTAAACGAGTAGTGCGTCATTGCATGCTGGTATACCGGATGCGGCATCCGCTCGCGAATTGAAAATCCGTCGTTGGAAACCGCATACCCAAGCCGGGAAATTCCGTCTGTGCCAATCGCGCGATAGAGAAAATGGATTTTATCGTCCAGCAGAATAACGCCCGGATTAAAGGTCTGCCATGCTTCCCAATCGTTTTTTCCCATAGGGGCGATTATCGGATTTTCTTGCGCGCGCGCCACGGCAAAAGATTCTTCTTCCTTTTTCCCGCCTCTTTGTATTCCCTGCTTTCCGAGAACACCTCCCACGTTACGTAGAGTCCTCCTTTTCCCTCTTTTTTCTTTCCGAGCCGCCGCATGCCGGCGAGACATACCGGAACGTGCTTTCGTTTTTACCGCGGTTCGTTTCGCTGTTTTCCGACTCTTTGCTTTTTGTGCGTGAGCCATAGATAAGAAAATTACGTGTACATAAATTCGGGCGCACACGCCATACAATTGTTCCTCCTTTCAATTATATAATACGCGCGCACCAACGAACACGCAATCCCCTTTTATGCACACCGTCAAAAGTGAGCCATAAAAACAGGGTACTCATTCTTGCGGAATAAACCAGCAACGCCTGCCGCCAAAAGGAAAAGAGTATTTTGCTCGGGCTCCCGCTCTCAATGAGCAGGGCGGCGGGTGTGGTCTCTTTTTGTATTCACTCGGGCGCGGCGGAATTCTTACCCAGCACCAAGCTTCGCTTTGGTGCTGTGGCCCCCGCACCCATCCATTTTTGCCCGCTCCCCTTGAGCAAATCGTGCAAAAGCGCGGCGGAAAAGGTTAGTTTAAGAAAACTAAAATAAATCTGTGACTCTTGAACGCGCGAGTTGATCCATCTCTGCATCATTATAGTTATCAATATGCGTCGAGATGCACAAGAAAGCAATGATCGCTCCCTTCGCGGCAAACCACATTCTTGGATACTGATTTGGACGCAAGCCAGAATCCGGTATGACAAGTTCGATTTTTCACATCGTCCAAACATCGTTTTGCGTTATGTGATGAAGTTTTGCAGGCGCAATAACTTGCCTCGGATCTGCTGGATGAAACTGCACTTCACATAAACGCTCAAACGCACTTAACCCATCGCACACACGAAGAAATCGCCGCTCAAGGGCGGCGATTTCTTTTTGAATGCTGTCGTGATACAGAAACTCTATCATAAATCATTAAAATCCGTGCCACGGTAAAAAGCCAATTCGTAAGGAATCTCTTTTCGTAATTCGGTTCCAATAAAGGGTGCTTCGGCATGAGACAGTTCCTCTAATTGTTTTCCGTTAAGATGGCCGTATTTTGTCGCAACGCGGTCAAGCATTTTCTTTTCTTCTGTGTCAAAAACGGAAAGATCCGGTTCGACGATGCAACGATACACTTCTGTTGCATTATAACCATCACGCTCCTTTATATTTTCAATAGCAAGCAATTTCTTTTTAGTCATTTCCGCAGTAATTTGTTCAAACGCCGACGGTAGAGGCCCCATGGGGAAAGCTTTATAGACGTCTCCCGTCAAGGGTTTTTGCCTTTTTTCGTATAAATCAAAATCAGCGAAATAAAGCAATTTCGCCAGCTTTTTTTTGCCGCGTATTTCGCCACCCAGCTTCCTACACAAATACAGAACGGCGTTCTCATACTTTTTACGGTTGATGACCATATTGATCTATATGATACCAAAATAGGCAGACAAGGGCAAATCAAAGCTTCCTGCTTTTTCCTTTTAGGATTTTCCATTCTTCAAGCGACTTGGACCAACCGACCATGAGAAACAACGCGAGCGGGACTCTCGAATTAACCCATCATTCGCGGAAATCCCACACTGGCATGCCGAACCTGCGCTTGGCGAGCCGCGCCCTCGGCGGCGAGCCAGTGAATCCATACCTTTCCGCGCTTCGCGCGGCCGAATCGGTCGGGCAAAAATCGGAAAGTTTGATTCTGATTGGGTGCGGCAGGACTCGAACCTGCGTAGTCCTTTAGGACGCGAGGTTTACAGCCTCGAGCAATTGCCACTATGCGACGCACCCATACGTACAAACTATCATTGCGTCTGGAAAGAGTCAAAAGAGTTGATAGCCGGCGAGGTGATTCGAACACCTGACCCATGCTTTACAAAAGCATCGCTCTACCGCTGAGCTACGCCGGCAAATAAATGGTGAGGGGCAAGCAAAAACCATTGCTCTTCCCGTGATCGCCGCTATTTTCAAAATTCTTTTAGACAGTTTCTTAGCGAGCGATCCCGCGAAATGACGAAAAAGATTGGCAATCTTTTTCGCAATCTTTTCGCCCATTGAGCTACACTGACAAAAGAAAGGGGAGAAATCTACCCGCCACGCAAAACTCATCATAAAAGAGAATGCACTCCATCAGTCCGGCGCAATACAGAACTATTTTACAAAATCTTCAATCGCCGTATCCGCGCTTTCCAGAGATACGCGGAGCTTGCGGGATCTTCCCGAAACAGGAGAAACTTCTTTTGCCGGCGGAGTAACGATTCTTGGAAAATTTTTTACTGTTCTCACTTCAACCATTCGTCCTCGCCTCTTTCCGAAAGCAAGGTTCTTTTCAGGACTTCCTCCCGTACCGAGAACCGATTCCTCATACCCGGCAGAAAGCGCAATTTCCTGATTTCCGTATGCGCCATTTTTATCAAAAGGAGAATAATCAAAAGGATGCTCCTTTTCTGTTTTTTGCAGAGTGGACAAAGATTGCTCTTCCCTATTTTGGTTTAATGTACTTGGAGTTTCTTCAGCCGAGTTCGGCGCGCGCGCGCCATTTCCATTTACCCTCACCTTACGAAGCAGGCGCACCACGCCATTATCCATTCGCATAAGAAGAATGTGGATTTTATAGCCGACTTTGCTCGCGCTACCCCGTAAAATATCGTGGAAAAATTCCTCCTTATAAAAAGATTTGAAATAAATAAGAAAGAGGCGGAATTTTGTGGCATCGCGATGGAGCCGCTCCGTAATTACATGGTCCGGAATAGACGCAAGGTGCGGAAATTTTCGGGAAATACGGCTCCACACCACCATACTACTCCCCGCAAAAATGATTCCTAAAAAGATGTCAAAAACCATCTCATGGAGTAATCACTAATATACGAATCAAACGCAAATATACGAATAGAGATTGTTTTTATTTGTATATTCGTATATTAATCTTACATTCGTATATTCGCGATTACTCTTTAAATTTCCAGCCGCGTAAATCTCCCCACTTTCATGTTCTCCCCAAACTTTCCTATCGCTTCTTTAATCATTTCGCCCACGCTTTTATCTTGATCTTTAATAAAGGGCTGTTCAAGAAGGGCAAGCGCGCCAAAATGTGCTTTTAATTTTCCGTCCACAATTTGCCCGGTGATTGCCGCCGGTTTTCCAAGCGCGCGCACTTCTTCCTCAAACCTCTCTTTTTCTATTTGCCATACATCCTTTGGTACCGTATCAAGCGACATATAGAGCGGTCTCATCGCGGCAATGTGCATCGCGATATCATGGGCGAGTTCCTTAAACGCCGGATTTCGCGCCACAAAATCGGTCTCGCACGATATTTCCACCAATACCCCGATTTTTCCGTTTGAATGGATATACGCATCCACAAGCCCAGCGCGTGTCTCGCGGCTCGCTTTTTTTTCCGCGACTCCGCCGAATTTTCGCTGGATCAAATCATGCGCCCGCGCCACATCCCCTTTCGCATCCTCAAGCGCTTTTTTTACGTCGGAGATTCCGGCGCCGGTACGCTCACGAAGCTCTTTTATTTGTTGGGATGAAATCATAAGAATGAATTAGGAATTAGGAATTAGGAATTAGGAATTTTGGGAAAGAACCAGATTCTCCTTTTCTTCCTGCTTCATGATTCCAGATTCCTGATTCTTGCTTCCCGCATTTTTTTGTCCTTCCTCAATCGCTTCTCCCACCTTCCCCACCATGTAGCGCACCGCCGGAAGCGCATCGTCATTTGAGGGAATAGGCCAGTCAATAAGAGAAACATCGGAATTGGTGTCGCAAAGCGCCACAATCGGGATTTTCATCCGTCTCGCTTCGCGCACCGCCGTGGTATCGTGCGTGGTATCCACGATGAATACCGCGTCCGGAATTCGTTTCAACGTGCGAAGCCCATCAAAAAATCGCTTGAGTCGGACAATTTCTTCCTCTTTTTTCATCCGCTCGCGCTTCGTATATTTCTCAAGTTCTCCGCTTGCTTTTTCCTTCTCCAGCGTTTCCATATATTCTACCCGTTTTGAGATAACTTTGAAATTCGTGAGCGTTCCGCCAATCCAGCGCTCGGTAAAATACGGCATCTTTGTCTTCTCCGCGACCTCAAGAATAATCTTTCGCGCCGCAGGCCGCGTGCCCGCCAAAAGAACTAATCCCCCGCGCGAGGCAAGTCCTTTTATAAATTCAAGCGCGAGCGCAAGCTTCTCCTTTGTCTTGGTTACGTCAATAATGGAGATAGTGTTGCGGATACCAAAAATATACGCCTGCATTGAGGGGTGATTTTTTGTTTTAGCATGCCCCAGATGGATTCCGGCTTTCATCATTTCCGCAATCTCCGGATCGGCGCCAAGAGAAATATCAGCCGCAAAACCGCTATTTGTGATTGATTCGTTCACCCCGTTAGATATCTTTTGTATCTCTTGTGGTATCATAATTATTCTTACCTCGTTAGATTCTGGAATCAAACTACCACTAAAAGATAGTCGCGATCTAACGGGGTTCATACCTCCTTTCCACAGTATATACGAAAGAGATAAATTAGGCAAATAGTTGCAAGAATACCGCAAATATGCTATTATTGAGTTATCATGAAAACAGATATTCACCCAAAATACTATAACGCAAAAGTAGCGTGCGCCTGCGGCAATACGTTTGAGGTCGGATCCACAAAAGAACGGCTGGAGGTTGAAATTTGTTCACACTGCCATCCCTTTTATACCGGCGGATCTAAAATCGTAGACGCGGCAGGGCGCGTGGAGAAATTTAAGCAACGGCTTGCGAAAAAGAAAACAGCATAACGCGAAGACGCGAATAGTAAAAGGGTCTCTTTCTTTCCGGTGATTCCTTCGCGTTGTTCGTGTGTGTTCGCGTATTGGCGTTACACCCTATGGAAAATGAGCGAGAACAACTTCAACAAAGAAAACAAGAACTTGAAGAACGCCTCATGGATCCGGCGGTCATTCACGATGCCCGGAAGGTAACACAGCTCTCAAGAGAACTTTCTAAACTTGAGAAAGAGGAATGTTTTTATACGCGCATGGATGAAATTGAACGGCAGATCAATGACGCCCGCGGGCTTCTTTCGGCAGAAAACGAGGAGATGAGAAATGCGGCGCGAGATGAGATTACAACACTTGAACGCGCAAAGCGAGCGCTCCAAGAAGAAATGACCGCTCCCGCGGAAGATTTGCCTTCAAATGTTATTATGGAAATACGCGCCGGCGCGGGCGGCAATGAAGCGTCCTTGTTTGCAGGCAAGCTTTTTGAGATGTATAGCCGCTTCGCCCAAAAAAAGAAATGGGAAACCGCGCTTTTGAGCGAATCAAAAAACGAACTCGGCGGATACAAAGAAGTCATTTTTGAGATAAACGGGGAGGGAGTATACCTCGCCCTTCGCTGGGAATCAGGAGTGCATCGCGTCCAGCGGATTCCCGAGACCGAAAAATCCGGGCGGATTCATACATCCACTGCGTCCGTAGCAGTGCTGGCGCAGGCGCGAGAAGTGGATGTAGAAATAAAACCGCAAGACATTAAAGTAGAATTTTTCCGTTCCTCGGGACCCGGCGGGCAGAATGTGAATAAAGTTGAGACCGCGGTGCGGATTTATCACCTTCCCACCGGACTTATCGTAACTTCCCAAGAATCCCGCTCCCAACAAAAAAATCGCACGCAGGCCATGACACTCCTTCGGACAAAACTGTTAGATGCCCGCATGCAAGAAGAGGCGAAAAAAAGAGCAGCGGAGCGGCGCGAGCAAATCGGCACCGGAGACCGTTCAGAAAAAATCCGCACATATAATTTCCCGCAGGACCGCGTAACCGACCATCGGATCAAAACATCGTGGCACAACATTTCGTCTATTATGGAAGGAAATCTGGAAGGAATTGTGGAGACACTGCAGAAAAGAAATCAGAAAGTAGGAATAAGGAATCAGGAATACAAAACAGAATGAATCATCTTCTTTACCATGATTCATAATTCCTAATTCGGGATTCAATTCTTATAGAGTTCTATCAATCTCTTTCGCAAGCGCGATGATTCTGTTTGAGTAGTAGCGACAAATTGACCGGCTGCATGAGGGATTTCCGGAAATATAGGTTTTCGCCGCCGCGATTTCTCCCGAAGAAGTTTTGGCATCCGCGCCCGCATCCGCGAGAAACACCGCCGCCGCGGTAAACGCATCTTCCACAGTCCATGGACTCGGAGGATTATGCCCGGTCAGTTGCGCGACCCGGTCTTCAAAACTAAGCCATGTGGTGGGAAGAAATTGGGCATGTCCCATTGCGCCACCGCATCCGTAGTTTGGTTTTCGCGAAACCGGCATTTTGTCGGGATCAAGCCCTAATTTTCCGGTGATCGCAAAGAATGCCGTCTTTTCCGCCTCCGCAGCGCTTTTTTTCTTCAGCGCCACATAACAATCATACATATCGGTTTTCCAGTTGCCGGTGCCGAGATTCGTGCCTACGCTTATTATGCCGTCTTCAAACTGCTTTCCGGTTTCCACCTCAAGCAAGGCAAGTAAAAACGCGGTGCGGATTCCGGTGCGCTGGGCAGCTTTTTCCGCAAATTGTATCGCTTCTTCCGCGGTTACGCCGGTTTTCTCAAGATAGAAAAGTTGAGTGCGCAATGTCGCGATATCCCGCTTTTTGGATTGCAAAAGTTTCTGAAAAAGCGCTTCTTTTCCTTTTGTGAGCGCGAGAAGATTATCTTTTTCTTTTTTCTTTTGGGCAAGAGCTCTCCGTTCAATTTCTTGGAGTGTTTTTAAATCCGTCTGATCTTTTTGGAAATCCTGAAGATCGCCGCGCTCCGCCTCTTCAAGCATTTTATCCTCTTTAAACCCCGTAAGATGTACGGTAATGTTTTGCTTTGCTTTTTCAAGATCGTGCAGAGAGTCAAAAAAATCAGAAAGATCGCGGTGTTTTAAAAGAATCGCGATCAGCGAATCTTGCTCGTACGTTGAATAAAGAAATAAACTCGCCCCGAGCGCTTTTCGCGAGTGATCAATTTTTTCGGCAAGCGTTCCGATCGCCGCGGTCTTGCTCTGTATCTCAAGGTTTGCTTTTCGGATCGCAAGAGAAATTTTCTGAATCTCAATTTCTCTTCTTCTGATTTCGGTTTCAAATCCTTTTACCTCGGTCGCAAGAGTTCTTTTTTCCTTTCCCACGCCCGCAAGAACGGCATCAAGCCGCTCCGCCTCGGTTTCCAGCACCGCAATTTGGCGTTCAATTTCGCTTCGCTTCTCGCCCGAAATGCCCGTCGTATCTTGGGCATGTATAAAATCAACACAATAAAAAAAGGATGCAACAAGCGCCATCGCCGCGCTCGCGATCCTTAAAGAATAGATCCTCCCACCTTCCTGCGGGCCCCCACACCTATACATAGGTGGTGGGGGCGGGGTATTGGACCCCGAGGGAAGGATTTGAAAACTCCCTTCACCCCCACGCCAATTTTGGTGTGAGGGTTCATCCCTGCGATTCACCCTCCCGCCAAAATTTGACGGCAGGGCAAGAGGCCGCAGGGTATTCGGGAAGGTGGGGGGATAAAACGCTCGTTTTTTATGCGGAACCGCCATACCGCAAGTATACACTCATCGTAATACCATTACGCTTCGCGCTCCGACTGTACTCGCTCAAAAACCCGCATTTTCAGGTTGGGTACCGCGAGATCGCAAACAGGTTCTTAGAGAGAAAATCTGGCGCGCTTTTTTGGGGGGGTTGTTACGGAAAAAGAAAAAGATCCGGTGGCAATTCTGATCCGATTGACTGTCCCAAATCCTTACATTTGCGTGCGATCGCACGCAAATGTAAGGATTTTTTCCTATTTTTGCAGAATTGTTGGGTAAATTCGGCTTTCCGCAACACTATTCCGCTCCGCGGATTCAGCGGCTTTTTCATCACCCTCTTTTGCTTCGGCGCGCGCCGCGCGCTTTGTCTCTTGCTCAGTTTTTACGGCAATCACTTCTGCCGCGCCCGTTTCCAGTTCCTGTTTTAATTCATCCTCTGATTTTTGTGCCTCAACAAGTACAATAACTTCTTCCGGATCGGCAAGTACTTTTACTCCCGCGGGAATCGCGAGGTCTTTTACCAATATCCTTGATTTAAGTTCGGCGAGCCCCGCAAGATTAACGGGAAGCTCATGCGGAAGATTTTGAGGCAATGCCTCCACTTCAAGTTCTTGAACCACCTTGACTAAAATCCCCGCCTCATTTTTAACTGCGGGAGATTCTCCTTTAAATGCCAAAGAAACCATGGTGCGAATTTCTTTATCCATCCGCACCGCGAAAAAATCGGCATGGATCGGCGCACCTTTCAGAGGATCAAACGCCACATCATGGATAAGCACATTGTAAGGCGCATTTTCCATGACAAGAGTAACAAGAGACGACTCGCCCGCCTCTTTATATACTTTCTCAAAACGGGAATACGGCACTGAAATCGGCTTGGTCTCTATTCCCTCGCCATACAGCACCGCAGGCAAAAAACCCTGTTTTCTCAAGATTTTTACCGATTTTCCTAATTGAGTTCTTGGCTCGGCGTTAAGTTCCATAGTAATCGCAAATATACGAATTTAAAACAAATATACGAATAATGGGAACATAGCATAAATTAAGAAAAAAGAAAAGATGTTAGACACCGAGTGTTTAACATAGTAGTAAACTTACATTCCGCACGTTCCGACTGTCCCAACCTGAAGGCAGTGCCGAGTGCTCCAGCACGGCGGCCACGGACCGGTTTGGGAAGGTTGAGTTATGAGCATCGCCTGAAGCACGTATCCCTGACCGCCACTGCACTGCCGATAAAGATAAACGGAGTAATTATTCGCTACATCGTACACGTTGATGGGATCAACCGGCGTCTGCGGGAGCATTCCTTCGGTTCGCAGGATCGTCAGGAATTCTGGCGCAAGGGTATCTCCATCGTAATCGCTCCGATCCTGCCCCCAGCCGGTGTCACTATGAGTCGGAGGGTAACTGTTGTATTTATCATAGTAAAACTCAAGCGCAAGCTGATACTGTTTGAGATCCGATAATCTCCGCGCATCTCGCGCCTTTGCCCGCGCCGAATTGACGCTCGTCAACACCACGCTCGCAAGTACCGAGATAATGGAGATCGTAACAAGGAGTTCAACTAACGTAAAACCTTTTTTCATAAACATTTGGGGAGTTACTTGACCACATTCGGCGGCGTTCTCCCTTCCAGCGCTTCAATTATGTTTTTTGCCGCAAGCCCAGTAGTAACTCTTTGACTGTCCCGATTAGAATCGGGATAAAAACGAAGCGGTCAAAGACTACTACTGGGCAAGTTCTCCCTTTAGAAACTGTCTACAAAGCACCCTTTCGGTAAAAACAGATGATCTTTTTGGTTACAATTCGCGATGTACTCCTTGAAATATCTTTGTATTGATATTCCTTCGTCGCACATCACGAATTGTACCTCAAAAATCTCCCTATTTTTCCTGCGAAAAGTACTTTTTAGACAGTTTCT
>VMFQ01000031.1 GCA_007376125.1 Parcubacteria group bacterium Gr01-1014_33 | reverse complement strand
TCGAATTATAACAAATTATTTTCGAATAAGATTCTATTCGCGAGACATTCGTGGTAATTCGAGCTTTAATTAGAGAAGTATGCGTACCTGTACCATCTGTAACAAAGGATCGGTTCTCGGAGGCAAGCGTTCTTTCCTCCGTAGCCATTATAACCCAACCGCGACTGTTCGGAAATACCCCAATCTCCAATGGGCGCATTTAGCGTCCGGAAAGAGAGTGAAAGTATGCGCGAAATGCTTGAAAGGACTGCACAAAACAAAGGCGTAATTCTCAAATTTTCAATGAACATTAGGATTTTTTCGCGCCGGGCATCTGCCCGCCCCCGCAATCTCTTTATCCCGCTTTTCCAAAATACTTCTCTCCCCACAGAGGAATTTTTTTCTTTGCTTGATGCGGAAACTAAAAAAACGCTCGCCGAATTTGCCAAAAAAGAATTCCACGGAGAAGAAGGAGAAGTTAAGTCGCTCTGGCGTAGCGGCGCCATGCCCGAGCGCATTGTGCTTTTTGGTTTAGGCGAGAAAGAAAAATGGAACGAGAGAAAAACGCCGCTTATTCCCCGCCGCATGGTTCAGTACGCGAAACGCGAAAAGATTTCTGAATTCACCACCCCCCTCCTCATATTGAAGTCTCACTTCAATATGAGGGAATACGCACGTATATTCGCTGAAAACGCGATTATGGCGGGATTTGAGTATAACGCGTACAAAAAACCTCCGGAGGAAGGATGGCCCCAAGTAAAAAGTATTTCTCTTGCGGTTCGCGATAAAGATGCACGCGATGCGGAAGCGGGCATCAAAGAGGGAGTGATTATCGGCGAAGAAGTAAATCGTTGCCGTACACTTGCAAATACCCCGGGAAGCGACATGACGCCAAAAGTTCTTGCGGACGAGGCGCGAAAAGTGGGAAGAGAAATTCGCATTAAAGTAAAAATTTTGGACGAGCCGGAGATCAAACGGCTTGGCATGGGAGGAGTGCTCGGTGTTGCGCGCGGATCGGACGAGAAACCGAAATTTATCATCCTTGAATACCATGCGGGACCAAAATCGCCCGCCCCTTCGGGGCGAGGCTCGCCCAGCAATGCTGGACGACAAAAACCACTTGTTCTTGTTGGCAAAGGAGTTACGTTTGACACCGGAGGACTTAACTTGAAACCGGACCAGCATATTTATGAAATGCACATGGATATGTCCGGAGGCGCTGCGGTAATCCACGGGATCGCCGCAATCGCGCGCCTGAAACTTCCCATAAACGTGGTAGGGTTAATTCCTGCCGTAGAAAATATGCCCTCTGGATCAAGTTATCGGCCAGGGGATTTATTAAAATCAATGAGCGGAAAAGTGATTGAGGTGTTGAATACCGATGCGGAAGGTCGCGTGATTTTGTCGGACGCTCTTACTTATGCGCTTCGCTACAAGCCCGGGCTTATCGTGGATTTTGCAACGCTTACCGGCGCCGCGCACGTGGCGCTTGGGAGTTACATGTCCGCCGTATTCACCAACCGCGAGGAACTTATTGAATCGCTCGTCGCCGTAGGAAAACAATCAGGGGACTATGTCTGGCCGCTTCCCCTATGGGATGAATATCTCGCAGATATAAAAGGAACATTCGGCGATCTTGCCAATATCGGACAGAAAGACCGCTACGGCGGCGCAATCCACGGCGCAAAATTCCTTGAGCAATTCGTGGAAAATGCCCCGTGGGCGCATGTGGACATTGCCCCGCGCATGACCGCACACGATCAAGAATTCCTCGCAAAAGGAGCGGCGGGAACGGGAGTGAGATATATTGTGGAGCTTGCGAAAGAATATCAAGAATTAGTGAGTAGGTTGTAGGTAGTAGCTGGTAGGGAAATCCTCGATTCTTCTCCTACCACCTACAAGCTAATTCCTACAAGCTTATATATGATCCCTGTTCTCCTCACTAAAATCAAAACCCGCGATGGAATTTGGCTTGATGGTATTTATATCAGCCCGCCGCGCAAGGATAAGACCTGTCTTATATGGATCCACGGTCTTACCTCTACTTTTTATTTCTCGCAAACACTCATCCAAGAAATATCATCACGATGCCAGAAATTGGGTATTGGCTATTTTAAATTCAATACGCGCGGGCATGATCTTGTGTGCCGCGGACAAAAAGAAGGTTTGCTCCTTGGAACGGTATTTGAAAAGTTTGAAGATTGCGTATATGATATTGACGCAATGATACAATCTGCGGGAATGCAAGGATACGAAAATATTATTCTTGCGGGACATTCCACGGGCGCAAACAAAGCCCTCTATTATTTATACAAAACAAAAAAGCGTAATGTAAAAGGACTCATACTTCTCGGTTCCGCAAACGATGCCGTTGCTGAAATTCAACGCATAGGGGAAAAGGAGTTTGAAAAAACCTCCCGCCTCGCAAAAAATCTGTACAAAAAAGATTCTTCTTCTCTTTTTAAATCACATGGATACCTTTATTCCGCCCGCCGATATCTTAGTTTATACACGCCGGGAAGTAGAGAGGATGTTTTTCCTTATTATAGTCCTGATACGCAATGGAAAGAACTGCGAAGCATCAAAATCCCTGTTGCGGTCATAATCGGTTCTCATGATGAATGCCTTGACCGTCCGGCAAAAAAGTTTGTGTCAATCTTCCAAAAAAACGCCACGCAAGCAAAATCATTTTCCGGTATAATAATAAAAGGCGCGGATCATAGTTTCCGAAAAAAAGAAAAAGAGCTTGCAGGGGCAATTATGCACTGGATAGGGAAGATAGATTAGATCACAAAGAAAGCCGAAAAATTTGACATCTTTTCCGCTCCTGCTACAATAGGATTATTAACCCCCCCCGCCCAAAGGTTTTCCTTTCGGCGGGGTTTCGATTCTATGCTATAGGGTCTGTTGCCGAATGCCATTTCTACTGCAATTTCAGAATTTCGGCTGCAAATCATTCAGGACTCGTTGGCTTACTTTAGCCAAGTAAGCCGCCTCGTCCTTCATGATTTTCGCTCGAAATTCTGAAATTTCGTAACGAAAGCGCATTCGGCAACAGACCCATAATTCTCTTATGAACACAGCGAAAGAAAGAGTATTTGCAATAATCGATGGGAGTAATTTCTATCATCGTTTAAAAGAACTGCAAGGACTTGAGGGAAATTTGCTCGATTTTCGCTACACCAATTTTGTACAATGGCTCACAGGAGAAAGAAGCATCGTCCAAAAAACCTACTATATTGGTGTTGTGCGGGCAAAACCTGATGACAAAAAGGCTCAAACCTTAAGAAGAAATCAGCAACGGCTTTTTGCCGAATTGCGCAAAGACGGATGGAGTATCGCGCGCGGATACCTTCTTGAATCGGGTGGTACTCATCACGAAAAAGGCGTTGATGTCCAGATAGCAGTTGACTTATTGGTAGGCGCATACGAAAATCTCTATGATACTGCAATCCTATTGAGTTCAGATACCGACCTTATTCCCGCTCTCGCAAAAATCCGTTCTATGGGTAAAAAAGTAGAATATGTCGGATTTAGCCAAAAACCATCGTATGGACTTATTACTCATTCCGATGTCAGACGCTTACTTTTAAAAGAAGATGTACAACAATTTTTACCGAGGGTCAGGCATGAATAAATATGGAATATATAAAGGAAACCATTTAAAGCTGGCGGATAGAGTTTTTTATCAATCAAATTTAAACGGGCTGTAGTATAATGGTAGTACACAAGGCTGGGGGTCTTGGAGCCCGGGTCCGATTCCCGGCAGCCCGAATTAAAATATATATATGTACTTCTGTCAAGTAGTCTGTGCGGAGTGTAGAAAAACTTTTATACGGTCAGTCGGTCAAGTGAATGAAGCAAAGAAATTCCACTGGAAACAGTTTTGTTCTTGGAATTGCCTGGCTAGTTCAAAAATGACAGGCAGTACCCTCCAGTGTTTAAATCCCCAATGTAAGAAAAAGTTTTATCGATTACAAAACCAGATAAAGAAAGTAAGGAAAAGCTTTTGTTCTCAATCTTGTGCCACTATTATCAATAACAAGGAACGCTCGGAAAAGTTAGTAAGAAAGCAATGTGCAACTCCAGGGTGTAACATCTCAATTCCTTCTTGGCAAAACTATTGCTCTATAGTCCACGCGACAAGTTCAAGGAAAATTTCTCCAGAGCAATATAAGCAGAAAATTATTGCGCATATTCAGTCCTTCTACAACAATCATGGAAGGATACCGTTAAAAAGAGAGTTAAATTCTATATACAAGGTAGCATGGCTTGTATTCGGAAGCTGGAATAACGCGATTATTGCAGCAGGATACAATCCAAATCCTGTACTATTCGCCGAAAAGCAAATTGCAAACGATGGGCATCCTTGCGATTCTCTTGCCGAAAAGATTATTGACGACTGGCTCACAACCGAAAGCATTGAACACAAGCGAAGCATCCCGTATCCGGAGGGTAAACGTTTGAAAGTTGATTTTGTTATCGAAAATCACTGGATCGAATTCTTTGGTCTTGCCGGAGAAGTTCAAAGATACGATGAACTCGTCAGAATCAAACGCCGTCTTTGTAAAAAACATAACCTCAAATTGGTCGAAGTCTACCCCAAAGATTTATTTCCGACCAATCACTTATCGGAAATTCTTAACATATAAATAAGACACCGCCGACAAAATCGATGGCCTGTGCGGAGATTTTTATTTTTGTATCTTATCCCGTTTTTCCCCATTCGCCGCGTCCTCCTCCTCTTGCCATCGCATCCGCCATAATAAGTTCGTCATAGATTCCCTCTATCAGATCTACTTTCCGCGACTCCTCGGGCGTTACCCATCGGTATTCGGTCATGCCTTCTTCAAGCGCCACCTCGCCTCCCGCCCAATCCGCAAGACAGGAGATTACAAGCGACGGATCATCATCCTCGCGCGCATCCGCAAGGGAAGTAACGTAGCGGATATTTTCTATTTCAATTCCGGCCTCTTCCTTTACCTCGCGTCTAAGAGTTCGTTCCAAAACGTTATACCAATAATTCGGCGTGTCTTTTGCCAAATGGATATAATCTTCGGTGGTGAGTTTTCCTCCGGGAACTGTCCAGCGCGAGGGAAATTTTCTTTCATGGGGCGAACGTTTCAAAATCAAATACTTCTCGTCTTTTCTGACGATTGCGGTAATCACGACTTTGAAAAGTTTTTTCTCGGACATAGTGTATTGCCACGCTATATTTGTTTTTACCGTTTGGCATGCCGTGATCGCAACTTTATTTCCCTGCATGAGGAATTTTAAGCCACTTGTTTGCGTTCAAATGCCAGCTTGCCACATCTCTTTTTTGCAACTCATCCCAAAATTTTTTTGCAGATTGAGTATACAGCTTCTCGTCTCGAACTTTCTTCCGAAACTGTCCCCATTTCTTGGGTAATTTTGATCCTCGTTCTTCAAGTTCCTTTAACTCCAAGTCTATATCAAGATTATCCGCATCCTTAACAATTTTTGCTTCTATTGATTCTCTTGCCTCAAATTCGTGTAAGATATTTTTATTGAGATCTCCAAGCGAGGTGCCATCAAAAAGATCTTCAGCCGCTCGCGCTTCATCTGCACTCACATATACCTTTTGGACATAACTAAGATCAGATGTCCTTGTTTCTGCTAAATCATGTACGAGAGCCATTTTTATTATTTTTTCTTCATTCTTCACGCCTTCTCTCCGGGCAAGTATAAGCGCAAAAAATGCAACACGGAAACTGTGCTCCAGATCACTTGCGCAATCAACCGCAAGATGTTGCTTCCACCCGCGCTCTACATTGCGAAGCGATCCAATCTCAAAAAGAAACTCAATGTCGCGCTTATAAAAGTTTGCCATATTAGCTTACATTAAAATAAAATTCACCAACTTCTAAAATCATGGATGCGAGACAAATCGCAGATTCTACAGCCCCAACACTTTTGCCGTTTGTTTTATAAGCGAGACTACCACTGCCGCAGGCAGAAGACTATACGATGGGACGCGGGCATCATCTTTGACTATCCACGGCTCTTCAATCACACGCACTTTTTTTGTGGACGCGTCCCAGACATACCGATAACTCGGGGTGATTTCGTACTCATCAACATATTTTTTTGCCTCGGCCACCGGAACCGCGTTTCGCAGATACACTTTTAGCACACCTTGAAGATCCATAAGCATACGCGAAACTTTTGCGTCAACTTCAATCCGATCGCGGATTACTTCAATCCCTAATTCATCGCCTTCTTTTGACACCATACGACTCTTACCAAATCCCTTGCACGATGGATTGTCGCACAGCAAAAAAAACTTTTTTGTTTTTTGATCGTATCCGATCTCTTTAGTGCGAAGGAGTTTTAAATTCCGCGGTGACTGACACAACGGACACACCGCCCGATACCGCATCCGCTCGTCAATTACAGCTTCCGGCACGCTGATAAACACAAAAAAATCAGGATCGTCTCGATATCCCATAAGCGCCCGGAAATAGAGAGAGTAGGATATTTGATCCAGATTTCGCGGAAATCCGTCAATAAAAACTGCCTTTCTGCCGAGTTTTAAAATTTCACGCTCCACAAGCGCGAGTATCACTTCAGTGGGAAGAAGCGTTTTTGTGTCGCGGCCAAGAATAATTTCAAGCGCTTTTTCTATGGAAATAAATCCGCGATAACGGGATTTGAGAAACGCGATAAGTTCCCTTTTTCCTTTTGCGCTTCCAATATCTTTGTGCACGCTTCGCACAATATCTCCCACCGAAATATGCGCGATATGTTCTCCGCCCACCGCCTCCATAAAAAGTTTTGTGTAGGTGCCTTTGCCTGAATTTTTAGGCCCTAAGAGAATCCCGACAAACGTATTTCCCCTTTCAAGGTATCCGCGGATTTTTTCTATTTCGCGCCCGGCCTTATACTGAAAATATTTTTTTCGCTCAACCGGATCTTCCAGCATGAATTTCGGAGCCCGCGCCCCGCTTTTGGTTGTAAACAAGGGGAATAACAGATTTTTCATGAATCTATCGTAGCAGTATTTTCAGAAAAATGCAATATAAAGACCCGCCGGATTATTCCAACGGGCATTCCCTTACCTACCTGACGATATAGTTAATTCCGTCTTTTATATAAAGTTCGGCATCAAAACATTGACGCAACTTCTGTTCTCCCACAATTGATTCCGCTGTTCTATCATCCCCCAGGATTGTTCGTATTCGTAAAATCTCAAGGAGACTGGTTCGACTCCTCACCGCATCAAAAGCCGTTTGTTGCAAATACTCATAGGCGACATCATAAGAAACTCCCGACTCCATCAGGGCATTTCGCACCTGCTGGGTTGCCCATACACCACACGATACTATTTCCAAGTTTTCCTTCATTCTTTCCGGGAATATGACAAGATTTTTTACCAAATTCATCATTCGCCTTGCCATATAGTGAAGAAGTGAGGTGGCATCCGGTAAGATATGTCGCTCCACGCTTGATTGAGATATGTCCCGAAATTCGGGAGTCGCAATGTCTTCCATCGCAACATGCGCATACGCACGCATAAGTCGCGGAAGGCCCATCAAGCGTTCGGTGAGAATTGGATTCTTTTTATGAGCCATCGCGGACGATCCGCGCTGCCGCGAGCCGCGGGGTTCTTCCAGCTCCCCAACTTCACTCCTCATCATCTCCCAGAATGTCCGACACACTTGCTCAATCGTACTTGCCGCAATAGCAAGCACGGACAGAAATGCAGCATGCCGATCGCGCTGAAGAATTTGGGTCTCGCATCGTGCGGGCAAAAGTTGTAAGAATTCTAACGCCTCTCTCTCAATATCGGGATTCATACCTGCATATGAACCCACTGCGCCCGATATTTTAGCTTCTTTCAATTCTCTTTCCTCTACTTGATCGAGACGATTGAGGCTACGTTTAACTGCCTCAGTGAACATAAACAGAAGGTGTCCAAATGTAGTAGGTTCTGCAAACTGCCCGTGAGTCCGTGCTATCATGATTGTCCATTTATAATCGAATGCCTTCTCCAAAAGTACATCTACAAGTTTCTCAAGTTCTATCCGTATAAGATTTGCTGCCCGGCGAAGCGTGACAACAAGCGCAGGATCTTCGACGTCATATGAGGTGAGACCCTTATGGAATTCTTCTTTGTACTGCCCCGCTCCCGCAACTACGAGCGCTTCTTGAACAGAAACAATGAAAGCAATCATATCGTGATCGTACTCCACTTCAAGTTCTGCGATACGTTTTACATCAATTTTCGCGTTTATGCTAATTGCTACATACGCTTCTTGCGAAAGGTCTCCTAATTTCATCCGCGCCCACAACACTGCAAGCTCTACTTCTAACCAGCTTTCAAATTTTGTTTCTTCTCGAACCCAAAGATTTTCCATTTCTGGCAGAGTATACCGTTTCAACATTAGACTATCTCCCTCTTTTTTGCCGATTTGTATGGGAAAGACCTAATTCCAGTATATATGGAAATATTGTGTCGTCAATACTTACATATGAAAATACATTCAAGAAATTTTTAGATAACTCAATCTTATGCGCTCTTATCCCGCGCTTCCACAAACGCCGCGGTTGCCCTGTCTAAATCTTCGCGCGTATGCTCCGCAGAAATTTGCACGCGGATGCGCGCTTTGCCTTCGGGCACCACCGGATAGCTAAATCCCACCACATAGATGCCGCGTTCAAAAATTGCGCGGGACATTGATTGGGTTTTTACCGCATCTCCTATCATAATGGGAACAATTGGATGAACGGACTCGGGAACTGTAAAACCTGCTTCCTGCATTTTCGCGCGAAAGTAGCGCACGTTTTCCCAAAGTGTGTCGCGTAATTCCGGATGCGCTTCAATGTATCGGATCGCAAAAAGAGAAGTTGCCGCCACTACCGGCGGGATGTTATTTGAAAAAAGATATGTCCGCGAGCGCTCGCGCAGGAGATCAATAATTTCCTGGTGTCCCGCGATAAATCCTCCACCCGCGCCTCCAAGCGCTTTGCCATACGTGGAAGTTATCACATCAACCCCCTCTTCCACGCCGCATTCTTCGGGAGTTCCGCGTCCGTTTTTGCCCATAAAGCCGGTCGCATGAGAATCATCCA
>VMFQ01000030.1 GCA_007376125.1 Parcubacteria group bacterium Gr01-1014_33 | reverse complement strand
GAGGGCGAAGGGCTTGGCAATAAATTTTTATCGCATATCCGCGACGTAGACGCGATCGCCGAAGTGGTACGCATTTTTGACGATCCCGATATCACCCATGTTGCGGGAACACCGAATCCCATTTCAGATATTGAGGTGCTGGAGTATGAACTCATACTAAAGGATTTGGAAACCGTGTCAAAGCGGATAGAATCCGTGGAGCGGGATATACGAGGAAAAAAGAAAGGAGCCGAAGAGGAACTTACGTTTTTTAAAAAAAGCGAGGCGGAACTCAAGTCCGGCCATCTTCTTTCCGAATCCCTCCACGATTCCCTCAGCGGAAAACATTCCCACATTCTTGAGAATGTGGGAATGTTATACCAGACAAGTCTTCTTACCATAAAACCGATTATCTATATTTTTAACGTTTCTGAAGAACAAACTCAAAACCATTGGGAACCGGATGAAAAACTTCGCGTAAAAGTCGGAGTTAAACCGTATGCCGCGATTTCCGCAAAAATAGAATCAGAACTGTCCGAACTTTCCAGTGACGAAAAAATGGAGTATCTCAAGACATTCGGCATTCAAGAAAGCGGTTTGGACCAGCTCATTACAATCGGCTACGAGACGCTCGGGCTTATCACGTATCTCACCACCGGAGAAGATGAAACCCGCGCCTGGACCATACCCAAAAATTCAAAAGCGCCCCGTGCGGGACGCGCAATTCACTCGGATTTTGAAGAAAAATTCATTCGTGCAGAGGTCATCAATTGGCAAAAACTCGTTGAAGCGGGATCGTACGCGTGTGCGCGCGAACTGGGACTTTTGCGTACTGAAGGAAGGGAGTATGTGGTTGAGGATGGAGATGTAATTGAGTTCAGAATCTAAATCTCGTTACTATCATTCCTCTACGATCGTGGTGAAATGATAGTACATTGTTCTCAAATAAAAAAAGCCCGTGGTGCGCGACGCGTCCACTGACATCCTAAGAAACTCTATGAGTATGAGATTGAACCTCATACACCTTTCAAAAAGCTTCTTGTTAATCGGATAGCAAAGGTCATCTCTATTTGGATGTTTAAAGACATCAATCCAATCCATATCTACATAATTGATGAGAAAGATGATAGAGACAAACTTACAAATAAAATAGAGAAGAACTAACCCGATCAAACCTCCGAAGATCAGAAGAATAACTCCCCATAGCGGCATATGCACTCCTTCCTTTTTGTCAAAAAGCTATGCCTATAAATATACTTATACCATATCACTGAAATGTTTAAAAGTCAATATTGTGGACAAGAAAGATACATTGTAGTATCTTTAATATTGTTCGAGTTCATCGAGAACTTCCCTAAGAAACTGTCTAAAAAGTACTTTTCGCAGGAAAAATAGGGAGATTTTTGAGGTACAATTCGTGATGTGCGACGAAGGAATATCAATACAAAGATAATTCAAGGAGTACATCACGAATTGTAACCAAAAAGATCATCTGTTTTTACCGAAAGGGTACTTTGTAGACAGTTTCTATGGGTACTTCTTGATCCTTGCAAGCCGAGACTCGAAAAATAATGAGTCAGCATGAATTCGTATATCATTCGCACGCGTTAGTATATCTATTCGCATGGAAACCGATTCAAAAAACTACGAATTTCCCTATCTCCTTCCGCCCTCAATCCCTGAAAGCGAGGTCTTGATGTATTCACGAAAACTAAGTAAAATCATTGAAGATACGGGCGGCAAAATACGCCATACCGAGGAGCCGAAAAAGGGAAAACTTGCATACGAGATTAAAAAAGAAAGAAACGCCTATTTTGGCTGGACTACGTTTGCCATGGCGCCCAATGCGATCGCCTTACTTGAAAAGAAATTGAAAGGGGAAAATCTGCTCCGATTCCTTATTGTGGGAGAAGAGGAGACCCAGGTACGGCCGCAAATACTTCGCACTATTCCCTCCCGCCCCGCGCCCACGCATATCCCCGCTCATCGTCCGGAAGGCCCTGAAAAACCGGAAGAGAAACTTGACCTTGAGGCATTGGATAAGAAGCTGGAAGAGATACTTGGGAAGTAATCAACGAATAACGAATCAAAAACGAATCAACGAATTTTCAGTAATTCTATTATTCGTTTATTCGCAACAAGATTCGCTATTCGATGATATTCTATGAACCTAAACAAAGTCTTTATCCTCGGCAATCTCACCCGCGATCCGGAGATTCGGCAAATCCCTTCGGGACAAGCCGTGTGTTCTTTTGGCATTGCCACTAATCGTTTCTATACCGATTCTGCAGGACAGAAGCAGAAGCAAGCGGAATTCCATAATATTGTTGCATGGGGAAAACAAGCAGAGATTATCCATCAATACTTGCATAAAGGAAGCTTGCTTCTTGTGGAAGGGCGATTACAAACCCGCTCATGGCAAGACCCGCAGGGGGTAAAACACTGGAAAACCGAAATCGTTGCGGAAAGAATCCAGTTAGGTCCACGGCAAGATGGCGGCACTTCGCGTGCGGGCGGAGGAGGAGACGAAGGGGTACTGAACGAAGAAGAATCATTTTCCCCTCAAAGATCCCGATCCCCGCAATCCCGAGAAGAGCCGCCCATGCCCATCATTGAACTTCCGGGAGAGGAGGAGATTGATGTAAAGGATATTCCGTTTTAATACACATACCATACGCGAGAATACCCCTTATGCCGCTGACAAAAAAAGATTTATCGCAAATAAAAGAAGTTGTTCACGAGGAGATTGAAACCTCGTTTGAAAACTTTGCCGTTCTCGTAAATAAAGGGTTCCCACATGTGGAAGAACAGATGAATAAGATAGATGGACGGATGGATAAGATGGACGGGCATCTTCAGCATATTGACACGCGGCTTGATACGATAGAACACGATATCGCCGAAATCCGCAAACATTTTGTATATCGCGATGAATTTGAAGAGGTGCTTGAGCGCCTTTCAGCCATTGAAAAAAGACTTGGCATTAAAGCAAGGATATAAAACATATGTTGCAACAAGAACAAAAACAATGCTATTTTTGCACCACCAACCGCGATGTAATTGATTACAAAGACGGAGAGATGCTTCGCAAGTTTATGTCGTCTCAAGCAAAAATCTACCCCCCCCGGAAAACCGGAACCTGCGCTCATCACCAAAGACAACTTGCCCGTGCCATAAAACGCGCACGGTTTTTAGCGTTTGTGCCGTATACGACAAGATAAAAAGTTTTACATTGTAAAAACAAACCGCCCCGACATTGAGGCGGTTTGTTTATTAGACTTACTGCACGATAACTTTCGTAACGAAATTTCAGAATTTATTTTGCGGCTTATCTGGAGATAAGACAAAAAATTTTGAGGCGATTTTGGCCGAAATTATGAAATTGCAGTAGATTTGTTATCGTGCAGTAGGTCTATTTACAAGATGACAAACTTATTGATTAAGAGCCGTTTTGAGTTGATCCAGATTCTTTTGGAGAGAAGTAAGAATAGCCGCGTAGCGAGCCAAATCTTTTCGCGGAATTTTTGGGGTACGCACTACAAGGGATGAAGCGGGAAGCAGAGCCGCTTCGGCAAGCGCGCGAGTCCTCAATATGCTACTCTTTCACCTGCTCCTTTATCTTTTTCATAATCTCTGCAGTAACTTTCGGGTTTTCTTTCAGGAAATTTTTGGCGTTATCAAATCCTTGGCCAAGCCGTATTGACTCATAGCTCAATGATGCCCCTGCTTTTTTGATTATACCAAGATTGATGCCGGTGTTAAGCACTTCGGCTTCATACGAGATGCCTTCGCCGTAGAAAATATCAAACTCCGCAATTTTAAACGGAGCGGCAACTTTATTTTTGACGATTTTTGCTTTGGTGCGGTTGCCAATGATCTCTTCTCCTTTTTTTATCTGCGCGGCGCGGCGAATGTCAATTCTCACTGAAGAATAAAATTTAAGCGCCTTGCCGCCCGGGGTGGTTTCTGGATTTCCGTACACTATCCCGATTTGCATACGAATCTGATTGATGAAAATAATGACGGTTTGTGATTTGGAAACGATTGCCGTGAGTTTGCGAAGCGCATGAGACATCAGGCGCGCCTGCAGTCCCATATGCTGCTGCCCCATCTCGCCTTCTATCTCCGCTTTGGGAGTGAGCGCGGCAACCGAATCCACCACCACCACGTCCACTGCGCTTGAGCGGACGAGCGACTCCACGATTTCTAACGCCTGCTCTCCGTTATCGGGCTGGGAAATAAGTAAATCGTTTATTTTCACGCCGATTTTTTTGGCATATTCCGGATCAAGCGCGTGCTCCGCATCCACAAACGCGGCGAGTCCCCCCTTTTTTTGCGCCTCACGCACGATATGGAGCGCTAATGTGGTTTTCCCGGAACTTTCCGGGCCAAAAATCTCAATAATCCTGCCCCGCGGCACCCCGCCCACTCCGAGAGCTTTGTCCAAAGAAAAGGATCCGGTCGGGATCACGTCCACATCCACTTTTCTCGCCTCTCCGAGCATCATAATAGCGCCCTCGCCGTACTTTTCCTGGATTTCCTTTACGGTGGCTTCCAATAATTTTACTTTGTCTAATTTATCTTCTTTCATACTAATCTCACGAATTGAATCACGAATTTCCTAGAATTACTCTTGAATACTGTCCGCCTTTGGCGGACTTATTCGGGAAAAATTCGTGTATAATTCGAGCTTTAATTCGCGAAATTGCTATTTTACTACCACATGCCTCACCTCTTTTGTCTCCTTTCCGAAGCGGTTTTGCGCCAAAAACTCAAGCGAATTTACCCCGTTCGCAAGTTCAATTTCTTCTTGAAAATTTCCTGATCCATCTATGGTAATCTCGCGTCCGTTGACTGTCAATCGCGACTCCTTCTCGGTTTTTCCTTTGACTACGACTATCGGACGATCAAGTTCGCTTCGATCTCGGGGTTCATTGATTACAAGCGCGGGGCGCCCCACAAAATTTTTTATTTGCATCCCCGCAAATATTAAAAATGCGGCAAGTACTGCTCCGCCAAGCATTAAAAAGAAACGCCGCGAGGTAAGATACATGCGTGGTGTTTTCTTGCTCCCGGGAATCGGGGACGTTCTGTCCCTTTTTTTTATCCAGATATCCCACTCCACTTCAAATTGCGAGAACCATTCCTCTCCATTCTCAACCACAAGAAGGTGAAGCATTTTTTTTAAAAACCCCCGCGCATACACGCGCGCGCCGATAAATCCAAAATTTCCTTCTTCCAGTGCGGATATATACTGCGAGGATATTTTTATCTCCCGCGCAATATCCTGTATGCTCAACCCCAATTCTTCGCGGCGCGCGCGAAGCCGCGAACCAAGAGTATTAGATTTTTCTATGGTATTCATTGTTACATTATTACATCGTTACATTGTTGGAACTGCGGACGCTCAAATTTTTGACAATTTTAACAATGGCGCAATGTAACAATAAAAGAGAGGTTATTCCTCCAATACATCCGAACTTGTCATTTGAGCAGTTTTGATCAGTACTTCTCGCGGTTTTGCTCCTTCCCCCGGACCGATGACGCCGTTTGCCTCAAGGAGATCCAAGAGACGCGCCGCGCGCGCGTACCCGATGCGAAGACGGCGCTGGAGATACGAGGCGGACGCTTTCTCGGTCTGGATCACAATACCACGCGCATCCGCGTAAAGCGGATCGTCATCCCCTTCTTCCGTATCAATGTTGCGAAAATCTTCCTCAAGTTTTGTCTCAAGAATCCCTTCGTTATATTCCGGCGCATCCGTCTCCCGAAGAAACGCCACTACCCGCTTTACTTCTTGTTCCGAAACAAATGCTCCTTGAATGCGCCGGGGCCGCGCAGTGTCTCCCGCGAGAAAAAGCATATCCCCATTTCCAAGAAGCTTCTCGGCTCCGGCCATGTCAAGAATCGTGCGCGAGTCAATTTGCGACGCAACCTGAAGCGCGATCCGTGAGGTAATGTTTGCTTTGATAAGTCCGGTAATAACCTCAACCGAAGGTCGCTGGGTCGCGACAATCAGATGAATCCCAACCGCGCGCGCCATCTGCGCGAGACGGATAATGGACGACTCCACTTCGCGGGGAAACGTTGCCATAAGATCCGCAAGTTCGTCTATGATTATCATGATATACGGGAGAATCTCCGGCGATTCTCCTTCCCCATGTTGCGCGCCCGCGCCCGATTTTGCGATCTCGGCGTTAAATCCCACGATATCGCGCGCGCCGTGCACCGATAAAAGATCGTATCGCCTGTCCATTTCGCGCGTTGCCCAACGGAGCGCCTGCACCGTTGTTTTCGGATCCGTGATGACCGGAGTTAAAAGATGCGGAATGTCGTTATAGACCGAGAGCTCCACGCGTTTCGGATCCACAATAATGAAACGCAGAATCTCCGGAGGATTGCGGTAAAGGAGCGATGTAATCATTGTATGCACGGTAACCGATTTTCCGGTGCCGGTTGCGCCGGAGATCAAAAGGTGAGGCATTTTTGCAAGATCCGCAAATACCGGAAACCCTGCCACGTCCCGCCCCAACACAAAGTAAAGCGGATGCGCGCTCTCTTGAAACGCTCTTTGTTCAAGAAGCGCGCGAAGCCCCACGAGCGCGATGGAACGATTCGGCACTTCAATCCCCACAAGCGATTTTCCGGGAATGGGCGCTTCTATCCGTATCGGATGCGCCGCAAGCGCAAGCGACAAATCGTTATGCAGGGCAACAATCCGTGAAAGTTTTACGCCCTCCGCCGGTTTTAAGGTATACTGGGTTACCGTAGGTCCGATGGATACTTCATCCATTTCCACATAAATCCCAAAATTTTCAAGCGTGCGCTTGATGATATTTGCATTCGCCCGAATATCGCCCGAGCTTGGCGTTCCGCGATCGCCCTGCAAAAGTTCCAACGGCGGCTTTTTGTAGTCAAATTTTCGCGTAATTTTGCGAAGCGCGATTGACCCCTCGTCTTTAAGCGGCGATGAAACAGACGCAGACTGGGACGGGGAAGTATCGGTTTGAAACGTGTGAGCCGAAAAGTCGGACTCTTCTTTTTTTTCAAGGACTGACTTTACTGCGTTATTGATATGCTTCAAAAGTCCGCTCTCGGTAAGGGCAGATTCTTTTTGGTCTTCTTCTCCTTCCGCGTCCCCGTCCTCTTCTTTCCTCTGCCAAAACGGCACGTTTAACACCAAAAGCACCGAAATCACAAGCACGCTTATTACAATAATAAGTCCCGCCCAAAAATCAAAAAGCTGGAGTATCGGCTTTCCGATAAGCGAGCCAAGAAATCCGCCGCGCCCGGGCCCAATCAGGATATGCAGGGCCGCGAGATTTGAAAAAAGAAAGAGCGCGCCTCCAAAAAGCGTAATCCCCACCACGCGCCGCTCGCCCGCAAAAAAGAGCGACACGCCAATAAAAAGAAACGTGAGCGGGGCAAAAAAGTATCCCGACCCAAGCAGAAATGAAAACACGCGGTAAATAAAATTGCCGGCGTTCCCGCCCTTTCCGATAAACGAGAGGGTAAAAATCATCGCGAGCACGAAAAAAAGTATTGCGCCGACGATCTTTTTTATTTCCGGATGCACATCCGTATGCCATGGTTCTCGCGTAAATTCTTTTTCTTTTGGACGGCTCCGTTCACCGCCGTTGCGGGTTTTTGCTTTTTTGTTTTTTGACTTGCGTGCCATTATATTATATTGGGAAGTCAATGAATCCTTCTCTCCGGTAGGTACTGATACTGTCTTTACTATAAACAAAAAGGGGGCATTCCGCAATGGACGGTCTTGTGTCAATCCGAAAACCCCAGTTGTGGGGACGAGGGAAAAACAGAGAAATGATTGGAGAAAATGATTGTCAATCATTTTCTCTCATTTCTCCAATCGTTTTCTCGGATGAAGCAATCTCGTATGCGCATGCAAGTTATTCGTCATCGCGAGCGAAGCGTGTCTAAAAAGTACTTTTCACAGGAAAAATAGGGAGATTTTTGAGGTACAATTCGTGATGTGCGACGAAGGAATATCAATACAAAGATATTTCAAGGAGCACATCACGAATTGTAACCAAAAAGATCATCTGTTTTTACCGAAAGGGTGCTTTGTAGACAGTTTCTAGTATCCCCTTAAGCGAATAATGAGAGAAGTCGGTTATAATGAGAATGATGTGCGAATGTCGTCATCGTGGATAATTTCTTGTGTCCGTATTAAGCGCACATGACCGACTATATCCAAAAGTCCGGTAAGGTACTCCGCTTCTTCTTCACATGGGTAAGGAGAAACGAACGCACTCTTTTGGAGCTGCAAAAAACCCATTTCTCGCAAACTTTTGCGCAATGTATCACGTGCCCATTTCTTTTTATCCGGTATGTCAAAGATAATGACCCGCCAGATTTTATCCCATGTAGCGGGACGATTAATTTTTAGCTCGCGAAAGGCGCTTACCAATACGTTTTTATATCCTTCTTTTGTGAGGGAAAGCTCGCGGGTATTATCTTTTGTCTGAACTTCAATAAATTTTCTTTTCTTGAGGTAATTTTGCGCGCGCATTATTTCTTTTTTTTGAAAAAATACACGCCGCCGCGATATGCCGCCCACTGCCGCAAAAATATTTGGCGCAATACCCGCACTTGTTGCCGTACCTACTATTGCGAGAAGAATGAGAATGGTTTTCGCCATGACCAAGGAAGAAGTTTTTGCAAATTCAACAATTGCTGCATGTGTTGCTTTTCTTTGAATTTCGTCCCACTCGGCGCCCAACCGTTTTATCAGGAATTCATCATGCGTCTGTAGCGCAATTCTCAATTTTCGTTCTTTGGTTTTCTTTTGCATAGACAAATAGAGACATCACATCCAGAAAACGCACCAAGAAAAGCCTGAAAAACATCCATTTCCTGACATTTTAGTGCGGGTTCATAGTGTGATATCTATAGTAAGGTTGTCCTCATTATACGCGTACGCGTATAATGAGGGAAACAAAATTTTTCCAAAAGAATGCCGCGAGTAAATGCCGGAAACGAGAATAAAAACTTATTCTCCTTCTCTTACTGATTTTGTTTGAAATAGTGCTAATGAGAATCCTGACCTATAGAGATTGTCTGCTTTATTCAGGTCTTCCTCAATTCCGACATGAGGAATACTCTTAAGATCTTCCGAACTTACCCATTTGTAATCGCTGAATTCCTCACTTATTGTTACCGATTCAAAATTTTCAACTTCGCAAAGATAAGAGAAAAACTTTGCCGTTTGTCCGTCGGATCGGAGAAATGTTTTATCTTTAAGGAGTATTTTTCCGGGTTTTAACTTAAGTCCCGCTTCTTCTTCTACTTCTTTTATTAAAGTTTCTTCCACAGTATCATTCCCCTCCACTTTCCCGCCCGGAAAAGTATACATTCCTGGATAGGCAACTTCATTTTCATGTCGCTCCAGTACAAGGTACCTTCCTTCCTCATTTCGAATTACGGCAACCACGGCGACAATATGAAGTTTATTTATTTTTTCGTATGTCATGCATTTATACCCGCGTATTTTGTAAGGCAGCGATCCGCTCTTCAATCGGAGGATGAGTGGAGAATATTTTTATAATCCATGGGGTTTTGCGGCCATCTGAACGGTCGGCTCCAAAAGGATTTTTAAGAAAAAGATGCGCAGTGGCATTTGTTGCAGTACGGAGCGGCTGAGAATAGGAAGAAATCTTTTTGAGAGCGGACGCAAGGCCCTCGGGATAGCGCGTCAGAAGCACTCCGGAATTATCCGCTAAAAATTCACGCCTTCGGGAAATGGCAAGATGAATGAGCGTCGCAATAATAGGCGCGAGGATAGAAAGTACGATTCCGATAAGAAGCAATATCCCTCCTGCTTTTCCACGATCATTATCGTCATTCATCCTTCCAAACCACAAAGAGCGCATAAACATATCGGAGAGAATGGAAATAAATCCCACGAGCACCACCGCAACGGTTGAAACAAGCATATCGCGATTTCCAATATGGGAAAGCTCGTGGGCAAGTACGCCTTCAAGTTCCGAGCGGTCAAGCCGTTCAAGCAGGCCTGAAGTTACGCACACCACGGCATGCTGTGGGTTTCTGCCAGTTGCAAACGCGTTGGGTGAAACGTCGTTTATAAGGTAAAACCTTGGCATGGGAAGTCCTGCGGCAATCGTAAGATTTTCCAAGATGCGGTAGAGTTCCGGATTTGATTTGAGTTCGACCGGTTGTGCCTTATGGAGCATAAGCACAATCTTATCCGAAAACCAGTAACTTATGATATTCATCGCCGCGCTGAAAATAACCGCGATATAGAGGATGCCCGGGGTATGATACACTTGGGCAAATACCCAGCCAATCGCGATTACCACACCGAAAAATAATGCCATCAAAAGCCAGGTTTTCCTGATATTTGCGGATTTTTGAGTATAGAGGGTCATATCGCTAGTATACCAAAACAGGGGAGAGAAGCAATCCAGATACGATTAGAAACTTCAAAAAGCCGCCTCTTGAGGCGACTTTTTAGGAGAGATTTGACGTTACGGGAATTTCAACCAGATGCTATGCCGCTTTTTCTACACTCCACGTTCTGTCAGAATAGTGAGAGACAACTTGATACTTTACGTTCCAGTTGGTCATGAACGGAGCGCGGCTATTTGAGCTTAGCTTCGCCGCATATTCAAAAAATACACCGGCGCACTCATAAGGCAAATTTTTCAAATGCGTTACGCCGTCTTGCGCGTCTGCCTTACAATAGACCGTGTATCCATGCACCATAGCAGTCATTTTTTGTTCTTCGGTTGGTTGTGAATCTTCCATACATTTTAGCCGGTATTAAAATTTTACTTTCACCGGCTCTTGCGCGGGAGATCCCTCTTCTAAATCAAACAATTGTTTTCTTGTAAATCCGAACATTCCGGCAATAATAGTAGAAGGGAAGGTCTCTATTGCGATATTAAAGTCGCGCACCGTGCCGTTGTAAAATCTTCGCGCGGATTGAATTTTATTTTCCGTATCGGCGAGTTCACGCTGGAGATCAAGGAAGTTTACGTTTGCCTTAAGATCAGGATAGTTTTCGGCAACGGCAAACAAAGTTTTAAGTGTGCTCGTAAGCATATTTTCCGCCTTCGCGTGATCTTCGGCGTTTTGCGCGCCCATTGCCTGCGTCCGCGCTTGTGTTACACTCTCCAGCACTCCTTTTTCATGTCCTGCGTACCCTTTTACCGTCTCCACTACGTTTGGAATAAGATCGTAACGGCGCTTTAACTGCACTTCAATGTCAGACCACGCTTCTTCCGCCTGATTCCGCTTGCGGACAAGACCGTTATATATCGCGATAAAACTGATAATAACCAACGCCGCAATACCGATGATGATGTAAGAAAAGTAGGGCATATTATTTGCGTTTATAGGTTTATTATACCAAGTGTAATGATTAAAACAATGCTACGATGCCTGATATCCCAGCTCCGCGATTGACTTTACAATCTGGTCTTTCGTAACCTTTGCGGAGTCAAACTCAAACATTCCCTTCTTTCCCTCATAGTCCACCGAGACCGACTGGACACCGTCCATTTGAGAAACAAGCATTTGAATCCCCACCGCACAGGATCCGCAATGCATGCCTTCTATATGTAACTCAATTTTCTCCATAATAGTAAAGATTGAGATTAGTAAACTGATAATAGGTATGGAAGGAGGAATGCATTGCGGAAGGAAGGGGGCGAAATGGTTGGCAACCATTTCGCGGGATTACTTCCATATTCTCGCGAGTTAAACGAGCGTATAAATAAAGGTAAGCCCTGGAACGGGAAACCATCCATACGGTTTCCCGTGTAGGAGGTTTCGGAAACCGCGGGTTTCCGAGGAGCAACGATTCGATGGGTCGAATCGTTGTGGAAGCAATGCATTCCTTCAACGTGTAACTCAATTTTCTCCATATTTCTACAAGTTTAGGACTCACGCACTTCGCCTCTTTTTGTCATCCTCGCGAATGCGGGGATCCAGAATATAGCTTATTTTGAGGGTCTGGATTCCCATTCCCCGTTTTCACGGGAACAAGCTTCATGGGAATGACAGTCAAAAAACAGAAACCGCGTAAGTCCTAAAGTTATTATTTATAATCAATACTTATACGAGAAGATCATCGTCCAATCAATGCAATCACCATTCCGATTATCGCCGTGACAACGCTGATTATCCAAAACCGCATGGTAACTTTTTCTGGGGGCCAGCCGCGCGCTTCAAAGTGGTGATGAATCGGCGCGATCAAAAATACTTTTTTCCCGCGGAATCGTTTTGACGCGAGCTGAATCACGTTTGATGCTACCTCAAGCATAAGCACAAATCCGATAATTGGCAAGACGATAACCGAATCGGTCAAAAACGCAACAACCGTAAGAGACGTGGTAAGCCCCAAAATTCCGGACTCTCCCATGTAAAACCGCGCGGGCGGGATATTAAACCACAAAAACGCAAGGAGCGCGCCAAGGATGACTGCCGCAAATGCGGCAATGTCAAATTGCCCGCGGAAAAACGCGATTCCGCCATACGCCGCAAAAATTGTCGCGAATATCCCTCCGGCAAGCCCGTCAATTCCATCCACCACGCTTGAGGTGAAAAGAACTATCATTGTGAGTATAAAAATAGGAATATACCATCCGTTTATGAAAAGCTCGCCATAGCCCGGGATATAAAGAGTTTGCCATCCAAGCTTGAAATGAAACCACCACGCGCCCGCGGCCGCGATCAGAAAAACAACCAAAAGCCGATGTCTGAATTTTACTCCGCCCGCCACATATCCCCCTTTTCCGGCAACCTGCCAAAGATCGTCAACAAGCCCAAGGAGAGAAGCGGCAATAAGCGTAAATAGCGGGAGCCACGTTTGATTCCGGGAAAGAAAATTTGCCTTGTCCCAAAAAGGGCTGTCGGTGAGTTTGGCAATTCCCCATACTGAAAGTGCGACGATAAGCGCGGTTGCCCAGATAAGCACTCCTCCCATCCGCGGAACTTTTGTTTCGCGGTCTTTGTGGAGTTTTGCGAAAAGCGGCGTTCCGGTCCCGTCGGGCGCGCGCGTCCGCACATCTTTTCTCCATAATCTATATTTATAAAGGTAATGGGTGAGAAGCGGCGTTAATGCCATTGCCAAAATAAAGGACGCGACCGCAAGTCCGAATACTTTAATCACATTGACGATGTTTGGGAATTGAGGCTCCATCAGATGTAATGCGAACCCACGAATTGCACGCGAACACCGTGAACGAAATTCAAAGCTGTGCTATTCCTTGTTCGCAGTGTTCGCATTATGTTGTTAAAACTCCTCCTCCAACCACTTAATAATCTTCCTCCCATCCTCAAACCGATTTTCCGATCCTAAAATAACAATACTCGCCGTGCGCCCGTTTCGCAATGGATTCACCCCGTGAGAAATTCTATCATATCGTGTGTTACCATCTTCGTTTTCGCTGTCTCTCTTTATTTTATTGGCGCCAGAGTGCCGAGTATTTCTAACGGGGTAAAGCATCACAAGTGTGCCTTTTGCGTTGTCGGTAAGCCCGGTTTTGCTGGCAAGGATTGCCGGAAACTCTCCTAGAAGTTCGTTTGTATTTTCTATCCGGTATTCCGTGCCGCCCGCCGATTGGATAGTTTTTTCCGTGTTCCGTGTGATTTCAAAAATGTGTGGGTAGTGATCGTATATATATTCAAGCAGGCGCGCAATGTCTTCAGCGCTCATGGTATGCCCGTCCGCATCAAGCCCTGCCGGATTCTTAAATGCGGATGCCGAAAGGTCGAGCTCCTGCGCTCTCTGATTCATTTTCTGCATAAAAATCCGTATCGCGTCATCAAATGTAAACGCGCCTTCTTTCTTGCCGACAGCCTCCGCAAGCGCATACGCCGCATCGTTTGCCGAGCTTACAAGCGCAAACGCGATCACATCATCCCGCTGAAATCTTTCTCCGATTTTTACCGGAGTTATTTTCTCGCCCGCATCTTTCGCTTCTCTAGAAAACGGAATTAATTCGTCTGCATCAACCGCCTCTGCCGCAAGGAGCGCGGTAAGAAGTTTGGTGAGACTTGCGGGAGGAAGCGGTTTTGCTTCCCGTTGGCGCATCAACGGAACAGGATCGCCAAGTATACCTACAAAATAAGCGGTTGCGCTAAGTGTGGGCTCCGGGCGAAAGTACGCGGGCGTATGCAGTACGTCTGGCGTTATCCCAAAAACGCCAGACCCCGCTGTCAACTGATTTTCTTTTGGCGCGGCGCCGAAAATCGCGGCAAATTCTTGGCGCGCAACAGAGGAAAGTATTGTCATGCTTAAAAAAAGACCCGCACCCAGCAACAAGGCATGAGAATTTTTCTTTTCTTCTTCCATGAAAAAATTTATCCCGCACCTTCCCAGAATACCCCGCAGCTTGCTACGGGAATAAATGGGTATTATTGAAATCCTTCCTGCGGGGTTTAATACCCAGCAAAAAGGTGCGGGATTTATTTGCCCCAGGATAACCCAAATTGGTTGTCATTGCGAGTCCCGCTAAAAGCGGGATGCGGCAATCCCAAATTTTGAGGGTGAGATTGCTTCGTCCCAACGACACGTCGGAAAAACGATTGCCAATCGTTTTTCCGCAATGACAACCAAACGTATAAGTCCTACTCCTTTTCAAATTCTTCGTATCGCGGGAGGTCTTGCGCGTTCTTCAACCCGAAATATTTCAGAAAATCAAAACTGATTTGATATAAAAACGCGCGGGCGTCTTTTGGGTTATCCACGCGGTCTACAAACCCCCGCATGGCGAGATTTTTGAGCGTAAACGATGAATTGACTCCCCGGATGTATTCAATTTCGGCACGCGAAAGCGGGCCTTTATACGCCACGATTGCGAGCGTTTCAAGGGACGCACGCGAGAGTCCCTCGGAAAATTCACGCGCATAAAGATCTTCCACAAAACGCGCGTTATCCGGATGCGTTCCCAATTGGTATTCATTTTTTACGCTCATCAGCGTGATTCCGCGATCGGCAAGACTTGTTTCAAGTTCGTTAAGCGCAGTACTCACTTCTTTTTCAGAATAACCCGAAACCGCGGCAAGTTTTTTTAATGCCATCGGCTCGCCTGACGCAAATAAAATTGTCTCAAGAATTGCGGAAAGATGCATGACTGTAACGCCAACACGCGAACAACGCTAATAATTCTTCCCTTTCTTCTATTCGTGTTGTTCGCCCCGTATATCAACCTCGACAAGCTTCGCATTTGTCCCCCGACGTTACGCCGGGGGACAGTCAAGGTTGTATTACGGGGTTCGCATATGTTCGCGTCTTCGCGTTATATTTTTTTCACCACGATATCTTCAAACGGATTTTTTTGGTGAGCATCCAAAAACTTCTGCCGCGTGAGTTCAAGCAATGCGAGAAAGCTTACGATAATTTCGGTTTTTTCGCGCGCCCCTTTTGTGATTTCAGAAAACGTCCGTTCAAGCGCCTCATTGAGAAATGCCTTGATATGATTTATTTTTTCTTCAAGCGATATTATTTTTCTTATTCGTTCTTCGGCAAGAATCTCCTCTTTTGGGAAAGAGGCAAGCAGGCGGCTACATGCGTCCACAATGGTACCAACGACAAGATTTGAAGGCGGATGGAATACGCGCGTCTGCCCAATCCACGGCTCGCGTGTTATAATCATTTTTTTCTCGGATTCAAGGGTTTTTAAAAGAATCCCGAGCGCGCGAAATTTTTTATACTCTTTTAGACGCTGTTTCAGTTCTTCAAGTGATTTCTCTTCTTCCGGCGGATACGCCGTTTTTGGGAGAAGCGCGCGGGATTTTAAAAGCAGGAGATACGCGGCCACGAGAAGAAACTCGGCAAGCTCTTCCTTGTCGCGTCCGGTAAGCGATTTTATGTATTGTAAATACTCGTCGGCAATTTTTGCAAGAGAAATTTGTGAAATAGAAAGCCGCTCCTTTTCTATAAGTTCCACGAGCATATCAAGCGGCCCCTCAAATTGTTCTTGACTGACACGAAAGTCCACAGATGCAGTATAGGAAAAAAAGCGCCCCGAGTAAAGAATACCGAGGCATATTAAAACTGCTTAAATCCTTGCCGCGCAAGGATGCGTGGTTATGCGCGGATTTATGTCAAAGGAATATGGCCTTCCGGAATATTTCATACCCGTAATAAATTTCAAAAACTTTTCTTTTGAGGGAAAAGGCGGATCCGGCCAGTCGGTTGAACGTAATACTTCGGGTATGCCCTTTGCTAACTTTTGTTTCCATTCTATATGAAGCATTTGATAGTATGCGCGTCTTCTCATTGCTTCCCATCTCGCATTTGCTTCAGAAAAGCGCGCTTTCCCGTATTTGGCAATAGACAGTCCCGATTCTTGCGCATGCATCTGATTTCCACAGTTTCTATGCCACCATTCTTCTATGTATTGAGAAGAAAATTTATCACATATATGCCTCAACATCTGCCTATTTCTCTTCCCTTCTTCTTCTGTATCATTTCTTGGCGGATTATACTCAAAATAATACGCGTGGGTCTTATCGCTTACTTGATCAAACTTGGTTCCCATTTCAAGCGGGGTAGAATAACGCTGTATAATCTGCTGAATCCCTACATGGAGAAAAAATTTAAGCATCCACAATTTCGTATTTCGCTTAGTCTCAAGACCTCCCAGGATTTTCGTTATCCGTACGCGCAATCTGAATCTTTTCCATAATTTTAACGGTAATTTCGCAAGGGTAAGGTCAAATGATCCTCCCGTAAGATGCGGGGAAGGACAGTGAGGGTTAGTTGAGGGAAGAGAAACAACGTTTTCTACTACAAATCCCATTCCTCCCTGATGGCGCTTTACACATTGATTATACAGCGCCTCTTGAGTTTCAACCGGACGGTAACAATCAAAAAGATAAATAATATACCCGGGCGGCAGTTCTTTTGCGGCTTTACTAAGAAGCACCGCAACTTCTTGGCGTACAAAGTGCGTGAGGAGCGCGCCTTTTAATTCTCCATACGCATAAGGAGAGCTATCATCACTCCCGAAATATATTGAACTTCCTCCAAGTTCCGGATAAGAACTCAAAAATCCTAATGGAACAAGCGGTTTATCGCATTCGTGAATGGGGATTGTTTTCCATGAGGCCATTTTTTCTCCTCCTTGACAGTATTAAATAGTGAAAGACCTTAAAATCAATGTAAACAAAAATAAGAGTAGAAGTCAATAAGGCGCCAAGTGCCTCCTCACAGCATTGTCATTGCGCATCCTGACAAGTCGGGACACGACAATCTCATTTTCCGAGATTAAGAAACTGTTGAAAAAGTCCATCTCGTCTGGCTTTGTCACAGAAACGATTGACGATCATTCCTGTGACGAAACCGTGAAATTTCGTTTTGAATTTCATC
>VMFQ01000084.1 GCA_007376125.1 Parcubacteria group bacterium Gr01-1014_33 | reverse complement strand
ATACTCCAAGACGGTCGTTCCAAGTAAAAATTCTTTGAATCGCGCGCCCGGATGATGATACAGTTCACGAAAGAGGAGCGCACGGAGCTTCAGAAACGCAATGAGCTTTTTTGCGTCCGTTATTACTGTTTCGTCCCGGATTATTTTTGCCGTTTCCCATACGCCGCAGATAAAAGGGAATTGATTCAGAAGTTGCGCGATGTTGCGGTATCCTTCGGGGTATGCGATAGTGCCAAACGGTTGAGTCCGCGAAAGGTAGGAAGTTGCGTCGCGGGCAACATACGCCATTTTGTCTGCCAAATCCAGCATTGTTCCGAGAGCCCCTTGATTTTGGATAGTATCAATGAGGAGATCTTCTGGGATTTGATATTCCTTTTGTATCGCGCTCCAATCCACTTTCTTAAGGAGTTGAGGATAGTTTTTGTCCTCATCAAATGCTTCCGGGTCAATGAATTTTATACTATCCCCGCCTGCCGGGGTTTCGGTGTCATGAGTGATCGCCGCCATCATTCCGGTGTGGATTAAAACAGGATCAAGAAAGTTATTATGGAGCATAAGTGTCATGATGGCCGTAACATCAAGTACGTGACAGTATCGGGTATGTGGAAAGTCAAGAGAATATCCGCGCGCGCCAGATGATGTTACGATCGGGTCTTGAAGAAATCCGAGTTGCCGGATATTGGCAAGTCGCCAGATTCCAAAAGCGCGTATCAATTTTTCAAGCAGTCCTTCTTCTCGCACGATGTAAGAGATCCCGGTGTGGGGAAGAGAAGGCACAATTGCGAGCGGTTCAAAGCTTGGCAGTATCCCCTGTACGGCGGCATTATGGCGAAGATGACGTTTCGCATCATCCGAGATTTCCTCTATCCAGTCCGGTTCTTGACCGTCCATTTCCGTATCTCTAAGATACTGTTGCTCTGCTTGAAATAATAAAAAGGCATCGCCTGCGCCGGTGAATATCTCATATAATCCGGAGAGAATACGTTTGAAGATTTCTCTATCTTCAGGGGCAAGAGATATTTCTCCTTGTGAGAAAATTTTTCTTGATTGTGGTAAATAAAGCATATCGTTTCCCAACACCAAAGTTGAGGTCATATTTTGAAGGAACCTCATGTCTATCCAAGGGAGAGAGGCGCTCATAATCTTTCTCCTTTTTATAAAAGAGCTTCTTTTATTCCTTCTTCCTGCATATCATAAAACTCAATTTTCTTCAAGCCCGGTCATCTTGTAGAGGGGATTATTTTTATGCATACTATTTGAGAGGAAGGTAGCAAAACGCCGCATTCGTTCACCTTCCCACCTTTTTCCGGTGGGGCCCGTAGTAAAACGGCATTACGCGGCATTTTCACCCCGTTAGACATAGGCAAGGGCCTATGGTCTAGTGGCACGACGCCACATTCGCATTGTGGAGACGGGAGTTCGATTCTCCCTAGGTCCATAAATGTCTAACGGGGCGGGTTGCCGAGGTAGGGGTTCAATTCCCCTCGGGTCCATAATAAATTTTATCCCGATACATATCGGGATAAAATTTATTATGCAGTATTTTTGAATTAGTCCGAACGCATTTCGCCCAGCACCTTTCGTGAAAGGTGCTGGGCGAGGAAGTCTCCCCGCGAAAATTCGGAAAGCAGGCGACCTATTGCTCGGCTGTGCCTCGCATGGCTTAGAGAGCCGCACCGCTAACAATTTCAAGTTTTTCTTTAGCAGCAAATTTCTTTATTGAATTTCTGAACAACTGCCATTTTGGAAAACAGAACTTACACCCATAGTAGTCATTTCTATGTACTCACGATTACCTAAAACTTTAATCATTACACCTATCGGACTTGAGGCCTGTGTGTTGGTGTATGTGCCGCGGGAGGGACTTGCACCCTCAAGAGGTTTCCCTCACAAGATTTTAAGTCTTGCGCGTTTGCTAAGTTTCGCCACCGCGGCAAAAGTAAAAAAGGCATGGGCGGGAATTGCACCCGCGTATAGAGCTTTTGCAGAGCTCTGCCTTACTACTTGGCTACCATGCCGTACAAATTACGCCAGTTCAATAGAGTAGCAATCTCTGAATCAATCCTTTGTGGTCGCAATTAAAAATAATGAAGCTCCTCGTAGCAAGCTTGCAGAGATTTGATAATCAGAAACCTGCGGTTTCCGATACCTTCCCTGCAAGGTAACCCGCGCAGCAGAGCTGCGGGGAATTCGCTTCGCGATTAAAAAAATTTTCGTTTACTCGATATTTTATCCCCATAACGAGGAGTTAACGATACATACCGCAATTCTGTCATAGAATTTTTAAAAGGACGATTAAATACTTATATCTCCCCTTTCTGTTTAAGCTTCACGAGTGATTTTTCTACTTTCTCACGTTCAAACTCTCCCCCGTCAAGCATAAATCTTATTTTCGGGACCGGGCGTATAGGCATTTTGCGATTGAGAATCTGTTGGATAGCATACACATTTTTCGTGATATTTTCCAGCGTTTCTTTTGGGTTTTTGCCGAGGAGAGAAACCAACACGTCCGCATAATGGCCGTCCGGAGAAATTGAAACGCGCGTTATGGTAAGCATATTTCCTTCGGGTATCTCAATATCCCTATCCAGAATTTTGGATATTTCTTCTTGGAAAAGCATGTTTAATTTTTCAATACGGCGGGGAGAAGGCATAACAAAAAAGACTTGTAGGAATTAGCTGGTAGGTTGTAGGGAGAAAACTTCTTGTCCTTTCTTCTCCTACAACCTACTACCTACCACCTACATCCTATAATACTTTCCTCGTCACTTCTTCCTCAAACGCCTCGCCGATGTCTCCTTCTTGGATTGCGGCTTTCATTTCAACCATCATTCCGCATTCGGCTCCGCCAGACACTTCCTCTACCGGAGTTTTCTCGCGCTGGAGCTGCGAAATTCCGGCTATGCCGATAACTTCTTTTCCGCGCGTTATTTCCATGCGCGCTCCTTTTTTTAATTTTCCCTCTTCCACGCGTCCGCCTATGACCTGCTTCTGCCCTTCTTTTTTGAATACTTTGAGTATTTTCACCTTTCCAAGCAAAATGCGTTTGATTTCCGGGGGGATAATATCGGAAGCAGCGTGTTTTACTTGATCCAAAAGATCGTAGATCACTTCTCCGGTAACGATATGGATATTGGATTTTTGGGCAAGCGCGCGTACTGCCGGATCCATGCGGACTTTAAATCCTATAATAGTAACAAGCCGCGTTGCGCGCGCGCGCTTCACGTCCGATTCGTTGATGTCCCCTATCCCGCTCCATAGTACATTGATCCCGATTGCGTCCGACTCAATTTTCTTGAGCGCATCTTCCAGCGCCTCGCGCGATCCTGCGGCGTCTGTTTTTATGATTATGTTAAAAATCGGTTTTGCGGATTTTTCTCCTTCAGAAATTAACGGAACCGCGGATTTCTCATCTACCGGAATTTCCGGAAGCGTTTTTATACACTGCTCGGCTTCGGACTTTGTGAGAAACATGCGAAACCGATCCCCTACAAGCGGCATTTCACCAAGTCCTGCTACGCGCACCGGAGAAGACGGCCCGGCAGAAAGAATCGGATGCCCCTGAAAATCCTCAAGGATTTTAATGTTCTCAACCGCTTTTCCTGCCGCCAAAACATCTTTTTTGCGAAACGTGCCATCGGTTACAAGAAGGGTTGCCGTGATGCCGCGGCGCGGATCAAGATGCGCTTCTATTATTACGCCCTCTCCGGGTTTTTCCGGATGCGCTTCCAGATCCTCAAGCTCCGCAAGTATCAGCAGTACTTCAAGAAGTTCTTCCATGTTTTTCCCGCTTTTTGCGCTTATCTCAACCACGGGCACTTTTCCTCCAAAGGACTCCACGAGCACCTCTTCTTTGGCAAGCTCTTGCTTGACCCGTTCTGGATTTGCTTCCTCTTTGTCGCTCTTGTTGAGCGCAACAACAAAAGGAAGGTTATTTCCATGTATAATATCAAGCGCTTCTTTGGTCTGCGGTTTTACCCCCTCGTCCGCGGCAACCACCAAAATCGCCAAATCCGCGACCCGCGCTCCCCGCGCGCGGATTTTGGAAAACGCTTCGTGCCCGGGCGTATCAATAAACGTAATCTTTCTTTCTTCAAAAGACGCTGATTCGCGCGGATGAGTACGCTGATTGACGCTGATACTTGATCCGCGTTGATCTGCGTTTTTATCTGCGTCCATAAGCGTAATTTGGTAGGCGCCAATATGCTGGGTGATTCCGCCCGATTCCGCGTCCACCACTTTGGTCTTGCGATACCAGTCCAAAATCGTGGTTTTCCCATGGTCAATATGGCCCATCACAACCACAATCGGCGGGCGGATCGCTTTATTTGTCTTTGTTATGGTATC
>VMFQ01000029.1 GCA_007376125.1 Parcubacteria group bacterium Gr01-1014_33 | reverse complement strand
CTTTCATGTTTTTTCTTCAATGAAAGAACAAGGACACGCTCCACACACATGGAATTGGAAAAGCCATAAGCAAAAGTAGGTGTGGGGGTGTGGATAACTCATTTTTACAGGTAATGGCGAACGGGGTATACTAAACACATAAACACATATACCAACTAATTTTTTATATTTATGGATAAAAATACCACTCACGGGAAAATTATTTTTTCAATAATTGGTCTTGTGGTCGGCCTTGCGGGAGGATATTACTACGGCAACAGCATGGGGATGCAACAAGGTCTGCTCCAAGGAGCGGCACAAGGCGTTTTGCAGGGCGTTGCCCAGGAAAAGCAGGCAGAACTTGCGCGAAGAAAGGAAGCCGAGAAACAGGCGGCAAAAGCGGTAAATCCGTTTGGGCAGACGCCGGCAAATCCTTTGGGAAATGCAACGGCAAATCCGTTTGGAAATATAAAGGTAAATCCGTTTGAGTAATCGTTGCGAAATGCGCATCTACGAATTACGAAAATATACGAATACGCCGTAACGCCAATACGCGAATTTTCACCCGCCTAAGGTTTGCCTCGCAAAATTTGGGCAGGCAAGCGCGAATGACGCGAATGGAAGAATTCGCATATTCGCATATTCGCATATTCGTACTGATTCGTAATCCGTAGAGAAAGTCGTATTCCGTAACATTCTTTTAAACTAATGAAAAAATTCTCTTTTATCCCGTCCTTTCTAAAAACGCCGCGGCGAGCCGCGGGCATACCGCAGTACATAGAGAATTCTTCCCGCATGGTTCAATACCCCGCGGAAAGGACGGGATTTATTCGGTTAGAAATAATACTCCGTCGTTGTGGGGCGCGGGTTACTGTTTTTAAGAATTTCTTCAAGGATTCAATTACCTCCCGAAAATTTCTAACGGGATTTATTGTGTTCATCCTATTTTTTTTCGGAGCCGCTTCCTTTGCGGTGGCGGCTTCTGTTTTTGATATTGAGTATCCAATTCAAGAGTTAGGCGCCTGCCCGGATAGGGCGGCTTGTAAAGCATTTTGCGATAATTCCGCAAATAAAGACGCATGTATTGCGTTCGGCCAAAAATATGGCATCATAGAGGCCCAAACCGCCGAAACCGTAAAGACGCTGGCGCAAGAAAAAGGACCCGGAGGATGTGCGTCAGAAGGGGAATGCCGCCAGTATTGCGCGGATATCGCGCATGCGGAAGAGTGTAATGATTATGCCTCTGCAAAAGGCCTCATCTCTAAAGAAGAAGCGGAAAGAAATAAAAAATTAGCAAAACCGGGCCCGGGAGGATGCCGTGGCGAGGAATGCCAGAAGTATTGCGGAGACCCTTCGCATGAGGAAGAATGTTTCGCGTTTGCAGTAGAAAATGGGTTTATCTCAAAATCAGAAGCAGAAAGGATAAAGAAAGACAAAGAGCGGTTCAAACAACTTGAAGAAGAATCTCCGGGCGGCTGTAAAGGCGAGCAAGAATGTAGGGCGTATTGCGAAAACCCCGATCATATAGATGAATGTCTTGCATTTGGAGAAAAACATGGCTTTATTCCTAAAGAAGAAGCGGCGCGAATAAAAAAGGCGGGGATAGCCGGGGGGCCGGGCGGATGCAAAGGCCAGGAGCAATGTAGGGCGTACTGCGAGGATCCGACGCACCAGGAAGAATGTATCTCATTTGCGGAAGAAAACGGCTTTATGTCAACCGAAGAAGTGGCGCGCGCGCGAAAGTTTGTGGGAAAAACCGGTCCGGGCGGATGCCGCGGACAGCAATGCAAAACATTTTGTGAAAATCCGCAGAATGCGGAAGTGTGTCTGGAACACGCCGAGGAAGAAGGGCTTATTTCTAAAAGTGAAGTTGCGCGCGCGCGAAAGTTCATGAAAGCGTCGGAGGAAGGCGGACCGGGCGGGTGCAGAGGAGCGCAATGCCGAGAGTATTGCGATGATCCGGCGCATCGCGAAGAATGTTTTTCTTTTGCAAAGAAGCAGGGATTAATGAGTTCAGAAGAGGAAAAACAATTTGAGTCCGGAAAAAAGATACAAGAGACGGTTGAGAAAAGCGGCGGACCCGGAGGATGCAAATCCGAGAGTGAATGCGGGCAGTATTGCACAGACGCCGCGCATGTGGAAGAGTGTGTGGCATTTGGAGCGGCTCACGGGGGAATGTCAGAGCAAGAGACTCGCCAGATGCTCAAGCAATTTACTGAAAAGCGGTTTGAAGCGCGGGGAGAATTTCATTCATCGGAAGATTTTGAGAAGATTCAGCAAGAGACGGTTGGACGTTTTCAAGAATTTAAACAGCTTGAGACACAATTTCGCGGCGGGCAGTTTCCCCAGTTTGAAGGCGGTCCGCCCGGGGGATTTGGCGGACCCCTGCAGGGAGGATTTCCCGGACAGGGCAAGCCGTTTGGCGGATCGCAAGGAGGACAAGGGCAACCTCCCGGCGGTCAACCGGGTGTAGCGGCGGGGCACGCCGGCCCGCAAGGGGGTCAGTTCGCAGGTCCCGGCGGATGTACTTCACCTGCGGAATGTATCAAATATTGCACGGAACATAGGGAAGAGTGTTTTCAATCAGGTCCACCAGCCGGCGGCTCCCAAGGAGGGTCGCAAGGCGGATCTTCAAAATCCGGATATTCCCAAGGTCAGCAAGGATTTGGTTATCCGCAATTGAGGATGAATTTAATTCAAGAATACAAACCCGGAGAATTTCCGCCTCATGGAATGGGTAGCCAAGGGCAAGGCGGGCAGACTCCATTTCCTTCCCAAGGACAGCCGCCATTTGGTGAGGGAGAACATCCTTATTCACCAGAAGGCACAGGATCTTCCGGGGGTACAATGCCCAGATACCCAACGCCGCGTACATCTCCTTCCGGAGAGGGCATTCAACAGCCATTTGAAGGAATCGGACCAGTCCCCGGAACAACAGGCGCACTTAATTCATTGCAAAATCCTCCAGAGAGTTATCATCCTCCACAAGGAACATATCCTCAACCTTCCGAGCAGTATCAAGGCGGATTTCAGCCGCCGCCCGGGGGCGCCAGTACATATCCGCAACCATCTTCGGGGACGAGTGGGTATCCCCAGTATCCGGCAGGCGATCAGTACCATCAGCCATCTCCTATGATGCAACCTCCACCGGATGCCTATACCCAGCCAAGTAGTACTGCATATCCACAACAACCGCCTCCTTCTGGTACTTCCTATCAATATGAACCTCCTCCGGGTGGAACCCCGCCTCCCACTTCTTCTTACGAGTATCAACCGCCTCCCGCCGGAACCCCTCCTCCACCTCCGCCTACGTTTACTCCACCACCTCCACTGCCATCAAGTACGCCACCTCCGCCACCGCAAGGGCGTGCGCCAGGACAAGGATTTTTTGCCGCAATTGCCGATTTCCTGTTTGGACCGAGCGGATATTGAGAGCAACAGAAATTTTTGTTCAAATTCTACAAAAGCCGCAATTATTTCAAATCATTGCGGCTTTTGTTTTTCAACTTTGTACGACCTTGCAGACAAGTAAATGGCATGGTATTTATAGATTAAATGTTTGGTGTTCTTTAACATGATACTTCAAAAAGGAGCATGCTATGGAAATGATTCTGCCTTCGGATAAGTTTTTTGAGAGCTCCTGTCCATATCTGGTCGGTTCGCAATTACGAAAGCGGATTCTTCGACAATTATGGCTTGCCACGCAAATGGCGGATACTATACTTATTCTTGGAGAGACAGGAACCGGTAAAGAACTTGTTGCAAGGGCAATACATGAATTTAGTCTGCGCGCGAATAATCCTTTTATTCCTGTAAACTGTTCTGCCGTTCCGGATTCACTTGCTGAAAGTCTGCTTTTTGGACACGAACGGGGGGCGTTTACCGATGCAAAGAATCAGCACACTGGCTTCATTACGCAAGCACACACCGGTATTCTTTTCCTTGACGAAATAAGCACATTAGATAAGTCGGTGCAAGCAAAGATTCTTCGTGTATTGCAGGAACGCGAGTTTGAACGATTAGGGGGCAAAGGAAGCATAAAAGTGGATGTGCAAATCATCGCGGCTACCAACGAAAATCTCAAATCTCTTGCGGATCAAGGAAAATTCCGGCTTGATCTTTTCTATCGTTTGGATGAAGTGTCCTTTATCACACCTCCGCTTCGCGAACGTATCGGAGACGTAGAAGAGCTGGCAAAACACTTTATCAAAAAATTTTGTCAAAAATGGGGCTTGATTGAACCAGGAATAACGGATGAAGGACTTTTGGCGCTTCAGATATATCATTGGGGAGGCAATGTAAGAGAATTGGAAAATCGCGTGCGAGGTGCGCTTATTCATTCAGTGGAGAGAAAAGGGGATCTCTGCCCGGAGGATTTTAGACTTACCGGTTCCAAGAGAGGGGTGGTAAGGAATGCGGAATATAATATAGCTATCGCTTACGAAGTCGCCGAGCGGAGATGTATTGAAGAAGCGCTTCTGGAGACGAAAGGGAATCGTGACAAGGCGGCGGATCTTGTCGGTATATCGCGCGCGTCCCTTTATAGAAAACTGAAGGAATACGGTATGACGTCTTCTGATAGAAATGGACATCGCTCATAATTAAGTTTTTCCAGTATGCCTCCGGTATGCACAATTTTTAAGCAAAAAAAATAAAAAGCCCTTGCCAGACTTTGCGAAGTCTGGTACTTTTATTTATGATGGCGGTAAAAACTCGCGTTGCAAGAAGTAAATTGTTAAAGCCCGGCACTGCGCGGCTCGTGGCCACGGGGTTTTTGGTGTGCGGGATTCTTTTAGGGATTTTTGACGCACCCGCGTACGCGGATAGAATTCTTAGCCGTGCACGGTTTTTTGGGAAAATCACCGATTTCCAATTTCACAGATCGTTTCTTGCTATTCCCTATCGTCTCGGGCTGGACATTCAAGGCGGAGCGCATCTTTTGTATCAGGCGGATCTCGGCGCGATTCCTTCCGGCGAGAGAGCCGCGTCAATGGATGCGGTGCGCGACGTGGTGGAACGGCGGGTGAATCTCTTTGGAGTGGCAGAGCCGCTTGTGCGGGTAGAAAAATCCGGCGGGGATTGGCGGCTTTCGGTTGAGCTTGCCGGAGTTAAGGATATAAGTTCCGCTATAAAACTTATCGGAGAGACGCCCTATCTTGAATTCAAAGAAGAACGTTCGCCAGACGAGCGGGATACAATTCTTGAAGGCCAGAAAAAAGGAGAATATCCTATGGAAGACCCCTATTTTATTCCCACCAAGCTCACCGGGCGTTCCATAAAAAAAGCGGAAGTGATTTTTGATCCCACAACCTATAAGCCCGAAATCGGGCTTGAGCTTACCGGCGAAGGCGCCCAACTTTTTTCGGAGATCACGAAAAAAAATATCGGCAAACGCCTTGCGATTTATCTTGACGGGGCGCCGATTTCCGCACCGGTAGTCCAGCAGGAAATTACCGGAGGCAAAGCCCAGATCACAGGCGCCTTTACTCCGGAAGAGGCAAAAGCGCTTGTCGGACGCCTGAATTCCGGAGCATTGCCGGTTCCCATAAAACTAATCGCGCAAGAAACCGTGGGCGCGTCTTTAGGAGAGGAATCGCTTGCGCGAAGCGTCTACGCCGGTATGATCGGATTTGCCGCAGTTGCAATATTCATGATTCTGTGGTACCGGCTTCCGGGTATGGTGGCGGTCGCCGCATTACTTTTGTATGCCGCGATCATGCTTGCCGTGTGTAAGCTGATTCCGGTAACGCTTTCGGTTGCGGGAATTGCGGGATTTATACTTTCCATTGGTATGGCCGTTGATGCCAATATCCTTATTTTTGAACGAATGAAAGAGGAGATGCGCGCCGGAAAAACGCTTGAGGAGGCAATTCGGGAAGGATTTGGCAGGGCGTGGACGTCAATCCGCGATTCCAACGCGTCAAGTTTGATCACCGCGGCGATTTTGTACTGGTTTGGCGCAAGCATTGTCAGGGGATTTGCGTTGACGCTTGCGATAGGGGTTTTAGTGAGCATGTTTTCCGCGATAAGCGTAACAAGAACGCTTCTGCTTGCGATTATGATACGGCCGTTACAACGCGTACGGTTTTTGTTTTTGAGCGGGATAGCTAAGTAGTAATCGCGAATATACGAATGTAAGATTAATATACGAATATACAAATCTTTTCTTATCCTTTCTCATTCGTATATTTGCGTTTGATTCGTATATTCGCGAATACTCCATGAACATCATCTCCCACAAATACACCTTCCTCGCATTCTCCGGCATCTTGGTTGCCGCGAGTATTTTTGCCATCGCGTTCTGGGGACTCAAGCTCGGTATAGATTTTACCGGCGGAACGCGTATGGAAATTGAGTTTGAACGCGCTATGCCTTCCGTCGCCGAATTAAAAAACGCCCTTTCAGGGAGTGATCTCGCGCACGCGCGCGTGGAACTCTCGGGAGAGAAACGCGTAAGTATTAAAGCTGGCTCAATCAGCGAAGCCGCGCATCAAGATACGCTCGTGCGCCTCGCAAAAGTTTCGCGCGAAAATAAAGGAGGAGAAATTAAAGAGCGGAGATTTGACGCGATTGGTCCGGTTATCGGCAGGGAACTTAAAATCCAATCGCTTATTGCGCTCGTCACTGCGGCGGCGGCGATCATTATCTATATCGCATGGTCGTTCAGGCATGTGTCAAAACCTGTTGCTTCTTGGAAATACGGTATCGCGGCAGTGCTTGCGCTTTGCCACGACGTGATTATCCCGACCGGAGTATTTGCGGTGTTGGGGCATTTTCAAGGAGTGGAGGTGGACTCGCTTTTTATCACAGCACTTCTTACCATCATGGGATTTTCAGTGCATGATACGATCGTGGTATTTGACCGGACGCGGGAAAATCTCCGCGCCCTGCGCGCTCCGGATCCGTTTGGCCGCACCGTCAATAAAAGCGTCAACGAAACCATTTCGCGCTCCGTCAATACCTCCCTTACCGTGCTTTTAGTGCTCTCCGCAATATTTTTTTTCGGAGGCGAAACAACCCGCTTTTTCTCGCTCGCGCTTGTGATCGGCATTGTCTTTGGAACATATTCCTCAATCTTTGTGGCAAGCCCCCTGCTCATCGTATGGCAAGAGCTTAGTGCGAGATTAAAGAAATAAATCCAGCACTAACAGTTAGTGCTGGATAAATCGCGTATATCCCGTGTGTTTCTACGACACCAATTCTACTACCCGACACCATTGGCAATTCCGACTTTATTTACCGATAACCCTCTTTGAGGATAATGGACATCCGAAGTAGAATTGGTGTGGGGGCAAGCCCCCTTGTGGTGGTATGGAATGATTGGACAAAAAAAACATAGCGTGGTAGTATAACAATAGAGTTTAGGAATTAGGAATTTTATGTCTCCATTATCTCTTCCCATTCCTCCTCGCGAGGCAACTAAATATATGTTAAGCGCGCTTACCACGCGCCGGATGCGCGATGTGCTGGAGAAACGCTTTGGGCTTAAGGGGGGCAAGAAAAAAACGCTTGACGCGATCGGCAAGGAGTATAAAATCACGCGCGAGCGCGTGCGCCAAATTGAAGCCGAAGCATTGCGCCAAGTCCGGAAGCCGGAGGCGTTGCGCGAGGTGGCGCCTCTTATGGAAGCGCTCAAAGAACACATGCGCGCGCATGGCGGCGTAATGCCCGAGCGTCAGCTTTTTGCAACTCTTGCGGACGAGCGATCACATCCCCATGTTGCGTTTTTGCTTGACGTGGGCAATTCGTTCCATGTCCTTCCGGAAGACGAGTCCCATACCAGGCGCTGGACTATGGATAAAAATGCCGCGGAGGCAACTGAAAAGATAATGACCGCGACAGTGCGCGCGCTGGAAGAGAAAAACGCGTGCGTTTCGGAGAATGAATTGGATGAGATGATCGCACATCACGCGCGCGAAGCGCTCGGTGGAACGCCGGATGAGAGTGTGCGGCGCGTATGGCTTTCCACGTCGCGTGTTATCCGCAAAAATCCCTATGGCGAATACGGCCTTTCTCACTGGCCTTTTGTTACCCCCTCCGGAGTAAAAGATAAAGCGTATGTTGCCTTGGTAAAAACAGGACATCCGCTCCATTTTAAAGATGTCGCCGGCGCGATCAACACCGCGGGTTGGTCAAATAAACGCGCACATCCCCAGACTGTCCATAATGAACTTATAAAAGATTCGCGCTTTGTATTGGTGGGACGCGGACTTTATGCGCTTCGGGAATGGGGATATGAGCCGGGGCCGGTGCGGGATGTTCTTGTTTCCATCTTTAGGGAAAAAAATCGCCCTCTTGAAAAAGAGGAAATTATCACGAGCATCCTTGAGCGGCGGCTCGTAAAAACTCCCACGATCCTTTTAAACCTCCAGAATCGCTCTCTTTTCAAACGCACCGAAGACGGAAAGTATACGCTGGTATAGTAGACCGTAAATCCTAAACTCTAATATCTAAACCTCGTTAGAAGTTTCAGACGGAAGAGCCGAGAACACCCGAGCGGTTGATCCTTTTGTCGGAGGTAACTTCTAACGGGGTAAATCCTAAATAAATCACAATATCAAAATTCAAAATCTCAAACAACAGAAAAAAAGAGTTTTTTATTTAAAATTTGGAGCATTTGAATTTTAAATTTGTTTAGAAATTAGGATTTCGGATTTAGGATTTTAACTTTTCTCATGTCTCCCGACCTCTTTGACTTTTTAACCATTTTCCAATCATTTCAAGATTGGATCGTCTCCCTCTGGTGGGTATGGGGAGGGCTTATTTTGGGTTTGCTTGCGCAGTCTCTTTGGCTTGCGTATGCCCAGGATCACTATAGAAAATACCCCGTGGTCTTATTTGAGTTACGCATTCCGCGCGAAATACGAAAGACTCCTCGCGCCATGGAACAGGTGTTTACCACGATCCAGTCAATTAGAAACTCCGCGGGCAATTTTGAAGAAAAATGGATAAAGGGTGAAGTGCCCGAGGTGTTTTCCTGTGAGATCGCGAGTTTCGGAGGAGAGGTCCATTTTTATATGCGCGGACCTAAACGCCATGAAAATATGGTCAAAGCCGCGCTCTACGGCCAATATCCGGATATTGAGGTTGAAGAAGTGGAAGATTATGTAGACCGTATGCCGCGGACGTTTGAGGAGTTGAGTAATGCGGGTTATAACATTTTTGGAAATGAGCTTACGCTCTCAAAACGCGCAAAAGACAGGACTATGCTTGATATGTACCCGATCCGCACATATATTGATTTTGAAGCGGTGGATGAAATAAAAGAGCTTGATCCGATCGCGCCTCTCTTGGAACTTATGGGCGGCATAAAGCCGCAGGAACAAGTTTGGCTTCAAATTGTGCTCCAGCCGCTTGTGGATGAATGGCCAGCAAATGATTATATTGGGAGGTGGTTAAAAAAAGGGGAAGAGGAAATAGATCGGATAAGGAGAGAGCGGGGGCGAAGCACGATTGATCCCAAAACAGGAGCAATCACGTTTGCGATCATAAGCCCGGCTGATCAGGAGATACTCAAAGCGATTGACCGCACCATTTCAAAGCCCGCATTCTGGACAGTCATCCGTTATATCTACATCGCTCCAAGGGAAATTTACAGCGCAAACTTTGGGCAAAGAGGAGTGTATTCGGCATTAAACCAATACGCGGTTGAAACCTACAATAAATTTAGGCATAATTATTTTGCGTGGACCCGCACAAGTATGTGGTATCCCCCGTACCTTCTCCCAAAAATGCGCGCATTTGCCCGCCGCGAGCGGATTTACAGAAGTTATCGCAGGAGAAAAACGTATGATGATAAACTTATGGGGCGGCTTTTTGACCTCAAGTTCTTCCATCTGGGAATCCAACTTTATTCGCAAAAGTGGCGATTCGTAATGAATACCGAGGAACTTGCCACGATTTTTCACATGCCGACATATCTTGCTCTTACCGGGCCTTTTATTAAACGCGTGGAAGCGCGCAAAGTAGGCCCGCCCGCCGGATTGCCTATTTACGGGGGAGAGGACGAAAAACTGCCCGGTGCGAAATAAACTCCACTAAGAATAACAATAGGATGCAGAGGATTTTGTCCGTGTCCTATTTCTAAGAAACTGTCTAAAAAGTACTTTCCGCAGGAAAAATAGGGAGATTTTTGAGGTACAATTCGTGATGTGCGACGAAGGAATATCAATACAAAGATATTTCAAGGAGTACATCACGAATTGTAACCA
>VMFQ01000028.1 GCA_007376125.1 Parcubacteria group bacterium Gr01-1014_33 | reverse complement strand
CAAGAAAGAATCAAACGCTCTCTTGCGGCGCTTCGTATAGTAAGAGAAGATCTTCTCGCGAAAAAAGCGAACGCGGAGGAGAAAAAAGAGGAATTGGAAAATTTAAGCGTATCACTCAAAGATAAAAAAGGCATCCAAGAGGGGATTCAGAAAAATAAAGCCGAGATCCTCGCCGCGACAAAAAACGAAGAAAAAAAATATCAGGAGCTTTTACGCGATCGGGAAAAACAGCGGCAATCGCTTGAAAATGAAGTAGCGCAGATTGAAGAGAAAATCCGCGTTACCATTGATCCGTCCACGCTTCCCTCTAAACGCCATGGAATTCTCGGGTCCCCGCTTCCTGAAATCGCGCGTGTGTCATGCCGAGAGCAGGGCGCGGGTGAGAAAAATTGCGTTACCCAATTTTTCGGCCGCACGGATTTTGCAAACGCCGGCGGATATAATGGAAAGGGGCATAACGGCGCGGACTTCCGTGCAGAGATCGGAACTCCGGTCTTCGCCGCAGAAGATGGCATTATTGAAACTACCGGCGATACTGACGCCGGATGCCGCGGCGCATCATACGGAAAGTGGATTTTGATTCGCCATTCCAATAATCTTTCAACTCTGTATGGACATCTTTCCGCAATCGGAGTCGCTCCCGGCGAGACTATACCGAGGGGAGACAAAATCGGGTACTCCGGGAAAACCGGATATGCCACCGGCCCCCATCTTCACTTCACGGTGTTCGTAACAAAAGCAGTGGAAATAAAAACGATCATTTCAAAAGTCTGCGGCCGCGCCATGACGCTTCCGGTCGCGGGAAGCGATCCCATCTCTGGAATTGAGGGATATTTGGATCCGCTGGATTATTTATAAAATGGTGTCGCGGTAATCCGTATTTACTGATTATAAGGTTACTCTTTCAGCGGGTGGAATTGCTTATGAGTTTTCTCCGCATATGCATCAGACGCGTGCACATAGCGCGTAGTAGTATGGAGCGATTCATGACCGAGGAGTATTTGAATGGCGGCGGGATTTGCTCCTTGCTCCGCGAGGTATGTGGCAAATCCATGTCGGAACGAATGGGCGGATGTGGGAACGACAATGCCTAAGCGTTCTTTGTACTGCTTTATTTTCATCTGAAGGTAATTCGGAGAAATTCTTGCTTTGAGAGTCCCGGTATTTCGTCCGCGATACGGAATAAAAAGCGCGGGGTTATTATCATTTCTTCTCATGGCAAGATACTCATGTAAAAGTTCCTTCGCGCGATCGGTAAGATATACAAATCGTTCCTTTTTTCCTTTCCCTTGAATAAAAATCTTTCCGGTTTCATTTATTTGATTTTTATTCAGAGAAAGAAGTTCAGAAATTCTCATGCCGGTTGAAAAAAGCATCTCAAGCATCATGCGATTTCGCATGCCTATTTCTTTCATTTTTTCAAATTGGGGAGGGGACTCAATTAACTGAACCAAAGTGTCAAATTCTGCAACGCGCGCGTGTTTTTTGGGCATCTTGATAAGCGTGATTACTTCCGGAGCCACGGGAACATCACAATCTCTATCCACGAGATATTTAATATAACTTCGCACGCTTGACAAGTTTCTGTTGATGGATGCGGCCGAGAGTCTTTTTTCCGCGCGTATGCCTTTTGCGGTTTTTCTGTCGCGCGACGTTAAATGCGCTTTATAAAGTTCTATGGTATGACGGTTGATATGGGAAAACGGAAGTCTGATGTCCTCTGCGAGAAAGCGTTTAAACACAGTAAGATCCTGCTCGTAATTATAGAGCGTCTCAACGGAATAGTTGCTTGTTTTAATATGTAAGAGGAAGTCCTCTTGATACGGTAATGTTTCCATTCTTTTTTGCGCAAGTAGTGATTTTTCATGCGCCTTTTGATTGTATGATACCGCGCGGCATTTGAAAGTAAAACAAAAGTTGTCCACACCGATACGCGAAATGTGTTTTCTCCGCCGTTCATTATCCTATCCTAAACTTAGTTTAGGATAGTAAAAATCAATATCCATAGGGTCATCCTATAATTTTAACCTCATCCTAAACTAAGTTTAGGATGAAGGGGATGAGAAGGAACATGAGCTTTGGATACATAGACCTACTGCGCAATACCCTTTCTCCCACAATTTTGGAATTTCGGCCAAAATCGCCTCAAAATTTCTTGGCGTATCCTCCCGATAAGCCGCAGAATTTATTCAGCGATTTCGTCTCGAAAGTTCTCTAAATTTCGCAGACGCGAGGCAATTTCGTTGCTACGAAATATGCCTCGCGTCTTGACACGAAAATTATTGCGCAGTAGGTCTACTTTTCATTGACGGAACGCGCTTCAATCTTCCTAAAAAACATGGTATGCTGTTTTTATGAGTGAACTCGTATTGTACCGAAAACATCGGCCGCAGGATTTTTCGTCCGTTGTCGGACAGGCGCATGTGGTACGCGCAATACAAAACGCGCTGAAATTAAATCGCGTGGCGCATGCGTATTTATTTTCAGGTCCTCGCGGAGTGGGGAAAACCACGATTGCGCGCTTAATTGCGAAATCTTTAAACTGCGCGGGAGCGGGCGGCGAAAAACCGTGCAACACCTGCGCGATGTGCATTGATTTTAACGAAGGCCGCGCATTGGACATAATAGAAATTGACGCGGCGTCAAATCGCGGGATTGATGAGATACGCGCGTTGAGAGACGCGGTGCGTTTTGTGCCTACGCAAGGGCAATATAAAACATACATCATTGACGAGGTGCATATGCTCACGCGAGACGCCTTTAACGCCCTTTTAAAAACGCTTGAAGAGCCGCCGGCGCACGCGGTATTTATCCTCGCGACCACCGAGCTTGAAAAAGTGCCGGCAACGATTATCTCGCGCACCCAGCATTACAATTTCCGAAGGCCGAGCGCGGGGCAAATCGCGGAACGTCTGCAATCAATCGCCAAAAAAGATAACGTCCTGCTTGATCCCGACGGCGCGCGCGTAATCGCATTTGCCGCAGAAGGATCGTTTCGCGACGGCGAGTCTATTTTGGGACAAGTGATGGCCGTGGAAGATAAAAAAATAACGCGCGAAGAAGTGGAAAATATATTGGGGCTCCCGCGCCGCGAAGCCGCAAAAAAAATGTTCGGGCACATTGCAAAAAAGGAGGTGTCTGCCGCGCTTCGGCTCATTCAGGAACTACACGACTCCGGATATGATTTGGCATATTTTTCAAAACTACTCCTACAGTATTTCCGTTCCGCGCTTTTTTTGAAAACCGACCCCGGGCTTAGACGATTTGTTGAGTCCGATATGCTCCCCGACGAATACGAATGCGTTACGACGCATATATCCGCGTTTACCGAAGACCAACTTTCCCGCGCTATGGACATTATTTTCCAAAATATGCAGTCATTCAAAAAAACTCCGATCCCCCAACTCCCGCTTGAGCTTACGGTAATTGAACTTATACACCAAAAAGGGCAAGAACCCGACCACCAAGAGAGAGTTTGATGATGAGCTGTTTGGCAGACCGGGGACGGATATCTTGCAACAGGTTTACGATGTGTGGAAAAGTGCGGTTGCGCATTTGTTTATTTTCCATCACAATAGACGTAAGGTATACGAAGGACGTTCGTTTTTTTTCTCGACAGCTTTTTGTGGACCCATCTCCCGAAACCGGGTGATTTTTGTTTGACTTTTTACAGGCAGTTGAGAATGAGGGAAAGAACGGCAACGTACCTTTTACTGAAGAGCACATTTCTCCACAATGTCAACTTTCTTTTTGCATTATTCTTTCCTATAATTGGATTATGAGACAATCACAGATGTTCGGAAAAACTATAAGAGAGGCGCCAAAAGATTCCATATTGCCTTCTCATAAATTCCTGTATCAGGGCGGATTTATTCGTGAGAGCGCTGCAGGGAGATATTATTTTCTTCCGCTTGGATGGCGCGTTCATGACAAAATTCGTACGGTAATAAAAAAAGAAATGGATCGGGCGGGAGCGCAAGAGATGATTACACCGGTACTCCATCCAATCACGCTTTGGAAAGAGTCCAATCGAACTAGTTCGGTTGGGTTTGAGCTGATGAAGGTAGAAGATCGTAACGGAACCGAGTTTGTGCTGGGGGGAACCGCAGAAGAAATGTTGGTTGATCTTGTGCGGAAATTCTCTATAAGTTATAAGGATCTTCCGTTTACCCTTTACCAATTCTCTGTGAAGTTTCGCGATGAACTTCGCGCGCGCGGAGGGCTCCTGCGCCTTCGCGAATTTGTGATGAAAGATGCGTACTCGTTCCATGCAACCGAGGAAGATTTCAAGAAAGAGTACGAAAAAATGCGCGAAACCTACTCCACGATTTTTCGGAATCTGGGTTTGGAAACAATCGTGGTGGAATCGGATAACGGCTATATCGGAGGAGAATATTGCCATGAGTTCGTTGTGGAAAGCGACGCAGGGGAAAGCCGGTTTCTCACCACAGATGACGACTCGTATGCGGCGCACGAGGATGTTGCGAAATTCCAAAAATATCAGGGTGATGCCGACGAGGAAGAGATGGCGCGAAAAGACGTGGAAGGAAAAGGTGTCATAGGTGTTGCGGAATTGGCAAAGTTCTTGAATATCCCGGTTGAAAAGACGACCAAGACCATTTTGTTTGAAACAGAGAAAGGTGAAGTGATTGCGGCGGCCGTCAATGGAATCTACGATATCAATGAGGTAAAGCTAAAAAATATTGTCGGCTGTGTGGAGCTATCGTTGGCTCGGTCGGAGGTTGTGGAGAAAGTGACAAGGGCTAAAGTAGGATATGCCGGGATTTTAAACCTTTCCAAAGAGGTAAAGATCATTATGGACGACTCTTTGCGAGGCAGGAAGAATTTTGAATGCGGCGCCAATCGCACCGACTATCATTCCATAAATATCAACTTTGGCCGCGATGTCCCGGAACCGGAAAGATTTTATGATATTGCGCTGGCAAAGGAGGGGTATCTGTCGGTTGAGGGCAAGCCGCTCGTCGCAAAAAAGGGAATAGAAGTAGGGAATATCTTCCAGCTCGGATTTCATTACTCATCTAAAATGAAAGGGGCTCATTTTATTGATAGAAATGGCGATCAAAAACATTATTATATGGGGTGTTACGGTATTGGTCTTGCGCGCACTATGGCTACTATTGTTGAGATGTATCACGATGAAAAAGGGATCATGTGGCCGGGAATCGCCGCTCCTTTCCGCGTGCACCTTATAGAAATCAAAAGTCAAAAATCAGAAGTCAGAAGCGCTGCCGAAACGCTTTATGAGGAACTCCTTGCAAAAGGGATTGAGGTGTTATACGATGACCGCGACGATAAAACCGCCGGAGAAAAGTTTGCGGATGCGGATTTGATAGGAATTCCTTGGAGAGTGGTGGTGAGTGAGAAGACGCTTGAGCAGAATTCAGTTGAAGTAAAGGCGAGAAATTCAAGGGAAGTCGTTCTTGTTTTATTGGAAGAAATTCAAAATAAATTTAGTTAAATTTCCAATTTCCAATGTTCAATTTTCAATGAATGCTCAATTTATAAATTTTCAATTGAGAATTGAAGAATTAGATCATTGATTGAAAATTGCAAAATTGATAATTGAAAATTCTTCAAAGAGGTGCTCAACAAATTTCTCGGCTATTTCTCAAAAGACATAGGAATTGATCTTGGTACGGCAAATACTCTCGTCTATGTACGGGGAAGGGGGATTGTCATCAACGAGCCCTCGGTGGTTGCGATAAACCAGAAGACAAGCCAGATTGTGGCGATTGGCGCGGAAGCAAAACGCATGGTAGGCCGCACTCCGGCCCAGATCAGTGCTACGCGTCCGCTTGTGGCGGGGGTTGTTTCTGATTTTGAGGTAACGGAAGAAATGCTCAAGTATTTTATCCGCAAGGTGCACGCGGATACGTATTCGGTTTTTGCGCGGCCGCGAGTGGTTATCGGGATCCCTTCCGGAGTTACCGAAGTTGAAAAACGCGCGGTGGAAGATGCGGCAAAAAACGCGGGCGCGCGCGAAGTGTATTTGGTGGAAGAGCCAATGGCGGCGGCAATCGGCGTGCGGCTTCCGGTGCAGGAAGCGATCGGCTCCATGATCGTGGACATCGGAGGCGGCACTACGGATATTGCGGTGATTTCCCTGGGCGGGATTGTTGTTGCGAAGAATCTCCGCATTGCGGGTGATAAACTCAACGACGATATTATCCGTTTTGCGCGCGATGAATTTAAGCTCCTTTTGGGCGAGCGCACCGCAGAAGACATAAAGATTGCGATCGGATCCGCGCACGAGCTTGCCGAACCCATGGAAGCGCCGATGCGCGGGCGCGATCTCATCACCGGACTGCCAAAAGAAATTATCGTGGACGATGCGGACATCAGAAGAGCGCTCCGCCATTCCATTTATCTTTTAGTGCACGCGATCAGGGCGACAATTGAACAAACGCCTCCGGAGCTTGTCGCGGACATTATGCATCGTGGAATTATATTGGTGGGCGGAGGATCGCTCCTGCGCGGGCTTGATACGCTTATCGGAGAGGAGACAAAAATTCCGGTGCGCGTGTCGGAAGATCCGTTAACTGCCGTGGTGCGCGGAACCGGTATTATCCTGGAAGATATTGATTCGCTCCGCGAAGTCCTCGCGCGCACTGATTTTGAAAAAGTTCCTACATAAAAAACTATTGCCGAGGCACTTTTGCCAAAATTCGCTCGTTCGGCAATTTCTTAGAAACTGTCCGAGAAGTACACTCGCAACGAAATTTCACGATTTCGAGCGAACGCGATGGAGAAACGATTGGCAATCATTTCTCCGACGAAGGCGTATATGAGCAATATGCGATGAGGAGGGGATAAAAACGATTGGCAATCGTTTTTATCCATTGCAGCCGAAATCGTGAAATTGCAGATAGATTGGGACTTTTCGGACAGTTTCTTGCCATAGCGCGCCTGTCCTATGACCCGTACACGGACATTTATACAATTTGTCTTTCTGCTCGCGCTCATCGCGGCAATTATTTTTTTTGGGAAAAAGGGCGGAGCGGAAAAAGCCCAAGAGTTGCTTGTAAAAGTCGGCGCGCCGTTTATGCGCGCGAGCCGGAACGCAGGCGAGTATATTCATTTTTTGAGTCCGCGGACAAACGAGGGAAGCGCCGGAAATGACACCCAAGAACTTCGGATGCTCCGGATGGAACGGGATCAGCTCCGGGAAGAAAACGAAAATTTCCGCGCGCTCCTTGACATTACGGATAAAAAAATTCCTCTGAAGGGTGCGCGCGTGCTCCTTTTTCTCCGCGATTTTGGCGGCGAATTCCTGCTTATTGATGCGGGCGCGCAAAACGGAATCAATATGGGCGATAACGTAGTTGATGAAAAAGGATTTTATGTCGGAACGATTGTTGAGCTGGGCAGGACAAGCGCAAAAATAAGGATCGCATCAAATACGGGCGAGACTCACAACGTAGTGCTCTTTCCCCTTAACACACACACGATCGCGAAAGGCATAGGGGGAAGGACTCTTAAGGTTGAACTTGTCGGAGGCGATATGCCGGTGCGCGAGGGTGATTTTGTGGCGCTTTTCCTTCACGGAACATCCCGTCCCATCTTTGCCGCGGAGGTGAGAAATGTGAAAAAAGAAGTGGGCGCGGCGTTTCAGGATGTGTATGCGCTCCTGCTCTCGCATCCGGAAGACGCAAAAGAAGTATTTATCCTCCCCTCTCCCGAGTCTTTTCTTACAAAACCTTCCGCGCAATAACTCATCTATCTCCAATGAAAATAATAATCGGGTGCATAAGCGTATTGGCAGCACTTCTTATAGACTGGAGTGCGCTTCAAGGAACGGCGTTTGGAGTTCCGTTTTCTCTTGCGGGGCTTGCGGTCATTTTTTGGTTTTGGGACATTTCTTTTTCCGCACGGCTGTGGATTTCATTTTTTTTCGGAATTTTGATGGACACGTTCTCTCTTCTTCCGTTTGGAATATACACCGCTGTTTTTTTTCTCATTTCTTTTTTCCCGGAATTTACGAATTCCATCTTTTTTTCGGTTGACGCGCGCATTTCCCGCGCCGCGGGCGCAGGGCTTGGGTATGTCAGCTTTTCGCTCCTTGTTTTTTCCCTAGGACAGTTGGCGCAGAACGCCGGAATAGTATAGAATTACTACATTATGCGGATGCGCGCGCGAAACATGCAATCAAATACCCCGATTGATCCCGACGAGATATTGATGGATTCCATAAGTCTTCGGGGAGGCGATACGGTAGAAGCAAAAATTGAACGTCCCTTGAGTTCGTTTTCCTCATTTGCCTTTTTTGTCATTGCTGCAGCGGGGTTTTTGTACCTTTTTTTGCGGGCAGAAGTTCTCCAGGTTGCTTCGGGCGAGGATCTTTTCTTAAAATCGCAGGAAAATCGGTTCCTCACGCGGCCTCTCTTTCCGCCGCGGGGAACTATGTATGACCGAAATCGTGAACCGATTGTAGAGAACGTTCCCTCTTTCGGGCTTGTATTTGAGAAAGCGAAGTTCATAAAAGCGCGCGCGCGTATATCTGATGTGCGCGCGCGTCTCGGGAAAATTCTCAAGAAAGACGAGGCATATTTTTACGAAAACGGATTTCCAAGAGAAGAAGATCTCGCGACTGCACGCGAGCAGATTTTTATACTGCGTGATCTTTCGGTCCCGCAGGTGGTCGCGCTTACTCCCGCGCTTGATCTTCTCCCAGGCATACAGATCGTGGAAAATTACAAGCGCGTATATCGCGACCCTTTTCAGAATTCCCATATCGTCGGATACATCGGGAAAATTTCTCCGGAGGACATCAAAAAAAATCCCATGCTTGAAAAAGAGGAAAGTGTCGGAAAGTCCGGGATTGAAGGATTTTACGACCAGGCGCTTCGCGGCACGGGCGGGAAAAAAATTGTGGAAGCCAATTCACGCGGCATAGAAACGCAATTTAAACTTTTAGAAAAGCCCGAAGAAGGATTGCCGCTTGTGCTCACGATTGATGAAGGGCTTCAGAAAATCGCCTACGATCTTATTGAAAGTTACACGGAAGGGAAAAAAGGCGCGAGCGCGGTGATCATTGATCCCCAAAGCGGCGCAGTGCGGGCCCTCGTAAGCTATCCGGGGTTTGATATCAACAGTTTTTCTTCAGCGCTTGGCGCAAAAGAATTTCAACAGGTGCTTAGAGATCCCCTTACCCCGCTTTTCAATCGCGCGATTGCCGGAGAATTTCCTTCCGGATCAACCATCAAACCCTTGATCGCCTCGGCCGCACTCCAGGAGCGCATTATTGACCCGAACAAAAAAATCTACGATGAAGGGTTTATCACGGTTTCAAATCCATACCATCCGGAACAAGCGGCGATATTTAAAGACTGGCGAAAGCATGGATGGGTAAATATGTACGATGCGATTGCGGTTTCCGCAAACGTGTATTTTTACACTATCGGGGGAGGATATAAAGATCAGGGAGGGCTTGGGATTGAACGGATCAAAAAATACGCGGAACTTTTCGGGTTGGGCGCACGGCTTGGGATTGATATCCCCGGAGAAAGACCCGGAATGATTCCGGATCCAGATACGAAAAAAGCATCAGGCGCGGATGACGGGATTTGGAGAATAGGCGATACGTATAATGTCTCAATCGGACAGGGCGGGGTTAAGGTGACTCCGCTTCAAATGACGGCGCTTACGGCCGCGATTGCAAACGGCGGAAAGCTTTACAAACCCTATCTCGTTCAATCGGTGCTTGACCGAGAAGGGAAGGTGGAAAAAGAGATGACCCCGGTGCTCATCCGCGAGAAAATGGTGGGGAAAGAAGCGCTTCGCGAAGTGGTACATGCAATGCGCCAAACCGTCACGTCCGGAACCGCCAGGCGATTAGCAGACCTTCCGGTTTCAGTTGGAGCGAAAACCGGAACCGCCCAGGCCGGCGCCGGCCTTCCCCATGCGTGGGTAACCGCATTTGCTCCGGCAGAAAACCCTGAAATCGCGATTACCGTGATGGTGGAGCATGCCGGAGAGGGCTCAACCGTGGCAGTGCCGATCACGCGGGAAATACTCAACTGGTACTTTACGCATAAAAAATAGACCCACTGCGTAATAATACTCGCAGCGAAATCATGATTTTTTGTGCGAGTCTACGAAGCACGAGGAGGTGAATACAAAAGTATTCATTGACGAGCGTTTGAGTTGTTTGCAGGCGAGTATCATGATTAGAGTAGAAAAGGTTATTACGCAGTGGGTCTAAGAACCTGTTCACGATCTTCCCCCTACCTGAAAATGCATGTTTTTGGTTGCAAAACTTCGTCTCGCACTCATCGTAATACCATTACGCTTCGCGCTCC
>VMFQ01000027.1 GCA_007376125.1 Parcubacteria group bacterium Gr01-1014_33 | reverse complement strand
CCTTATCAAACAGCTCCAAGAGCTTGTAGTCTCGCTCCAAACCCAGATCAATGAACTCAAGGCAAAACTGGAAGCAACTCAAAAAGATGTTGAAATCGTGAAATCAGAGATTCAATTCACCGCGTTCCTCTCTAAAGGATCGCAAGGAGATGAAGTGACACAACTCCAAGAGATACTCAAGCAAGACTCGGAGATATATCCCGAAGGACTGGTAACGGGCTACTTTGGCACTGCCACCCAAGCCGCAGTCAAGAGGTTTCAAGCAAGACACGGGATTGAGGCATTAGGCATCATTGGTCCGAGAACAAGGGCAAAACTCAATGAGTTGATTACTCAAGGAGCGGGACAATCAGAGAATATACCTCCTGGGCTTTTAAGAGCTCCGGGGATACAAAAGAAACTGGGTGATGGAACCGAAGACACACTACCATCTCCGACTCCTTCCGGCACAATCCCTGCGATTCCGGGACAGCACGCAACCTCAACCTCAATGGCAACCTCCACACTTATAGGACTTCCTCCTCCCACTCCTTCGGGAACAATCCCTGCCCAACCTGCCACTACCACCGCTTCCACTCCGCCCCCGCCCGGAACTCCGCCACCCTCGTCAACACCCCCGCCTCCCTCGGGAACCTCAACCACAACGCCTCCGTCCGTGCCTCCTCCTATTTTTACGATTACTTCTCCGAATGGTGGAGAACAATGGACAGCAGGGAATATATACACCATCACATGGACATCGGCGGGTACGAATGTTTCAACGATAAGCATTGATCTTTATAAATCGGGGAGTTACCACAACTCTATAGCATACAATGTTTCTAATAATGGCAGTGCCAACTGGACGGTCTCTTCCACGATTACTGCAGGAAGCGATTTTAAGATTCGCGTGTATACCAATATGGACAATAACAATTTTGACGAGAGCAACAGTGCTTTCAGTATTATTGTTCCGGTAACCGCGCCGAGCGCGCCGCCGATTGGTTACTGGAAATTTGACGGGAATGGGAATAATGAAATTACCGGGAGTCCGAGCGCCGTTACAGTGGGAAGTGCCACGTTTAAAGCGAGCGGCGGAAAATTCGGCGGATATTTCTATATGCCCGCAAGCAATGATTACGCGAAGATTCCTTATCAAAGTATGTTTGACCTGCCAAACTCTTTTAGCATTGAGTTCTGGTTTAGACAGCGTTCTAATCAAAGTTTTAATCAAAATTTGATTTCTAAAGGAACGCCGCTAAATAACTACAATTTCAACATATCTCGATGGTTGTGGAATGAATATAATTTTGGACCTGTTATCGCGGGTCACACAGCGGCGAATACCGGATATTGGACACAACCAAGTAATCCAAACCAATTGGCGCATAATGAGTGGCATCATGTGATGTTTACCAAGAGTCCAAATTATCACGCGTATTACCTTGACGGAAATCTTATAGGATCTAAAGACATAACTTCCACATCCAACACAGAATATGGTGGGCCGGCAAAAACGCCGGCACTGGATATTATCATCGGCAATCCTGCGCCGGATACCGACATAGATAATTTGAGAATTTATAATTATGCGTTTAATCGCGGTGAGGTTTTGTACAATTGGCAAAATATTCCGACTACCGCGACGAATACTACCACAACTGCCACGACTCCTTCTCCGTTACCCGATTTAACAGTGGCCTTTACCAATCCGCCGCCCACTTCTGTTGCGGCGGGTAGTGATATCACTTTCCCGATAAGCATATCTAATACGAGTACTGCTAATGTCGGCGCTTTGAATGTAGAGTTAACTTTTGGCGGCGTTACTAAAACCATGATGCAATCAACGCTTTTAGCTGGTAGTATTCTGGGATCCTATTTTCAAGTGACCGCTCCTTCCACCCCCGGTGCGTATACGGTTCTCCTAAATGTTGATCCAAATAATAATATCTCCGAAGCAAATGAAAGTAATAATTCCGTTAGCGCGGTGATCAATGTTATTTTGGCAGGACCGCCAGCGCCAACAAACGTGCAGGCGGTTACCACGAGCGGTAGCCAACAACAGCCTCCAGAAATGTGGTACTACCTCATCTTCAACTATACACTGCAGTCAACAACGCAATCATTCAATGTGTATAGAAAAAGACCGACCGATGCTTCGTTTGTGAAATACACCTACGGCGCGCAGACGCCGGTAAATCCCTCAATCCTCCCGCTTCCGGCAAGCAATGAATCCAATTTGTACCATCGGGATGTGAACGGATGGCAGTGGTGGACTACTCTTACCGGTCTCGCGCCAGACGCCACACAAGGGGAATACAAGTTCTATGTAACGGCGGTTGACACGAGCGGCATTGAGAGCGCTCCGAGCGAAACCAAATCGTTCAAACTCTATGCCGCCCCAGTCATCACAAGTCCGGCGGATGGTTCGACAATCCCATCTCCGTTTACGATCACGGTTTCGGGAGATCCAAGCGCGTCCAGCCCGACGTATGGCATGACGCTCTATAAAAAGACAACAGGCGATACGGCATGGTCGGTCTGGCCGGCACCGTCAACAAATTTCACCTATAGCGGACCTCTGCTTAACTTGAGCGACAACCCGCATCGCTTAGTGGTGTGGTTCTCATCTGGCATCTATGATCGCAGTCTCTTTGGGACAAGCATCTTTAGCGTCGCAACCACGACCAGCAGTATTAACCTCAATACCGACACTCAACTGGCACAGACTCTCACCGCACTCTTAAAAACTCTGCACATGCTCACCCAATTACTGCGGAGATAATGATGAGACGCTGTCTCATACATTTCTGTGATTTTAAATTTTCTTGCTTCTGTTAGAACTTCTTGCTTTCTCGCGTTCTTTCTTCTCTCGGTTTCGTCTAAAATCTGTTTGCGGAGACAGATGCTTTCGGAAAGTACTCCTATTTTTTCTCTTTCCCGCGGCAGTTGTGGAAAACTTTTTTGAATAAACCAATCAGGAGTATATAATCAATAGTAATGAAATGGAGTATTGCGGTTTTTATTCTTTTCTGCGCGGTGCTTCTTACGAGCAGTGGTTTTGTGTTTGCCCCCTTATCAAACAGCTCCAAGAGCTTGTAGTCTCGCTCCAAACCCAGATCAATGAACTCAAGGCAAAACTGGAAGCAACTCAAAAAGATGTTGAAATCGTAAAATCAGAAATCCAATTCACCACATTCCTTTCTAAAGGATCGCAAGGAGATGAAGTTACGCAACTACAGGAAGTGTTGAAAACTGATCCTGAAATCTATCCCGAAGGACTTATCACTGGCTTTTTTGGCCCCGCCACAGAAGCCGCAGTCAAGAGATTTCAACAGAAACACGGGATTGACCCCTTAGGCATTATTGGCCCTAAAACACGAGCAAAGTTGAATGAGCTCATTACTGAAGGAGCGGGACAATCAGAGAATATACCTCCAGGGCTTTTAAGAGCTCCAGGAATACAAAAGAAACTGGAGGATGGCGCCCAAGAAACAACCACGCCATCTCCCACTCCCTCTGGAACAATCCCTGCGATTCCGGGACAACACGCAACCTCAACCTCAACACTTATAGGACTTCCTCCTCCCACTCCTTCGGGAACAATCCCTGCCCAACCTGCCACTACCACCGCTTCCACTCCGCCTCCCTCAAGCACTCCTCCGCCCTCGTCAACACCTCCGCCCCCCTCGGGAACTTCTACGACAACTGCCGCTACTCCATCAACTCCAACTGCGTCACCAGTTACAGATACCACTTCACCGATTATTTCAAATGTCCAAGCAATAGCTTCTTCAACGACCGCAATCATCTCGTGGACTACCAATGAGCCGGCTGATTCTTATATAGAAGTCGCGGCAGGGCCCCGCGCTCAGTATCTAGAACTTGTTACCAATCATTCTATGGCTATTAGAAGTTTGAACGCGGGCACCACGTACTCCTACCGTGTAACATCAACGGATGCAGCTGGGAATGTTGCGGCAAGTGAAAATCAGTCTTTTACTACTGAAGCGGCCGGGTTTATAGCAACCAGTGTAGTAGGCCAGTGGGATTTCAGTAGCTCCATTTGGTCGTACCTTCGTGATAACAAGCTGGGACAGCTTTTTAGCTTCTATTATCCGGCCGAAAGCAGTCTTAAGGCAGCCGCCTTCCGTTTCTACGAAAAACGCCCCGTTGATTCGTCTTTTTCACTCGCCGTCGAATTTACCGGATTTGATTCCACCTCGTGTACTTCAAATGGGACAAAAAAGTTTGTCGGCGGATGGTCGCTTCTAGGTCAACCAACCGTAAGCGGGAATTCTAGTTGTTACGCCAACCGTCAGTCCTGGAGGATCGAACGAGATCCAGTCAACGCCGCTTCTTATTCTGTCGGTGAGTATAGCTACTATATTACTGTCGTTGATCCCGCAGGAAAAGAGGGTGCTCCGTCACCAGTTGTGAATCTGAAATTCCTACAGCCAATCACTATTCTCGCGCCTACCGCCGCCCAATCGCCAACATCGCCTATTCCGACCTTCAAATGGCAGGTCGGAAGTGATTGGCCAATAGGGGCACAACCACATATTAGTATTTTCGATAGTCCTACAGCATCCAATCGTTTCTGGGTAGGATCCAATCCAATTGGCACTACAGAGAACTCAAAAGTGTATGATGGTCCTGCGCTGGATCCAACAAAGAAATATCGCGTTTCCATCTACAAGTTAGAATACAAGGAGCCAAAATATGCTGCGATGCCCTCTGCTGTCACCGATTTCTGGATAGGGACAACCACAAGCCGTATAAGGAATCGGCAAGAAATGTTTGCTACTATATTCAGAACGCTTGAGGATATACGGCAAAAATTGAATAATCTATTGCGCTGACCCACCTCCTAAACTTAGTTCCCTAACGATTTTTCCCAAACTAAGTTTAGTAAACTAAGTCTTCATTAGAGAAAAATCGGAACTCTCACAAACCCTGTGTTGCACACTGCTAAGGCATTTTATTTTTTGTGACCCGCGCGTTACTCTCATATTGCTACGATCGTAGCAATATGAGAGTAACCAGAGCAATCCAAACTAAGTTTACCATAGTTTGAGACTGTAGAAGAATTATAAGAATAGTCCCTGAACTTGTCCTAAACCCGTTCGGGGCGGACTAGGGTTGAAGGGTTACCTTATCTCCTGTTTTTCGTAAGGTATGGCTCGGGCAAGCTCAGCTAATAACTATTTTTCTAAAGTCTCAGATTACCAAAAGAAATTTTCCTGCTTGTTTTTAGAACTTCTTGCTTTCTCGCGTTCTTCCTCCTCTCTGTCTCATTCAAAATTTGCTTTCGCAAGCGGACGCTTTTTGGCGTTACCTCCAAGTATTCATCCTCTGCCATCACTTCAAGCCCGCGCTCAAGAGTAAATTCTTGCGGCGGGGTAAGTTGGATTTTTTCATCCGATCCGGCGGCGCGCATGTTGGTAAGTTGTTTACCCTTGGTCGGGTTTACCGCCATATCATTTCCTTTCGAAACATTACCCACCACCATACCCTCATATACTTCCGTGCCCGGGCCGATATAGAGCATGCCGCGATCTTGGAGATTTGCAAGGCTAAACGCAAGCGCTTTTCCATGCGTCATAGACACCATTGATCCGGCGTCTCCTTTTTTTATTTCGCCCGCATACGGGAGGAATCCGATTACGCGCGACGTCAAAATCCCCTCGCCTTTGGTGTCAATCATAAAATCTCCGCGAAATCCCAAAAGCCCGCGCGTGGGAATTTCAAAACGGATGCGCGCGATGCCGTCCCTTTCCTCAAAATGCGTCATAATCCCCTTTCGCTTGCTCATCCGCTCAATCACCGTGCCGGAAAGTAAAGACGGCGCGTCTATCATCGCCTCTTCAAACGGCTCAAGTTTCTGCCCGTTTTCTTCTTTTATAATCACCTGCGGCTGGGAGACTTGGAGTTCGTATCCTTCCCGCCGCATATTTTCAAGAAGTATCGCGATGTGGAGTTCCCCTCTGCCATACACCGTAACGTATTCCGTTGTGGAAAAATCAACTTTAAGCCCCACGTTTACCTGAAGTTCGCGTTCCAACCGCTCGCGGATGTGGCGCGTGGTCACAAATTTTCCTTCGCGTCCGCCAAACGGCGAATCATTCACCAAAAACCGGAGCGAGATAGTGGGCTCGTCAATCGTAATCGCCGGAAGCGGCTCTTGCGCGGGCAGGACGCAAATCGTCTCTCCGATATCAATATCCGGAATCCCCGCAAGCATCACGATATCGCCAGCGCTGATTTCGGAAACCTCCTTTCGCAAAAGTCCGTGGAACGTAAAAAGTTTTGTGATTTTTGCGCGCGTGTCTCCGTTTGATTTTTTGATTATCACCTCGTCTCCCACGCGAATCGTTCCTTCATGCACGCGGCCGATTGCAAGCCGCCCAAGAAAATTATCGTACCCGAGGTTAAACGGCTGCATGCGAAACGGGAGATTGGTGTCTGCGTTTGCCGGAGGAACTTTTTCTAAAATAAGATCAAGGAGCGGGGTAAGATCGCGTGAATCGTCTGTAAGATTTCTCTTTGCGATTCCCTCTCGACCGATAGTGTAGATTACCGGAAAATCAAGTTGCGCGTCATTTGCTCCGAGTTCAATAAAAAGATCAAGCACCTGATCATGCGTGCGGCCCGGATCTGCCGCGGTTTTGTCAATCTTATTTATCACGACGATTGGCTTTAATCCGAGTTCAAGCGATTTTTTAAGCACGAATCGCGTCTGCGGCATCGGCCCTTCCTGCGCGTCCACGATCAAAAGCACGGAATCAATCGCGCCCAGCACCCGTTCCACTTCGGATCCGAAATCCGCGTGCCCGGGAGTATCCACGATATTAATTTTTGTAGCATTTACTTGCCCGTCCGCAGCCTTGTGCGGAGGAGGGTAAAAAAGCGAGCAATTTTTTGAGTAAATCGTAATGCCGCGCTCTTGTTCAAGCGCGTTTGAATCCATGGTAATGCCCTCGTCCGTCATTCCGGTCTGCCGCATCAGGGCATCGGTAAGAGTTGTTTTCCCATGATCCACATGGGCAATGATTGCAATGTTTCTTATTTCCATAAAATTTGGACTAAACAAAAATCCGCTGACTTCCAGCAGAGTATAGAAATTCACAAAAAATACTGGAAAACCATGCAATAGTAACGTTTTTCAGGATAGCATAGTTTTTAAGAATCGTCAAATAAGTTTTGGATCGTCTTTCAGTTTTAAACTCGCCCATAAATAGCGGCAGGCAAGTGTGCGATGCGGTTTCCAGCGATTTGAGATTTGCGCGGCTCGTTTTTGTGTCGGATGATTTCGCATTTTATATAATCGCCGCATGGCGTTTTTAAGTCCCTGATCGCCGTACGAAAATACGTCCGGGCGATTAAGCGCAAACATCAAAAACATTTCCGCGGTCCATCTGCCGATTCCTTTTACTTGGGTAAGCGACACGATTACTTTCTCATCGGAACACGCGCTAATCCGGTCAAGATCAAGAGTGTTGTCCAAAACCGCTTTGGCAAGACATTTGATGTATTTTACCTTTGGATATGAAAGCCCGGCGCTTCTTATTTTTTCATCCGGCATCGCAAGAATCTTTTTTGGCAACGGGAATCCGCCGGAACCAAAAAGCGCGCAAAAGCGATTTTCAATCGCATCCGCGGATGCACCGGATAATTGCTGGCGCATAATTTCGCGCGCGAGCACATAAAAGTAATCGCGATTGGGTTTCCGCGAAGCCAGTGTAATTTTCGCAATCACTTGCCCTAAAATCGGGTCGGCGGTTTGCAAATGCAGGATTGATTTTTTTGTGTGTGTCTGACTTTTTCCCATTGTGCCGTTTCCCTATAAACTCCCAAACTTAGTTTACTAAACTAAGTTTAGTAAACTAAGTTTCTGGTTTAGTCCTTATTTATTTGACTTTTTCTATTGCCGCATTCATTGCCGCTCACTCAATTTCAATAATTTTTTCTTTTGCGGCGTATCCTCTTATGATGCGAACGCGAGAACGCGGAATATCAAAGTATTCGGACATCAGCTCAATTACCTCCTGATTTGCTTTCCCCTCTTTTGAGACCGCGCGCACCGAGACGCGAAATGAATTGGCGCCTGATTGCTCCACTTTTTTCTCTCTTGCGTTCGGTTTTACTTTGACGGAAATTTTCATCTTATATTGAATATGGGTAATCTTATCATATTGAAGTCTCACTTCAATATGCTATTTCAACCGAACGTGTAAAAACTTTTTTTGTCCACGCGACCGTTCTTTTCAAAAAGCACCTCGTCTTTTGCGAGGAGTTCACGTTTTCTTTTAATTCCACCAGGGCCGCTATAGCCGCAAAGTTCCCCGGAAGACGCCACGACTTTATAGCACGGAAAATCCACCGGATCTTTGTTTCCGGCCATAATCCGCCCGATTGCACGAGGGGATGTGTCGCATACGCGGGCAAGTTCTTTATATGTCGCCACTTTTCCATTTGGGATTTTTTTGAGGAGCACCATGGCGCAATGCACATCGTGTCTGGACGGATAGGACATAATAGTTTTGATTGGGTTATAATTATTCTAATGTTCTCAAGAACTTAAGAATTACAATGCCCACAACAGTAAGCTTGTGACGAACATTGGTATTTTCAGCACGCTTGTGCACAAGTCCCACGATTGCGAGGCGGCGAATATGTTCAGATGCGGTTTTGAAGTTGATGTCCAGCTCTTCCGACACCTCTCGCACAGAAAGTTCGGGTTTCCCGCTCAAAAGCTCCAGAATTTCAATGCGGCGATGATTTGAAAACCCGCGCACCAATCGTTGAAGTCGATAGTATCTTGCTCTATCAGTCTTTTTTGTCATACCGATAGTATACCCACCAGATGCATAGATGTCTATGTCCTCTATTCCAATATTCTTAAGAACATTAGAATAGGTGGAATTGAGAATAACTTTGATTCCAGAATCTAACGTAATATTATTGGCACGCATCGCGCGGAGATTAAAGGGATGCGGAAAATTATCGTACAAATTACTGATTCGGATGCGGGCGCAAAGGAATAATAGCGCGACAATAAAAAAATGCACATGCGGCGACAAGCACTACAAGAGATCCGGCGCGAATCGCCCAACCGGCTCCGAAATGCTCCGCCATATATCCCATGAGAAAACTTCCGATCGGCGCAGTCCCCCGCCACATAAGCACATAAATGCTCATTACGCGGCCGCGCACCGTATCCTCAATATGGCTCTGGATGGTGCTATTTATGACCGAAAACGCAAGAATCAACGAAAATCCGGTAACAAACATGGCGGCAAGTCCCCAAGGAAGCGTCGGCGCGTACGAAAGCCCTAAAAGCCCGGCGCCGAGAAGAAATGTTCCGCCGATTACAAAAGGCCGCGGTCCGAAACGGCGCATAAAAATCGAGATCACGATAACGCTCGTAACCGCGCCAATGCCCGCGGCAGTGTGCAGATACCCGAGCTCCGCGGCGCGCTTGTGAAAAACCTGTTCGGTTACCACCGGCAATATGGAAAGGTATGACCATCCAAAAATGGAGACAACTCCGGCGCCGATTAAAAACATCCGTATCATTGCCCGCGAAAACGCGTACGAAAGCCCTTCGCGGATTGCGGCGATGGGATGGGGATGCGCGCTTGCGCGCCGGCGCACTGAAACGTCAATCAGCGCGAGCGAAACAATAACCGCGATAAAACTTAGCGCATTCACAAGAAACGTCCCGCCCGTGCCAATGAGCGCGATAAGGATCCCCGCGATTGCGGGTCCGATAATCCGCGATCCGTTAAACGCGGCGGAATGGAGCGCGATTGCCGAGGCAAGATTTTTTTTGCCCATCATCTCGGCAATGAATGCATGCCGCGCCGGCACGTCAAGCGCGTTTACCGCGCCCAAGAGAAACGCGAGCACGGAAATCGCGAAAAGAGTCGCATGGCCAAAAAGCGCGAGAAGCCCTAACACAAGCGCGAAAATCAGCGAGAGGATTTGTGTAACGTAAAGGATTTTTTTCCGCGAAAAACGATCCACGATCACCCCGCCGAAAAGCGCGAAAAAAAGTATGGGCAAAGACCCGAGCGCGGATACCACTCCCACCCAATACGCAGAATGAGTTATCTCAAGCACGAGCCACCCTTGCGCCACGGTTTGTAGCCACGTCCCGATAAGCGAAACAAATTGCCCCCAAAAATACAAAGAAAAATTCCGTTCCCGAAACGCTGGAAACGCTTTGAAAATTCTCTCTATCCAGCGATTGGACTCATCAATACCAATCGCCTCCGGCTCTCCTCCCGCGTATTCCTCTTCAATCTCAAGTTCATGCGCCATAGTGAATTTTGTTATAATGATGACTTACGCGTTTCTTTATTTCTTCTTCCCACATCTCCTTCCCACATCGCCATTCTGCTCCTATCAATGATATTCTAATATTCTTGAGAATATTAGAATATCATACGAAGCAACTTTGAGCGCATAACGCGTTGCAGGATTGTTGCGTTATCTCGCCGCAATACAGTAAAATCATGATACAACGTGCCGCGACAACAAAAAAAAGCGATATGCATTTCGCTCCTGCGGATTCGTTCGTGAAGTAAAAAAACGTCTCCGCGCCGCGTATGTATTTATAGTATACTCAAAATAAAAATTTTTGCAAAATACTAGTGAATTCAAAACTTACGGGTTTGATGAGGATCACAAGCATTTGTCATTCCCGCGAAAGCGGGAATCCAGTATGGAGGCCATTTAAAGTATTCTGGATTCCCGATCAAGTCGGGAATGACATCAAACGCGAAAGTCCTATAATTATTTCCCGAGCAAAGTTAAAGGAATATGCGTTTTATGTATTGTTAAGAAGCCCAGACTGAAAAGTCATGGGCTTCTGTTTTACCACCTCCTTTCTTTCGCCGCTTCTTACTGACAGCGGCGAAAAATAGGGAGCTCGCCGAGTCGCCGCTGCGAGAGCTCGACCCAGCCAGCAGGCTCTTGGATGCCGTACTGGCTGGGTCCCTCCTTTAATGCGACCCAGTGGTTCTCCTTCAACCACCGGGCCGCTTCGGGATTCGGTTCCGCGACACGCGTCTTGTCGCGCGCCAAATCCCGAAGACACTCCCAGGAGGCCGCCCAGGCCTTGGCTTCCGTCTCGGCCTGGGCCAACCCTTTTTCGTACCCGGTGTTGTGACTAAAATACACAACGCCGAGCACAAGCCCTCCTAAAATAATTATTGTAAGGGCTTCATTTATTTTCATTTTATCACCTCCTTTCTGCTTTTTACTATACATCAAAAACTATAAAAAGTCAATATATCTCAATCTCCTCAAAAATTATATACTTACATTATGGAACCATCCTCTTCTTCCCTACCACCTACTACCTACAACCTACAACCTATCCTCCTCTTCCTCATTCTCGCCCTTGGCGCGTTTTTGCGTTTCTACGATATCAAAGAAACGCCTTTGGGGCTCTATCCGGACGAGGCAATGAATGGAAATAATGCGCTTGAGACGCTTCATACAGGGAACTGGAAAATTTTCTATCCTGAAAACAACGGCCGAGAAGGGCTTTTTATCAATATCCAGGCGCTTTCGGTTGCGGCGTTCGGCAATGTTCCGTGGGCATTGCGGATAGTAAGCGCGTTTTTTGGAACGCTCACTATACTTGGGATTTATTTGGTGACAAAAGAACTCTTTCGAAAGAAGAATCAGGAATCAAGAGTCAGGAATCAAGAGAAAGAAATTAAAGATTCCCCTATTCATAATTCAAAATTCATGATTCATGATTCCAGTATTATTGCCCTTCTCTCTTCATTTTTCATTGCCACGAGCTACTGGCACTTGAATTTCTCTCGCATCGGGTTTCGCGCGATCATGGTCCCGTTTTTTTGCTCGTTCGGGCTTTACTTTCTCCTGCGAGGACTTCGTACTGCCCGTCAAGTAAACTTAGTTTACCAAACTAAGTTTAGTAAACTAAGTTTAGGTGCAACGGGAAATCTTATCTTGGCGGGTATTTTTATCGGGCTGGGATTTCATACCTATATTGCATTTCGGTTTATGCCGTTTGTGTTGGCGGCACCGATACTTTGGTATCTGTGGAAATGGAGACGTAACGCCAACATACGAACACACGCGAACAACGCGAATGATACTAATAACGCTCGCGCAAAACCTCCGGCTTCCTGTATGCCTTGTGCTATCGCGCTATTACTTTTCATTGCCTTCGTGGTTGCTCTCCCCATCGGATACTACTTTCTTACTCATTCACAAGATTTTCTCGGAAGAAGCGGACAGGTTTCTGTTTTTTCCGCAGAATCGCCGATAAAAGAATTCGCGCTCTCAAACCTTAAAACAATCGGAATGTTTTTTTACCGCGGCGATTGTAATTGGCGACACAATTATGCATGCCAGGCGGAACTGCATCCTTTAGTTGCCGGATTCTTTCTTATCGGAATTTTTTCTTTGTTTACGGATATTTATCGTAGAACGAGAGTTCCGAATTACGAAGCACGAATTACGAAGTACGATAAAGAGGGAGAGAATCGTAATTCGGGATTCGTAATTCGTAATTCCAGCGTTCTTACGCTTATAGCGTGGCTCATCTTCATGTCTCTCCCCGCCACCCTCACGCGCGAAGGTCTTCCGCACGCGCTTCGTTCAATCGGCATGATCCCGCCGGTAATGATTCTTGCCGGGTTTGGGGCATATTCTTTTGCCTCGTTTGTTATTGTGCTCCTTGAACGCGCAAAAGCAAAAGCGCCCGAGCTTATTGGGAAAATTACCCGCATCCAGCGTGAGTTTCTTTTTCTTTTTATAGTCGCGTTCCTTTTTGTCCCGCTTGCGACGTATGAAAGATATTTTCAAAACTGGGCGCAAAAACCTGAAACTTATTATGCATTTGCGACTGATTTCCTCCATATAGGGCAATATCTTAATACTCTCCCGACCGAGACAAAAAAAATCGTGGTGGTCAATGCCTCGGGAACGGATGTCCGCGGGATCCCCATGCCCGCGCAAACCGTGATGTTTATAACCGACACGTTTCTGGACAAACAGCAAAAAGAGAAAAACACACTTTATCTCACCGCAAATAATATTGAGGATAAGTCCCGATATCGGGACGTATCCTCAATAGATCCCGGACAGAAAATGGTTATCGTGTTTATGAATGGGCAGGACCGGCCACTTATCCAAGCGTACCAAAAAAAATTCCCGGAGCTTCACGCAAAAGCGCCGGGAGACTTTGTGGTGTTGGAGGCAAATTAAAACGCAATGGAAAGAATTAGAGAATCTTGCGTATTGCTCCGATTAATTTTTCAATCAAATCAAGTAAAGGCGACAAAAAGGCGACCGAAAGAACAAAAATGATGATGTAATAAGTTATTAACGTTTCTGCGTCAGTTACCATGATCCAGTTAAGAATGGATTTCATCTGTTGCTCCTTCTATTTGCTCTCATTTTCTACCTCCTAATATATTTTACTTTGAATTACAAAACTCCGCAACCCCATGTTTCTGTCATTCCCGACCTGATCGGGAATCCAGTGTGTGGCTTATTTGCTGGATTCCCGCTTTCGCGGGAATGACAAGATACGCGAAAAAACTAATTTTAAGATGACCTCTAGTAAGCATGAATTGCATAGGAGATTTCAGGTTGAGTCCCCAAAAATAAAATCTATTATGGAATGATTGAATATAACGACGAATTGTATGACGGAACGCATGAACCGATTATCACAAAGAAACTTTTTGATTTATGCCAGGAAGTGATGGCGAACAAGAGCAAACCGAAATCGCCGAAACTCAAACCTTACATTTTTAGAGGATTTTTCCGTTGTGGAGAATGTGGCTGTTTTATTACCACCGAAACGCAAAAAGGTCATAACTATCTGCGCTGTACCAAACGGAAAAATCCTTGTTTGCAGAAGTATGCGAGAGAGGACGCCATCACTTCTTAAATAAAAGAGGAAATCAAAAAAGTTTCTTTGCCAGACGATTGGGCTAAATGGATGTTGGCGGAAAATGAAAAAGATAAATTGGTGGAAGCCCAATCGTCTACGCTTTTTGCGGATTCAACAAAAGCCGATATTTCTCTCTTAGATTCCAAGATTGAGAAGCTGATGACCGCTTATTTAGAGAACGCACTTTCACTAGAGGAATATCGAGACACAAAAAGTGCGTTGGTCAATCAAAAACAGCTTCTCAAAGAGAAATTATCGGCTTTTGAGCAAAAAGCGAATAATCGGTTCGAACTTACCGAAAAGTTTTTG
>VMFQ01000083.1 GCA_007376125.1 Parcubacteria group bacterium Gr01-1014_33 | reverse complement strand
AAAATTATTACTGTAGAAACACGACTTTCTAAATTTCTGAGATATTTCGACAGTACGAGAGAGGAGATCTATCGATCCTCCAGACGCACTTTCCGAATTGTACTAAACCAAGGAGGACTTGTCGCTGAAACAAAATATAGCGACGTTACCTTTTCCTTTTATATGCTGACGAAAAGTCCCGGATGCTGGACACAAGTACACATAAGAGACCAGTCCTATCTTGATGTCCTTCGCTCTTATTATATGTTTATGGACATAGTAAAAACTATTCTCATGCACCCCCCGGACGCTTCACGCAAGATTTAAAAATAACTTGATCTTTTAGAGAAAAGAAACTACAGCCTCAAACCGTTCGGTTTTGGGGTCTTTTTTTATCTCCACGTCTTCGTACGACACTCCTCCGACCGTTTTGTCGTATTCCCCCGCTTCAATGCCGGTTATTTCTCCTTCAAGAAAGTTTTCCCCAAACCGCTCAAACACCGCCTCGGTAAACACCACACTGCGAATATCAGCGCGCGCGATAACTTCCGAAAGAAATTCAATGAGAAGCGAGTTAATATCTACCGCTTCCACAAAGATTTTCTCCGCTATCTTTTTTCTGCGTTCCACTTGAGCGAACGCGCTCGGCTTTATGTAATACGCCATCCCCTTTACCGCGTTCAAAAAAAGCTCCTGCAGGGTTTCGCCCCAGCATTTCATTTCAACCCGCGCATCGCGCGCGATAATTTCAAAAGAATTCGCTTTTTGTTGTTGCATACGGAAAATTTATGTTTCTCGCGGATACACTTGCTCCTTTCTCCTTTTCCTTCCGCGCTTCAATGAAGCCGTTTTCTCCTGTTGCATTTTCGCGAGTTCCTCCTCCGCGCATTTCCGCTCGTCCCAAGGAATTTTTGCGCCTTCCGCTCCCATAATCCACGGCTCCGCGCCCTTCCCCGTTATAATAACCGTATCGCCTTTTCTCGCAAGCCGCAACGCAGTGCGAATTGCCTCGCGCCTGTCTATGATCGTACGGACATTTTTCGGCGCGGCGCGCGCGTGCGCGGAAAATCCGGTAACTATCCCGTCTATGATTTCTTGAGGGTCTTCGTCATACGGATCTTCATTGGTAAGGAGTATTTCATTGCAAAACTCTTCGGCTATACCCGCAAATATCGGGCGTTTCCATTTGTCTCTCCCGCCACCCGTGGAACCCAGCACACAGATAAGGCGCGCATGCGGTTTTTTCAAAAGCGCGTAGACCGCCTTGAGCGAATCGGGCGTATGCGCATAATCCACCACCACTTGAAACGGATCCTTCAACACCCTCTCCATGCGCCCGGGAATCGCGCACACTGCCTCCACGCCGGAAGCGATTTTTTCAAGCGTGCCATGCCGGCTTATTCCCGCGGCGCATGCGGCAAGGATGTTATAGAAATTAAATTCTCCGTAAAGCGCGGAGTGGAGTGGGACGCTATGGCCGCGGTATTGCCCCCGCAAAGAGACAATGTCAAACCCGATCCCGTCTTCATCCGCTTGTTCATTTTCAATCAGCCATACGTTGCCATTACTCGTGATGCTCTTTTTTGTATAGATCGCCTTGTGCGCCCAAGTCGCGGCTAAAAACCTGTCCCGATGCGGATCATCGCCGTTTATCACCGCAATTCCCTCTTTGGGAAGCCGCCAGAAAAGATCAAGTTTCGCGCGGATATAATTTTCAAAATTCCCGTGCGCTTCAATATGTTCCGGATGGACATTGGTCATAACCGCCATAGAGAACCGGATAAAACGATGCCTGAATTGAATGATTCCTTGCGAAGTAACTTCAATCACCGCATGAGTGCACCCGGCGCGCACGGCATCGTATAAAAATCGCTGGATAAAAAACCTTCCGGGCATTGTCATCTTCATCTCATTTGTTGTTTCGCGTTCCCCAATCTTGAACGAAAGCGAAGACGAGGATGCGACGCGGCATCCCTCGGCCGCGAGCACCGCACGGATAAGTTCCACCGTGGTGGTTTTTCCTTTTGTGCCGGTAACGCCGATCACCACAAGCCCCCGCGAGGGAAACCAATACCACAGCGCGGCAAGAAACGCGAGAAGGAAATGATAGGGCGGCGTAAGTAAAGAAAGAGACTTTACAGGAATAATTCTTTTAAGAAGTTGGGTGAATGATTCCATGGAAATTTGAATTTATCTTATCATCTTCCTAAAAAATCGGTATAACCGATAGAGTCCCCGCTTATACACCACATCCACCGATTCCGGATACTCTAGTATATCCCCTCCGAACCCAATTTTGAACCGCGTAACGCCCGGCCATTTTTTTTCATCAATGCCCCAGAAGTCATACGTCCCGCATCCCCGCTTTTTTGCTTCTTGAATGATACGCCAATGGAGAAGATGGGGCGCCATCATTTCTCTATGCTCATGCGAGGATGCGCCGTGAAGATAGGTTGCCGCGCTTTCTCCCTTTTGGGCATGGTAAAAATTAATCAGCGCCGCGGCAAGAATCCGCCCTTCAGACTCTGCAAAGAAAAGTTCGTTGGAAAAATTCGGCGCATGTAT
>VMFQ01000026.1 GCA_007376125.1 Parcubacteria group bacterium Gr01-1014_33 | reverse complement strand
CGCATATCAGCGAGAAACAGAACTCGTGCAAGGGGGACGAGTGGTAACTATTATTGAAAACATGGGAAAAGATGTAAAGCCCGCTACTCATTTTGTGGTAGAAAAAGAGCGCGGACTATATCTCCCCCTTAAAGACGCCTTCCCGGAAGATACGGCAGAAATAGAAGAGATCGCCGAAAATCCATTTCCAATACGGCTCTACTACTTCAATGAAGAGCCAACAGGGTTTAGTTCTTCTTTTATTAAAAATTTCATTGCCTACCGGAAACGCGAGAGAGAAAAACGTACAAAATCCTAACTAAAATGGACTACAGGAAACTGGAGCCATTTTTTTATAATCAAACAGGATATACTTCTCCCTCTCATATCTTTACTCTGTCTCCCTTCTTTAGTCCAAGCGCCTCATAAAGGAGAGAGACCACGCCTTTATTTACTAATAAGGACGGGTTAAACCCAAGTTTCTCGGCAAGAGACCGGATTTTTTCTTCGCTTTCAGCTTCAATCTCTACGAGCGGCGCAATTTTTGGAAACCAGTCAATGTTGATAAGCGCGCCGTCAAGACGCCAATCCTGACGATGGTGGGAAAATTCAATGCGAAGATCAGGAACAGAAACAAGTGCGTCTACAATCGCTATCGCGGTCTCATAATCCGAAACATCGCATTCCCACTCGTGATACCCAAGCCCTTCGGAGGCGTCCCGCTTCATGATTATGCGCACTATCCCATCTGACGAACGGCGCACTCGTATGCTTGATCGCGCCCGATCTCCCGCCCACCAGACAACCTGCTCCAAATCCAGTTCTTCTTCAAGCGCCGCGCCAAGAGCGCGCAGTTTTTCCTGCACTTTTTCCGGATCAATATCAAGGATTTTTGCTTCAATCTCGCGATGCATACTATTGCGCGTACGATGCGCCTATGTGTTCCGCCGCCGGTAATCCTCCCGCCCCTTTTTCATAAAAATATCAACAACTTCAATCTCTTTGCCGCGGAGGAAAAATAAAACGCGCCACCGACCAATGCGGAGGCGATAGCGATTTTCACTCCCGCCGAGTTTCTTAGCTCGGTAATACCATTGAGCATCTGCCGCAAGGTTTGATAGTTCTTTTGCAATCACCTCCTGCACCTGACGAGGAGCTCTACCAAACGCTCTTTCTCCATGAGAATTAAAGACAACGCGAAACATGTTATGATAACCCGTATTTTTTCTTAATTTCTCCGAGTGTGTAACGTTTTCTCCCGCGCGATTCTCGCTCGGCAATTTCAAATCGGATACGATCCTCCATATCTTCTCGCGCCTCCTCCCATCCTTTATACGTTTCCCAGTCAAGAATCACAAAACGCGGCGCGCCATCCTCACGGATTACCGCCGGCTTTCGGCTCTTTATTGCACCTGTAAGCGCTTTGATAGTCATAGAAGAATTCTACTTCTTTTGGATAAAAAAGCAATGGACACAAATACAGTTATCACACTTCCCGCAGAATCTCCCGAAGGTCGCGGATCCGATAGTCGGCATCGCACTCCTTGAAGGGCTTATCCTCGTGCGCGTACAAGTACCTCGCGCAATTTTCCAGCGGGATCATGTCATGCGGAGAATCGCCAATCACGATAATTTTCTCAAATTCTTTATCGGCAAGATACTCTTCGGCAATTTCTTCCTTTGATCTGGTAAAATTCGGTTGGTGGGCATCTATCCCAAAACATTTCCCCGCAGGAAAAAACTCCATCAAGCCCGTTACTCGGATAAACATATCAAGCCACTTTTGCGGAGTGTGAGAAATAATAATCTGATCGTGCTTTTTTCGTATTTCGGCAAGCGTCTCTTTCGCATGATCGTTCGGTCTGATATGGCGGGGGACAATATCCGGATGTTCTACCTGAAACGCAATACAGCGTTCTTGCAACTGGAGATGCGTTTCTTCCGATTCTTCAGGCAGGACATGCACGAAATATTCATACCACTTTTTTCCGTATAAGTGATGATTTGTTTTTTCATCAATACTCCGGTTATATCCCTTTTCTTCCAGCACCCGGTTGGTTATTTCACGCACCGCATGCTCATTTCCTTTCTCAAGCGTCCCATGAAAATCCCAGATAAATAACTTCATACTTTTACCTTCTTTTTTATTATGTCACAAGAATACTCCTTAATTTATCTTCGAGTGCAACTTTCGGATAGATATCGCCGGGATAAATTTCAATAAGCGGGATATTATGTTTCTGGCAAAAATTTCTCTTTACTGCCACTGCGCGGTCATAGCGAGGGCTATCTTTCGCAAGTCCGAAGTATTCAATAAATATATCTCCCACACTCCAATCAGCTTTGTGGTGAGTGGTAGGATAAGGAAAATCTTTTATGTGGTCAATAGCATGATCCGTCAGCCAATTATCAACAATCGCTTCTGAAATTGAATCGCATGGGTGCCCATCTTTTGCTTTTGTCATTACCCTTTTATACATCCGCTGGCTATGAGAACGATTTGGATTGAGTCCCGCTTGAGTAATGGCGGTGTTCCATGCGCCAAAATAATAGACACACGCACGAGCAATCTTTGTTGCTTCGCGTTTCGCTGGAGTTCTTCCAAGAGTATGCGCAATTTTCTGGATAGTTTCTATAAGTCCTTTTTCGGTAAATCTGCACCTCACTCCTTCACGACATTTTTCAGAACAATATTTAAGCCCTCCGCTCACAAGATTCCCACACTCATTACTTGCACATTTCCGAGGGGGCACTTTCCATTTAGGGAATTTGTGGTTGTTTACTGTTGCGGCACATGAACGGGAACAATAATTATACGCGAGGATATCATTAGGCTGTCTTGAAAACTTTTTCAGGCAGCCATGATTATCACATTCTAAAATACGCCTTTTTGTCTTGTACTTAAACTCACATTTCCGTGAACAATAAAAATTATGCCCAAGTTTTATATTCTCGTTAATTCTCCCTCTATCACGATAAATAGGCGAGGCACACGCCTTACATAATACCTTAATAAGCGTCATAAAGTCTTTTAAAAAATTCGGAGCGGCCGGATTCGCACCGGCGATCTCCGCGACCCGAACGCGGCGCGTTAGGCTACTACGCTACGCTCCGATAAATATCTCGTTATTTCACATAATATTTTCCCTTTATCCCTGAAATTCGTTGATCTTCCGTCATCTCTACTTTTGACTCCGCCGCTTCCGCGATTTTAATCAACTCTTCATCCGATAATTTTCCCAATTCCTTAATTCTCGCTTCTAAATTCTCCCGCGTATTGCGCGCGGGTTCGTCAATCACTTCCTGCAAGAGCACTTCCAAAACGTATCCCACCTTATGTCCGGGCGGAATCTGTAAGATATTCATAACATCTTCGCCGTTTACTTTCAACATCTTGGGAGTGGGCGCCTCTTCCTCGCGCAAAATCTTCTCCACGCGGAACTGGAAATGACGCAGACGATAGGGGAGCGCTTTGGGAACTCCCATACCCATCCGATCGCATATTCGCAATTTCACCAGATCGTCCATGTTCTCCGCTCCGACACGCCGGATCAGTCGCCGAATTGAGGAATCAGTGGTTCCTTCTTCGGATTCGTACTTAAAAAGATGCCAGCGGATGAGCGTAGAAATTTTTTCAACAATATGACGCGGATAATGGAGCCGTTCTAAAATCTCCGCGGCCATCCTGCCGCCCACCACATCATGTCCGTAAAACGTCCACTCGTTATTTTTCATTGGCCCTTTTGTGCGCGCTTTTCCCACGTCATGCAAGAGCGCGGCAAGCCGCACGTCCAGAGGAAATTTTGTTTTTGCTCCGTATTCAAGCGCTTTTAAGTTGTGTTCCCATATCGTGAAAATCCGCGGACGGTTTTCCATTCCGATTCCTTCCTCCAGTTCGGGAATGGTATGTCTCAAAAGCCCGAGTTTATGTAAAAGTTCAATCCCTTCTTTTGCATGCGGCGTCAAAAGAATTTTATTAAGTTCGTCCCGAATCCGTTCTTTTGCAATAAATTCCAGTGTCCCCGCTAGCTTTTTGATTGCCTCGCGGGTTTTCTCTTCAATCGTAAAATCAAGTTCTGCGGCAAGCCGTATTGCCCGCATCATGCGAAGCGCGTCTTCCTCAAATCGGTTTTCCGGATTACCCACCGCGCGAATCAATTTCTTTTTCAAATCCTCTTGTCCGGCAAATGGATCAATCACTCCGGATACTGGATGCTCGATGCTGGAATCCAGATTCCGAAGTCCAGATTCCGAAGTCCAGAGTGCCATCGCATTTATCGTAAAATCCCTGCGCGACAAATCTTCTTCAAGCGTACGCGCAAATCGCACCTCGTCCGGATGGCGTTTGTCCGTATATTTTCCTTCTTCGCGGAACGTGGTAATCTCAATTTCTTTTAGCGCAGGGTCCTCGGATCCCGTTTTCATCGTAACCGTCAAAAACTTATTTTCATAAAAACTCTCCGGAAAAAGTTCCATAATCTCCTCCGGTTTTGCGGAAGTCGTAACATCCCAATCTTTGGGCGTTTTGCCTAAAAGCAAATCGCGTACGCATCCACCCACGGGGTATGCTTCGTATCCGACTGATTGGAGTTTTGCAACAGCCACAAGGATTTCCTGCGAAATTTGAATTTTATCCATATTCATGAACGCAGTATAAATGAATTAAGACGATTTGACAAATAAATCTTTGTGATGCTAAATAAGATAAAGTCGGCTCATTTACATTACTACTGTTGCGTACGCAAAGGAGAAAAAATGGAAAGTATTAAGATGCTGCCCGCAAGAGATCCCCGCGCAGTAAAAACGCGCACTAAATTTAATAAACATCAGAATCGCTCTGTTTTGAAGATAAAATTTTCCCGATGGCGCCGCTATTTTCTTTCTCAACTCCTTTTTGCCGAAATTGCGAAACGAATAAGCACGACAAGAGCTACGGTAAGCGCGGTATATAATTCTTATTTCATCGAGATTACGCATAACCGAGTTACCGGAAATGAGCGTCAGCGTCGTATTTCACAAATACGATGGAGCCGCTTGGCGAAAAGATTTCCCAAAGATACACGCCTTTACATCCTTGCGAAACACGCAAAAGCCGCGGGATATAACTTTGAGCAAGTCCCCATAATAGACATTAATGGGAAGCATGTAAAGTTTAGAACCGACGAACTTTGGGTAGATGAAATGCATTGCCGTGTGGTATATATGAAAAATATATATTGGTACGGATCGTGCGCGTACTCGCGAGCCGCTCTCCTGCGAGAGAATATGTATCGATTTCAGGCAATTATATTTTACGTTGAGACGCCCGATCGCCAGTTACGCGTTTTCTCCGTTCCCATAACCAAGGTGAAACACGCGTATAAAAATTACAAAGGAGATACAATACGTTTCTATATCCCGATGGGAGTCCGGAAAAGGCCGAGAAACACAAGAAAAATAGATTTTCCGACATTTCGAGATTTTAAGATGTTTGAGAAGCAGAACCATTGATTCGCCCTTCACGGCGAATTTTTTTACTGTCATCTTGAAATCCTTAATAAAAAATGTTACTTTGTAGTAAGAAATCTTGTCCCCGTGGTGAAATGGATATCACATCAGCCTTCGAAGCTGCTGTTGGGGGTTCGAATCCCTCCGGGGACGAATATGTGTAGATGATGTTATGAAAGTTAGATAATACCTAATATGTACCACTGGTGCTGGGCATTAATAAACAATAGATTAGCAGAAGTCCACTTTGATAAAACGAAGAGTGGGCGACCTAAAATCTTTGGACATTGTTATGTTAAAAGAAATGAATATAAAACTAAACGAGAGCAGCGACAAATAGATATTGATATCAAAAAAGTAAAATTGACTTACAGAAATAAGAGATATTATGATAAGCATGGACTCCTTGAAAGCATCCGCCCATAGCTCAATTGGCAGAGCAGGTCCCTCTTAAGGACAAGGTTCCAGGTTCGAAGCCTGGTGGGCGGACACGATAAGACCTCCGCAAAATGAAAAACCAAAAAGGATTTATTCAAATACCACTTCTTGTCGCAATTATTGCGGGCGTTTTAGTTTTGGGAGGAGCGGGATATTTTGGAGTTAAAAAATATCAGAGCCGTCAAATGAAAAGTTCACAAGAAGAGGTAATTGTGCAAAACGAACCAGCGACAGCCACCACTGAATTTTCAGAGCTTGAAAAATTAAAACAAGAAGTAGAAGAACTAAGGCAGCAACAGACACAATCAAAATCCACTTCTCAATCCCAGAAAAGCAATTCTGGCGTCTTAACAAATGCTCAAATAATTGAAAGGGCTAAACCCGCCATTGTCTATATAAGAACTGAGGATGGAGCTGGTAGTGGAATGATTATTGAATCTGGAGGTGTCATTTTAACAAATGCCCATGTGGTTAGTGGTACTACGAAAATAAAAGTCCATTTATCTGATGGTCATATATTAAATGGGAGAATATTGGGAATAGATGAATTTATCGACGTAGCACTTATTCAGATTAGTGAAAATTCTTTGCCCACCCTGCAGCTTGGTGATTCGAATTTATTAAAGCAAGGCGACGAAGTTTTTGTTATGGGCTATCCTTTTGGTCTTGAAGGAGACGTGAGTTTCAAAGAAGGCACCCTGTCCCGCACTCTGAAAAGATCTGAAAAAACTTATTTTGAAATTTCGGCAGAAATACATCCAGGTAACAGTGGCGGTCCTCTTTTTGATAGATCTGGTCAGGTTATAGGTATTAACTCTGCAACCCTTGGTAATGCTGTTGAGGGGGTAGCTATTGGAGAAACTTTAAAATTAGCAATACCAATAAACACTGCGAAGTCATTACTCGCCGACCTTAAAAAGGGTAATGTTATGCGTCAGTATGGACCTTCCGATCCATCAAAACGCCTATTCTTTAAGGAAGTAGGTAGATTCTTACACGAGCACGAAAAGCTTGTTTATGAATCAGATTCAAAAATTGACGAGCTTTATTGGAAAGCATTAGATGAAATTCTAAAGAACATAGATGACGAGGGAAAGGCAGAATCAGCCGAAAGAAAAATGATTCTAGAAAATGTTATTAGTAAACTAGAGTCAACTATTTTGCCAAATGTGCCATTTAAAAATGATATACAGGCAATGATTTCGTCTGCGCTCTCTGCTTATAAAATCTTAAAAGAAGCACAACCTGGCGCTCTTGTGAATTTTAAAAAAATAATAAACGAAGATTATGAGCTAAAAAAACAAAAGGTATATGATGAAGTCTTAAAATTTTTCGGCCCCATGACTTATTATAAAGAATAGTTTTTATGAAGTGGCTGAAGAAAATATTATTTCTCAATATTGACAGGTTGTAGAGACAAGATCACAATATGAAAATGGAAAAGAGATTCGAGAAAATCGTTGAAGACATCCCTAATTTATCCGAGTATATTGCTGAAAAATTAGGTTTTTCTAAAAAAGAAAAAGATGCAGCTGATGCAGTTTTTTGGCTGATATATAAAATCGAATTGGATTTGAAGGAGATAGCGTTTACTGCGACAACAAATAAGGTAAGAGAATCAGAACGTCAAACCGTAATTAATTTTGTGGAAATTACTTTTAGTGAATTGACCTTTGGACAAAAAATAAAAGTCATTGAGAAGAACAGTAAAAAAGATGGCTCTTTCAAGAGTGTAAAAGAATTTTTTAAAATAGCGAATAAATTCAATGATATTCGCAACCAGATTTTCCATCAAAGGCAATCTATAAAAGAAGTATGTTACGATGGTAAGAAGATTATAGAACGTCAAACTCAAAATAAGATGATTGTAGATTTTAACTTAAGTTTTAATGGTGACAATGATCATTAAAAATATGAAACGGTAAACCTGCTTTGCGGGCGGAAAGATTGGACTCCCGCGAGGGCGCGGCAGGGGGGTTCAGGGGGAATTCCGCCACGCCCGAGCGCGAAACGAAGTCCCGCCGCCCCGCTCATCAGAGCGGCGCAATACGGAAAAACTCTTTCCTTTAGAAGAAAAAAACGGCGCGCAAAGTCAAAATCGCAAACAAAACTTTTCTTTGGTGTGGCGAGCGTTAGCGAGCGGCGGCGGGGCGGGTCAGTTTCGTTCAAAATGGGTTTGTGCAAAGTTTAGAATTGAGGAAATTGGACGGAATCCTAAAAAGCAATCCCGGGGTTTTGCGAGAGGCAAAACAGCAATGGACTCTTAAGCGGACGACGTGAAGGTTCGAGTCCTTCCGGGCGGACACTTTAGAAGAACACACACTAGAGGAAGCCGCTCGGTAAAACTTGCAAATTCCTATATGGTGTTTTATTATTGAAATAACGCGCGCGCATTTTGGGCTATACAAAAATATCTATTTATTTCAATCATCATGAATAAAATAGGGATTGTAGATGCGGTTCATGCAAAAATGGGCGGTACGCGTAGAGCCGCGGAAGAGGGAGTGGATGCTGTTTTTGAAACAATAATAAATACTCTTTCAAAAGGAGAAGATGTCCTCATCTCTGGGTTTGGCGTATTTCTGGTGAAAAGAAGAAGCGCGCGTATGGGTATTAATCCCCGTACTAAAGAAAAGATACACATTGCAGAAACCATTACTCCTAAATTTCGGGCGGGAAAACGGCTCAAAGACGCAGTAAAGTAACTTTTTCTAAGAGTTAAATCAAAATCCGCTTCAAAGCGGATTTTGATTTCGCCAATCGGGCCGCCCCTTGGGCAAGCTTCGCTCAAATAAAAGGGAAGTCAGACCTTCCCTCCTCAAACTCGTTGACCGAGTTTGACTCGGAGCGGATAGAGGGAATCCTTCTCCCCTCGCGCTTCACACGCTCGTCAGACTCGCGGCTTCGCGCTCCCCCAAAGCCCGGGTTTCTCAAACGTGAAGACATTCACGTTTGAGAATACCCTTCGATTCCCCCCTTATCGTGCGCTTTGAAACGAAAATACCCACCTGTTGATGGGCATTTTCATTTCAAAGCGGGTAGGGGGAATCGAACCCCCGGCTCAACCTTGGAAGGGTTGCGTATTACCATTATACAATACCCGCATTTATTTAACATTATAGCCAAAATTCGTTGATCTGCAACCCCGTATATCAACCCCGTATAGCTCTCAAGAGATTAGACCTACTGCGTAATAATTTTCGTAGCGAGATTATGATTTTTCGTGCGAGTCTATGAAGCGCGAGGAGGTGAATACGGCGTATTCATTGGCAAGCGTTTGAGTTGTTTGCAGGCGAGTATCATAATTGCAGCAGAAAGGTTATTATGCAGTAGGTCTTTTATACGGGGTCAACTTCGGCGATCTTCATTTTGTCCCGCCCTTTTGGTAGCACTCAAAAGGGCGGGACAGCCAAAGTTGTATTACGGGGTTAACCCCTCCCCACCACAATCATCTTTTTCTCCCCCTCCATCACGTCTCCGTTGTTCCAGTCGTGGATGGCGTTGAGAAGAAGCGTTTGGCGGTAACGAAATCCTTTGCCGCGGGAAGTGCCGGGATCGTTTGTGATGAAAACGCCCGACTCATCATCAAATCCATATACCACAAGCATGTGGTAGAGCGGTCCGGGCAATTTAAAGTAGGGGTTTTTGAGCATTCTCCCCGCCGCGGGAACTATCACAATGCGCCCCGAGGAAATCTCTTTTTTAATATCCTCCGGCGAAGTCACGGTTTTCACTTCCACGCCCTTGAAACCATAAAGATTTTTGAGAATGGAGGCAGTCTCTTCTGCCGAAGTGTCTTCATACTTTCCCAATACGAGCTCCTCGTATTTTTTTATAATCCGCATCTCGGCATCCGCGATCTTCGGAGAAAGAGGAGCGTTCCACAAAAAATGCGCCGCCATCACCACGGACGCTTCTTCGCAAAATTCCTGCCACGGACGCGCCCAATTTCCAAAGGGCGCTTGGGAAGTAAATGGGACGCCGGGAGCTGTCGCCGCATACGCCGGGAACGCAAAACACAATAAAAAAACGCCTATGAGAGGGAGAAAGCGGAATGGTTGCATAAAATTATCTCTTATGCTATTATTATAGCATGGCTCTGACTCCAAAAGAAAAGGTGAAAATAATAGAAAAATTCAAGGTGCACGAAAAAGATACTGGATCAAGCGAGGTGCAGGTCGCAATTTTAACCAGGGAAATCAGCCACCTTACCGAACACCTTAAAACCCACCCAAAGGATAACCACTCGCGCCGAGGGCTTTTAGGCATGGTGGCGCGGAGAAAAAAATTTCTTGATTACCTTAAAGAAACAAATGCGAGAAAGTATGCGAACGTGGTGAAGAAATTGGGACTGAAGAGATAAAGAGTAATCGCTAATATACGAATCAAACGCAAATATACGAATAAGAATTCTTCTCATTGGTATATTCGTATATTAATCTTAAATTTGTATATTCGCGAGTACTACAAAGCGTGAGCGTAATAAAACACAAAGCCCAGCGTGTCGCGGTCTTGATGGATGTGCAGAACATGTACCACTCCGCCAAGAATCTCTATAATGCGCGGGTGAATTTCAAAGAGGTTTTGAAAACGGCAGTTGCGGGCCGGGAACTTGTCCGTGCAATCGGGTATGTGATCAAAACGGAATCCGGAGACGAGAAACCCTTTCTTGAGGCGCTGGTGAAAAGCGGCATTGAGACCAAGATTAAAGACTTGCAGATATTTCCGGACGGCACCAAAAAAGCGGACTGGGACGTGGGCGTGGCGGTTGACGCAGTGCGATTGTCTAATACGTTCATGAACGCGATTGTGCTGGTTACCGGCGACGGCGATTTTGTCCCGCTTGTTGAGTACTTGCAGGGCCGCGGCATCCAAACCGAAGTGATCGCATTCGGCCGCTCCGCCTCGCAAAGATTAAAAGAA
>VMFQ01000082.1 GCA_007376125.1 Parcubacteria group bacterium Gr01-1014_33 | reverse complement strand
GACCACCCTTTCCTACCGCGCGTTATTCTCTCTGGCTATGATCAGATTCTATCTCAAACGGCTGTATCCGCGAAGGTATTGATTTTTGAAACGGCTTCGGCGAGATACGCCGCATTTTGAATATCGCAAAATCCACCCAAAGTAGTTGGTTCAAATCTCTGGTATTGCCCCAAGAGGCGCAAGATATACTGGCCGAAAAGCAAGGTAATGGATCAGTCGCTCTCGGTCTTTCCAATAAGCGGAGGACAGATGCGATCAATCAAGAGAACGAGACGATAAGAATAGCTCATGAACAACGGGTTGGGTTGATAAGCAAAAGGGAGCTTATGCTCATTGGAGCGTCTCTCTATCGGGCTGAAGGATACAAAAATTTCAATACCGCCCGTAAGAACTATCCTTATATTGGTTTTTCTAATTCGGATCCTCAAATGTTGATGCTTTTTATGATTTTTCTCAAAGATGTCCTCATGATTGAAAAAGAAAAGATGCGACTTGAGATTCATATTTATCCGCAACAATCCCTTGCTGACGCGTGTACGTATTGGCGGGGAATTACGGGGATTCCCGAAGAAAGAATAAAGGCGTATGTGGCCGTGAGTCCCGCAAGCCGCGGCAAGAGGCCGAAGAATCTTTTACCGCATGGGACGGCATATTTGAGAATAAACAGCAGACAAGAGTTTTTTAAAGTCCGCGGCCTGATAGACGGAATTATCAAAGGAATTTTTGTTTGAGTGTTAATTTATGCTTCAACCAAAAGAAATCACACCCATAACGATTTTTAAGAGCGCTCACACCCGATCCAAAGCATTCCTTTCGCAAGGAAAAGAAAATAAAACAATACGGGATGCTGATGATTTAAGAGCGGCTGTGGTCTTTGCAGTTTCTTTGATGGATGCATATTTCCGTTCAAAGATAATCTATATTTTACGTAAGAAAAATCAATCACTTGACAGAAAGTGGTTTCCCGATGCTGTCAAAAAGCCCATACAAAAAATGATAGCGAGGGAGCTTTTTAATAAGGATAGTCAACTACTACCTAGACAAAGGGAAGCGATAGATGCTGTGTATAATTCAGGAAAACCTACACTCATCACTTATCTGCAGAAATATCTGGAAGACTTCTCTTTTCAAAATATAGAGCGGTTAGATGAAGGAATGAAAATGATGGGCGCCAAACCACAAGAAATATGGGAGAAGGTTAACCAAGGTAAGATTAAAGATGTAAAACCGCAAAAGAATATAGGAAGACCGAAAAAGAGAAAGAAAGGGCGAAAGACAGATATTAAAATACAACTACGCAACCTCTTTTCGAAACGCCATAGGATTGTTCATGATGCTGATTTAGACATTCACGGAAAGAAATCCAGGGGTCAAGCGCTAAGTATCTCTTATACGACAGTCAAAAAATGGATTGACTCAACTGAAACAATGATTAATCATCTTGACTCAATAATCCGTTAGAACGACTTATCCTACCTGATCATTGAGTCAAGATAATTCACGACAAAACCATGCCTCATATTCACGACAAGATTGATTTTACTGCGGAGGTTTTTGTGGTGTATCAAGACAAAGTGCTCTTGCGAAAACACGACAAATACAAGATGTGGCTTGGCGTGGGCGGACATATTGAATTGGACGAAGATCCAAATCAGGCGGCGGTGCGGGAAGTGAAAGAAGAGGTGGGATTGGATGTGGTGATTGCTGATGACCGTCGACAATTTCAGAGAGAAGAGAAAGATTATCGCGAATTGATTCCGCCGCAATTCCTTAACCGTCACCGCGTCAGCGACACGCACGAACACATCACGCTTACCTATTTCGCGCGAGCGAATACGGATAAGGTAATTCTACCGAACAATCATGAAAAGAGCGACGAGATAAAATGGTTCACGCGCGAAGAATTGGAAAAGAACGAGTATGGCATTGCAGAAGCCATTTGCTATTATGCCCTGCGCGCGCTTGAAGAAACGAGGGTAAAAGTATAAAAAGAAAAACGAGGGGGCGGTTAGCTCAGTGGGAGAGCGCGTCGTTGACATCGACGAGGCCATAGGTTCAATCCCTATACCGCCCATAGGATTATCAATATAACCTTTTATCTATGCAAAATCCATCACAGCAGGCGCTGGAAGCCCTCAAAAGAGCGATGGCGCAAAGAGCGCAGGAGCTGCGCGAAAAAGAAGAGACGCACAAAAAAATTCAGGCAGACATCGCAAAAAAGAAACAGGATCTTCAGCAGGACATCCAGCAGTCGGAGGCGCGGGCGCGCCAGATAGAGAGCGAGATTCAGAAGCTCCGCCGAGAGATGGAGGAGGACGAGCGGGAACTTGCCGATATGCAGCAGGAATTGCGAAAAGCGGCAGAGAGAAGGTGAGGCCATCTCCAAATGCTAAAGGATGGCCGCCGCTTTTTTGCGGGCGCTTAGCGAGGGGGCGAAACGCAAAATGCTTTTGCGTTTCGCGGGATTCCGCCAAGAAATTCAAATGCGCACTGGGCGGTTAGCTCAGTGGCAGAGCGACTCGTTTACACCGAGTAGGCCGGAAGTTCAATCCTTCCACCGCCCAGTGCGCATTTGAGATAGATAGAGGTCATCTGAAAACTCTTTTTCGTAGCGAAACCCCGCAATTCCGAGCGAGCCGAGGAAGGACGACGCAGGCGTACTTGGCTAAAGTACGCCAAG
>VMFQ01000081.1 GCA_007376125.1 Parcubacteria group bacterium Gr01-1014_33 | reverse complement strand
CCAGTTCATCCCAAAACATCACGTCGTCGTAGGCGTCAAGAATCTTCCGCACATCCGTACCCTCCTCAAAGAGGCGGGTGGGATGATACGCGTCTCCCGTTCCCGGCTCGCGGCTTGCATATTTTTCCAAACCGAAGCGGGGGGCTTGTGAGAATACGAAGTGCAAGATCTCCTCATATTCCTCCGCCAAAGGATCCAGCGGCCCGCCGTCGCGGTACGCATTGGCAATCCAATTGCCGAGATATACGGCTTTCAACAGCGCGGCATATTGTTTGCGCGTAAGTTCTATCAGCAGGGGAGGAGTGCTTTCGTGCATGTGCTATTATACAACTTTCAAGCGCCTCCTGATGTCTCTATGGTCAGGCACTGTCCGCGCCACCAAATCCCAAAATCTACGCGAATGATTCATTTCTTTCAAGTGGCAGAGTTCGTGAACGATAATATAGTCGGCATATCGCGGTGGCAGGAGGGCAACGCGATAACTGAAACTCATATTTCCTTTCTTTGAACAGCTCCCCCATCGCGTCTTCTGATTTCTGATCGTAACCGAGCGGAAAGAAAGCCCGTATGCGGCGGCAAAAAACATGAGGCGCTCGCGTGCCAGTTCCCGCGCGCAATCTTTGTACCGCAGAAAATCGCGCCGGTTGCTCGGCGGCGCCAGTGGCTTGGGAAGATTTTTGAAATATGCGGCCTTGGCGGCGATCCACTGCGCTTTGCCTTCGGCAAAGCGCAGTGCCGTATCACGCGACACGCCGCGCGGCACCGTGAGTACCACGCGCCCGTCAGCATACACCGCAATACGCATGTTCCTCACTCGCCGGCTTATTTTTGTCGCATATTCAATCCTCATGCGCGGATACCCATTCGGTGTGAGTCGGTCTAGAACCTTGCTTATGCAAGCAGTATAAGGCTTTCTTGAGGTCTTTTCCAGAGTGCGATTTGATGGGGGTCGGTCGGGAACTAATTTTTAGGAGAAAGTTTTTCAAAGGCGCCAATGGGCTCTTGTAATTCATCCAATAATTTCCCTAGTTTTGAATTACATATTTCAGCAACTGAATATACACTATTTTTATCTTTACTAAGGTGTGTAGTAAATGTGTACGCTGTTTCTAATATTTTTTGGATGACCGTGTCGCCAACGATACGGTCAATTTTGCTTTTATGCGGCTCTTGCTTAAAAAAATTAATTTTCCTTAGCGAATAGTTATCGAACCGAGAATCCTCAAATAATTTCCTCACTTCTACAAGTAATGCTGTCCATAAAGCACGATGAAGTATAGTTAACTCTTTTGATTCCTGAATCTCATCATCTTATATCTATTTCGCATTTCGCAAAGCTGTTTTAGATACTCTTTTGCAAACCTCAGCGAAAGTTGTAGAGATATTGATGGGTTTCTTGAATTGTTCATGGGTAAATATTTTAACTGTCCCGATCTCTCGAACAGGCGCTCAGCTATAAGAAAAAAGTGAAATCCATCCGCACCGCATTTTTATGTTTTTGCAAGATTATATTTTCTTTGAAATCTACCTGCAATTTTATTACCTTTTGGGCTAATTATTCGTAAAAGGAGAGATTCAATATCTTTAATGTATTTTACTTTCCCGATTTGATAAAAGGAAAATGTGTCCCATTTTCCCTTGTGTCGATCTCTAAGCGCATGTCGTCGTATTCTTCCGCGGAGGCTTCTTTTCGATAGCCCCACATAATAGATTTTTCCTTGCTTGTAAAGAATATAAATTCCTCGTCCCTTTTGTCTGCTATTAAGCGCATTGCTAAATGATGTCCATGCAAGATTTTCGTGAAATTTTTTTACTAGCTTACTTTTTTCTGTTTTTAACTTAACCATTTTTTCTTCCTCAAATTGGCATCAATAATTTTAAAGTGTCCATCAATTTTTCGGATATTTTTTGTATTTGAAATTCCTATATCTGAGATACCGTACTGTTGACCGATCTGGTTCAATCCGTCAACGATATGTTTCGGCACAATCGCCTTTTTCCCATATTTCTGTAAAAGACAATATCTTGTATGCCAATAGAGCTTGGCAAAATATCGATTCCTGACTGTTTTAGGTAACCTCTTATATACCTTTATGTCGGCTCTAATGCTCTCCGATTTACCAATCTTTAATACAAGATCACGCGTTGATGAGGAAACATAATAGGCGTGCTTAAAATATCCTCTGCCAATATGCTGTGCGTCTGAAAATAGCAATGGCATCAAAATATCGAGAACTTTTTTACTCGGTAACTTCTTGCCTGGATGGGCGTTTCGATAATAATCAATGAGTTTATCCAACACCCTTGCATTTTTATAAATTCTTGAATGTCGCATTTTAAATTTGTAGATTTAATTTAGTCCACCCCACGCTCATTTTCTATGGCGCCCGGTCTCTCAAACGGGCGCTCAATCTACCGGAGGCGACAGGATTCGAACCTGTGTGGCGCTTCATGCGAGAATTGGGCGATGCCGCGGCGCGTGAGGTCGTGGTCAATCCGCATCTGCCGCCAGTCCGCGGAGAGATCAATGTCTTCGTATGGGATGGGGGTAAGGCCCGCGGGGTCTCCTGCAGGAGATCCCGCGGAATCGCGCGTCACATCATCGTGAGGCGCGGGGCATCCGGCGCGCGCCCATTCGCGGAGAATTTTTGCCGGCACAGTGATGATATCGGAACCAAGGCGCATTGCCGCCAAAAAATGATCCATGCCGCGAATGCTTGCCGCGAGCACCGCCACATGGCCGTCGCCCGTGGTAAACATGCGAAGAATGTTTGCGATGATATCCATGCCGTTTTGCCCTTGGTCATCCAGACGGCCCACAAAGGGAGAGACAAATACTTGTCCTTTTGTAGCGCCCCGCGTGGCCGCGTACACCGCCGCGGCCTGCTGTTGGGAAAAGCAAAGCGTCATGTTGACGCGCATCCCATCGCGCGCCACGGTTTCTGCCGCCGTAAGTCCTGCGCGCGTCACCGGAAACTTGATATGGGCGTTGGGGATCCACCCGTACA
>VMFQ01000025.1 GCA_007376125.1 Parcubacteria group bacterium Gr01-1014_33 | reverse complement strand
CCGCAAAATCAATGGTTTTGGCGAGAATGGTTAAAAGTAACCGATGGCGAGGAGCTTCTGAAAGCCGAAGGGCACATTGAGCGGCTAAAACGATTACTGGCTGTTGGAAAAGGCCGGAAACCAAAAGGATGGTTTAGCGAAGAACAAATCCAGCAAGCATTAGCCGTGCCTATTGAAAACTTAATTAACCAGCCACTACGGAAAAGCGGCAAAACATTAGTCGGGCTTTGTCCGCTCCACAATGAACGGCATCCGTCATTCTTCATTTATCCAGAGACAAATAGCTGTTGGTGCTACGGGTGTAATCAGGGTGGCGATGTAATTAACTTTATAAAACTACTGCACGGCTACGAATTTAAAGAAGCGGTGCAGTATCTAACCGGAAAATAAATATGAGTATGACAAAAAATCAAGAAGAAAAAATTGAGCAAAGATTTCAACAAATTGAGCAGACAATTCCAGACCAAAGAAAGCCCATCACTTACTCGGAATTGGAGCGAGCAATAGAAAAATGGCTCTTAATTGAAGATAAAGGATTTATCCGGGTAATAGTCGGCACAGTAATCGCCAATAAGTTAATGGCCGACCCGGTGTGGCTTTTCATCGTGGCCGCACCCGGAGGAACGAAAACCGAACTTATACGAGGCCTTTCAAAGATTGAGGGAATTTATCCTATTTCAGACCTTACACCACAAACCCTTTTAAGCGGCGAGCGGGGGCAGAAGAACGCAAGCCTTCTTTTACGGATACCATATGGGACTATTTTTACTTACAAAGATTTTACAACCGTGCTAACAATGCACAGGGACAAACAGCAAGCAATTATTTCACAGCTACGAGAAATCTTTGACGGCTCTTACCGCAAAGAGTTCGGAACCGGGGAAACCAAAGACTGGCAGGGGAAAATAGGGTTCATTGCGGGAGTAACTGCGGCAATAGACAGACACTACGAAATTTATTCTGTTTTGGGAGAGCGATTCATTCAATACCGACCGGTACAGCCTGACCCGGTGGCATTGGCAAAAAAGGCGATGGCGAATAGCGGCGGTGAGAAAGCAATGCGTGAGGAAATACAGAACGCTTTTGCCGACTTTATTACGGGAATCAAAATCCCTGAGAAAGGAGTTGAAGTATCCGAAGAAATCAAAAATCGCGTTGCTCATTTAGCCGCGCTTTGCGTGAGAGCGAGAAGCGGAATTATCAGGGATGGTTATTCTACGCGAGAAATAGAATTGATACCGGATGCCGAGCTTCCTACGCGGCTTGCCAAACAACTCACAACTCTTATGGCCGCCTTTGCGCTTGTTTATGATGCCCCAGAGGAGAACTACGAGCTTATTTACAAGATTGGCATGGATTCAATACCCAAGAAGCGCAAAAGAGCACTGGAAGCCCTTGTGGCTTCCGAGGAGCAACTGGAAACTGCCGATGTGGCGCTTGCAATAGAATATCCAACAAATACTACCCGGCGCATCCTTGAAGAATTACACGGACTTGGTTTAGCGAAACGCCAACACGAGGGCAAAGGATATGCTGATAAATGGGAAGCCAGCGACGACACAAAGAAATTTCTGGCGATAGCGAAGCCAGAACGCATGAGAAGCCAAAATAAACCAAAACCAGTCCAAGAACCAACCCAAAATAATGCTTCACCCGAAATGTCGGATGACATTGCCCAAGAAATAAATAACCTCTTTGACGCTCCGGGAAGTGATACCTTACCCGAAAAGTCAGGAGAGTAAAAATATGACAGATAAAAAAGAGGAAAAACCAAAAGAACTCGAAGCCAACACTAAAGCGGTGGCGAAAAAAGAGCTTACATCGGAAGAGATTGAGGATTTAAAAAAGTGGTTTTCAACGCCACATTTCAGCGAAAAACCACGCCTGAGGGAACTTAATGAGTTAGAAAAAACGAAAAAATTGACGAAAGAGCAGGCAAAGAGAAAAAGTGAACTCAGCGTTGAGCTTGCCGTGCTAAATGGCCTTGAGAACGGAACCCTACTTCATACGCTCGTAACCGATAACAAAATGGGAGACGCTCTGGTAAAAATGAAGAAGGATTTAACAGAGGAGTATCAGTGTAAATCAACATCAGAGCGTATGCTTATAGACAAGATTGTTGCTGGATACTGGAAGGGTATGCGATACGAAATGTATCTTTATAGGCTCACTGAACCAGAACCAGATAAATTTCTACTTAACGAGTTCAAAATAAAAGCCCTGAAAGAGCTCCACAAAGGCATAGAGCTATCAAACCGGCAATTTGAGATGGGGCTAACTATGCTAAAAAATCTAAAACAGCCGAGGTTGAATGTGAGAGTAACGGCAGATAACGCCTATGTTGCCCAGAACCAACAAATCATCAATACGGATGAAGTTAATCAAGCCCCTAAAGAAAATCATTAGAGCCAAATGATTTAGGAGGATTTTATGAAAATTTTAATTGAGCATTGCCAAAAGTTAAACATCAACGAACTGGTAAGAAGCGTTAAGTCAGAGCTGACCAAAGTTAAACTGCAATCAAAAATTGACGCTCTGGGACAGACGCTTGATATAACGACTACACCCTGCCATTTTGGAAATGAGAGGTTATGGTTTTTGTGCCCTTCCTGTAAAAAGCGAGTGGCTACGCTTTACAAGCCGCCAACGAAAAACATCCTGTTGTGCCGAAAATGCCACGATTTGACCTACCTAAAATCACGCTACAACCGAATGATATGAGCTTTACTGGATATGCCAGAAACGATATAATACAGATGTAGCCCAAAGTCACAATAAACCCGCGAGATTTTTATTAGCTCCTGCCCTTTAAGGGGCGGTCTGCCAGAAGCTAATCCTCGCGGAGAAGTGACTGGGCTACCAGACCGTCCCTTTGAGTTTATGCAGAGTATTACAAAAACAATTTTATACGCGCGGGTATCCTCAAAAGAGCAGGAAGAAACCGGCTACTCCCTTGATGCTCAAGAAAAACTGCTAAAAGATTATGCCATCAAAAATGGCTTTGAAGCGGTTAAAATGTTTAGAATTTCCGAATCAGCAAGCGGCAGACAAATCAGAAAAACTTTTAATGAAATGCTGGAGTATGCCAATAAACATAAAATCTCCGTTATTCTTTGCGAGAAGATAGATAGGCTTACCCGGAATATCAAGGATGCCGCTATTGTCAACGATTGGATTACCGAAGATGAAAACCGCCAAGTCCATTTCGTGAAGGAAAACTTTATCTTGAGCAAGAATACGCGGGCCCACGAGAATCTTGTGTGGGACATGAAAGTGGCAATTGCGAGGTTTTATACCAACAACCTTTCGGAAGAAGTCAAAAAGGGTCAGAAAGAAAAACTGGCTCAGGGATGGTTACCCACCAAGCCTCCACTTGGATATAAGACCATCGGTGATAAGGGGCATAAAATCCATGTGCAGGACGAAGAAAAAGCCCCGTTTGTTAAAAAAATGTTTGAGTTATATTCTTCGGGCAACTATTCCACTAACGAATTAGTGAGGGTGATGTATAAAGAAGGCTTGAGAAGTCGAAGTGATGGAAAGGTAGGAAAAAGCAGAATACATCAATTACTTTCTGACCCATTTTATTATGGGAAGGTTAGGTATAGAGGCGAAATCCATGACGGGGCACACGAACCTCTTATTTCAAAAGACCTATTTGATGCAGTGCAACAAAAACTCATAAGGAAACTGGCCAATCCACAATACAAAACGCACCATCCCGTTTTTAAGGCAAAAATAAATTGCAAGGAGTGCGGTGCGACAATAACTTGGGAAACACAAAAAGGGCATTGGTATGGACACCACACCTCTTATGAGAAATATAAGCATTGCACCACCAAGAGGGTGTATATGCGGCAAGAAGATGTTGAAAAACAGCTATTCCCCTGCTTTGATAAAGTTGCCCCTAAAACCGAGCGAGTTTTACGGGTGCTCGAAAAAGCATTGAAAGAAAGTCACGCTGACGAGATAGATTACAACACTACCAAACGAAACGAACTTACGAGGATTATCCAATTAGCTGACCAGCGTATTGAAGGAGCGTACCGAGATAAGCTTGATGAAAAGATACCGGCCGCTTTGTGCGAGAAGATTATGAGTAATTCAACGAGAGAAAAAGAAGAAGCCCTCGAAGCTCTCAAAAAATTAGGAGAATCCCGAACCAGATACTACGAGGCCGGTTATGCCATACATGAGCTTGCATTGAAATCGCAGGCCATCTACGACAGCGAAAAAGCAACCCCGGAGGAGCAACGATTGCTCTTGAGCTATGTATTTTCGAACCTTGCCCTAAATGCCGATAGAATAACGCCTAATTACACCTTAGCGTTCCAATTTTTGGTAGATTGGATGCCAAAGGTAAATAAGATTTTCGAACTCTCAGAAATGCAGACAAATAAAGGACAAAAGAGCACTTTCGTGCCCTCTTGTCCCGTAGTGCTCCCCGGGCAGGACTAGAACCTGCGTCCCGGGATTGCCTTTGTATAACGCTTCGCTTTGCTCGCTTATTGAACGAAACAATTCCGCGAAAAGCAAAGCAGTTTACTTTTCGCCCATCTCGTTTACAGCGAGTCGCTTTGCCCGGGTGACTTTTTATAAAAATTTTCTTATCAATTCTCCGGCGGCAGGATTCGAACCTGCAACCTCGGCGTTAACAGCGCCTCGCTCTACCGTTGAGCTACGCCGGAGAATTGATAAGAAAAAATATTGTAAGTCGCCCGTCAAAAGCAAAGCAATTTGCTTTTGACCCACTTCGCTACCGGGGAATATTCAATTTTCAATACTTATTATATGATACTTGGGAGTGAATTTCAATACTCCGCAAGTTTTCCTGCCATTTTATGGTCTCGTATCCTTTCAAGCGCTTTTGCCTCAATTTGGCGGATGCGCTCGCGTCACAAAATCCTCAACCGGGTGGACTCGGATTTTGTTCCTTGAAACCTTGCGGTTTCAATACTTCCACCGCGGGAAAACTCCCGTTTTCCCGACCCCTTTCCCGCGAGCGCATATCAATACTCCGCAAGTTTTCCTGCCATTTTATGGTCTCGTATCCTTTCAAGCGCTTTTGCCTCAATTTGGCGGATGCGCTCGCGCGTGACGCCGAATTCACGTCCCACTTCTTCTAATGTGTGCGTAACGCCGTCATCCAATCCGAACCGCATCGCAAGGATTCTTTGCTCGCGCGGGCTTAATTCCCTGATAATGACCATGAGCTGATCGCGAAGAAGCCGCCGCGCCGCAACCTGCGCGGGCGAGAGCGTTTTTTCATCTTCAATAAAATCGCCGAGCGAGGATTCATCATCGTCTTCTCCGACCGGCGCTTCAAGTGAAATCGTATCCTGGGCGATTTTCTCAATAAGATGCACTTTTTCTATATCCAGATTCATTTCCGATGCGACTTCTTCCGCGAGCGGCTCGCGGCCAAGGTCCTGCAAAAGCCGTCGCCGAATTTGCTGATACTTTGAGATCGTCTCCACCATATGCACCGGAATCCGGATCGTGCGCGCCTGATCCGCAAGTGCGCGGGTAATTGCCTGACGGATCCACCACGTCGCGTAGGTGGAAAATTTATAGCCGCGCCGATAGTCAAATTTTTCCACCGCTTTAAAAAGACCGATGTTGCCCTCTTGGATAAGATCAAGGAGCGTTAAATGCGGAGACCTGCCCACATAGCGCTTTGCGATGGACACCACAAGGCGAAGGTTTGCTTGCGTTAATTTTTTCCGCGCTTCCTCATCTCCTCTTTCAATTTTTTTGGCAAGCTCCTTTTCTTCATCCGCGTTGATCAAAGAGATTCTCCCGATTTCGCGAAGATACATTTGCACCGAATCCTGACTCAATTGATCAAGGTCCATCGGGACTTCTTTTCTTCTTCCGCGTTTTGGCGTGTCATGTATTTCCGGCGCGTCTTCAATAAGCTCCTTTGACTCAAGTATGTCAATATTTTCCTGCTCTATCCGCGCATAAAGGTCTTCAAGAAGGAAAATGTCATCTTCTATCGTAGGAAAGTAATAAAGAATCTCCGAGTAGGTGATGAATCCCCGTTCGCGTCCGCGCTTCAAAAGCGCTTGGATTTTTTCTTCCGGTTTTCGCTTTTGCGTGTGCGCGGCGTTCACGCGAGGAAGCCCGCGCCGAGCGCGGACTTCTCCTTTTGCGCGCGCGGGCTCTTTTTTAGGCGGTGTACTCTCGCTTTTTGAGCGAGACCCGCCCGCGCTATACTTGGGCGGCCGGTTTTTGCGTGAAAGCGGCTTTTTCTTTTGCGTTTCCCGCGAAAGAGAAGGTCTTTTTTTCTTTTGTTTTTGTTTTGGCATAAATGGATGGTGAGGCGAGATTGCAATATTTTTTAAGCGAACGCCTTCCGTAAAATCCGCTTGCATACACGGGTTAAGAAATCGTTTTCAAGAGTTCGGAAAGTTTTCTAAAATCATGGAGGAGCACGGTAACGTGCGTTTCATTTTTCTCTCTTTCGTGTTGTTCAATCTCTCCCCCAAGCCGTTTTAATTCGTCTTTAATGCATGTTTTTTCAAGCTCGCGCTTTGCCGCGGTAAACTCTTGGGCAATACTCTCTCGGGAAACTGCCAAGACTTCGCGCCTGAAGCGAAGCATATTTACTTCCTCTTTAAGATCATCGGGAAACTGATTGTCTCCGCGCATGAGCGAATCAAAAATTTTTTGGCGGAGAGGCGAAAGAAACGAAAAATGCCGTCCCGCGAGTTCCGCAATTTTTTCTTCCTCGCCTATTTCCATAAGAAGCGCGAGAAACCGCTCTTCAAGAAGTTCCTTTCTCCGGGGAACCGGAAGTTCGGTAACGCGTGCTGTCTCTGCGTGCGAGTACGGCACACGCGGATCAGCCCGCATCGCGGACATATCTTTCCGCACCGCCTCTTCGGGAACGCCAAGCCGCCCCGCAAGCTCTTTTACCCAGTGTGCTTTTTCTATTTCGTCTTGGAGCTCCGCGATAATCGGGAGAAGGATCGCGGCGATTTGTTTTTTCCCATCGGCGCTTTTCGGATCATGTATCCGCAGGGCTTTTTCAAAATAAAACTCGGCGATCGGTTGCGCGTTTTCCACGGCACACACCCATGACGCGGGATCTTCTAATACTGTATCCGCCGGGTCTTTGCCGGAAGGTATCGCGACCACGCGGCGATCAAACCCGAATTCCGCGGCAAGCGCAAGCGAGCGTTTGGTCGCGGATTCTCCGGCCGCGTCCGTATCAAAAGAACTTGCCATAGTATCGCACATCCGCCGTAGAATCTCCAACTGCGGCAAGGTCAAGGCAATGCCGGAAACCGCTACCGTATTTTTTACTCCCGCTTGGTGCGACATCACGCAATCCATATATCCCTCCACTACCACGACTCTGTTTTTTGTCCGAATATCGTTTTTTGCTTTATCAAATCCGTAGAGCACGCGCGACTTGTCGTAAATCAAAGTTTGGGGAGTATTGATATACTTAGCTTCGGTCCTCCCTGATTCCTGTTCCTGACTCCTGATTCCTGATTCAAAAATGCGTCCCCCAAATCCTATCACCCTTCCGTTCCCGTCCCTAATCGGAAACATAATCCGATTGCGAAACCGGTCATAATAGGATGATCGTTCCTGTGATTTTATGCACATTCCGGCTTTTTCAATCTCGGCAGGGCGAAACCCTTTTTGCGTAAGGCGGGTAATAAGAAAGTCCCATGCATCCGGCGCAAACCCTATGCGAAAACTGCGCACTGTTTCCTCTCCAACTCCCCTCTTCTTTAAATACTCTTTTACCGGACTGGTCACAAGAAGCGTGCGCTCAAAAATATCCGCGGTACATTCGTTGATATCATAGAGCCGGTTTCGTTCAGAACGGATTGCCGGATCTTCACGCGTGAGTCTCACTCCGGCGCGCTCGGCAAGAAGTTTCAGCGCCTCGGGAAAGTCGTATCCCTCTATCTCCATTATAAACCGGAATATGTCGCCGCCCTTGTTGCACCCTCCGAAACAATGCCAAATCTGGCGCGTGGGAGAAACAAAAAATGAGGGAGTTTTTTCGCTGTGGAACGGGCACACCGCGCGGTAGTTTATCCCGGCTTTTTGGAGCCGCACATATCCTTGTATAAGCTCCACAATATCTATTCGCGATTTTATGTCTTCAATGGGCGAGGGCATAGAGAGTTTTTTATCTTAGAAACTGTCTAAAAAGCGCCCTTTCGGTAAAAATGAGCCATATGCGCGTACACATCATTGATGTACTCCTTGAAATATCTTTGTGTTGATATTCCTTCGTCATACATCAATGATTTTTCCTCGAAAATCTGCCTATTTTTACATCGAAAAGCACTTTCTAGACAGTTTCTTACCTCTCAATGATACCCTATTTTGTCCTAAAACAAAAGTGCTATCCACGAATGAATAAATCCCGCGCCTGTCTGCGGGGTTCCACTCACCAAATTCTGGTGAGGGATAAAATTAGACCTACTGCGTAAAGATTTTCGTAGCGAAATTTTCAGATTTCGTGCGAGTGTTGCAAATAGTATGAAACATATACGGCGTATATGTTGAATAATTTTTGCAAAGCCGTAGCCGAAATATGGAAATTGCAGTAGAAAAATCTTTGCGCAGTAGGTCTATTAAACCCCGCAGGAAGGATTTCAATGATATTCATTCATCTCGCATTGTTGGTGCGCGATTCATCCCCGAGAGCCACCTGCGAGGTATTCTGGGAAGGTGCGGGATAAATTCAAAAAGCGCAATTCCGCGCTTATGCGCGAAGAAGCATCAATCCGCGGAGAGGGTGGGACTCCCCTTCGGGCATGGGAACTGCGCATACTTATCTCCCTTCAAATCCCGCATTCATTTAGTCAAAATTTTGCAGTCCTTTATGGATTGCAAAATTTTGACTGGCGGTGTTTCTTGGTTTATGTTTGAGCATATTTTGACCAAAATCCCGACTAATTTATCTGATCATTCACCTGATCACTCGCCCCATGCCCGAGTGATCACCCTCTTTCCTTAAATTCGCCCGTTATTACTCGCTTTTCTGGTTTCGCCTTCTCAAAATCCCAACCCCGACTTCACTCCTTTTACCCCCGTTCCACGCCTGTACTGCTTCCCATGAAAGTCCTCCTTCGGAGGACTGCTCGCCGCCCTGCTGGTCGGCTCGCCGGATACGCCGGAATTCCTCCCCTCTTAACCTCTCCTTCCGGCGTGTTCTCTCTCGGATGGACGGAATTTTTGTCGGGGATTACTTCCTATCAACCACTCTGTTTATAATCTCGGTTACTTTGAATTACGAAACCGCCCGAATTATCATCCCCCAATCGAGTTGAGAGCAAGTTCTCGGGCTTGACCCGAGAATCCAGACCTGCCATTTCTAGAGAGAATCTGGATTCCCGCGGGAGCCTGCCCTCGTGAAAACGGGGGCGGGAATGACAAACGTTCGTGATTTTCATCAAACGCGAAAGTCTTAAGAATATTTTTACTACTCAAATTATTTGTAAAAAAATACGCGCACTGATAAAATATAAGAACGGCGCCTGATGAAAGCACGCTACCCGACTTTCACTCCACGTCTCGGGGAACAAGAATGAAAACTTGTCCCGTCGAGAGGTGGAGTTCCGCTCGGAAAAGTCCGCCGTCCTGTAATGCACGCAGGACGGCTTGGAGTCTTTGATCGAACGGAATGTCTTCCACATCATCTTCCAGCCGGACGAGGCCGGAAGTCCCCATTCCGTATGTTACTAATTTCAATTTAATCACCCCCTTTCCTAAACATAATCATACACTATATTATGCAAAAAGTCAATATCTTCGCCGGTGTTATCCTGTTCATAATGTTTGCTCTGATGCTCGGATCGGTCTGGAACGATTCTGCCACAATGGACGAACTTGCACATATTCCCTCCGGATACGGGTATATTTCACAACTTGACTATCGCTTAAATCCGGAGCACCCGCCGCTTTTGAAGGCAATTTCCGGACTCTTTGCGTGGACATTCGCGTCCCCTCATCCTTATTTCCCTACTTCAATTAAATCGTGGCAGGAAGATATAAACGGCCAATGGGACCAGGGCCGCGCGTTTTTATACGAATCAGGAAACGATGCGGAAGCAATAATTTTCTGGTCGCGTGTGCCCGTTGTTTTGCTCGTGCTCCTTTTCGGATGGCTGATTTTTTGGTGGACAAAGAAAAAAATCGGGAACACGACCGCGCTTTTTACGCTTTTATTATTCGCGTTTTCCCCCACGTTTCTTGCGCACTCCCGCTATGTGACGACCGATCTTGCCGCCGCGTTTGGATTTTTCATCGGGATTATCACGTTTCTTGAATTTCTTGAACGTCCCACATGGCGCAATGTATTTGTCGCGGGAATCGCGTTTGGCATTGCCCAGCTTCTTAAATTCTCTCTCGTGCTTTTAATACCGATAGATATTGCACTGCTTGCGGTATCACTCCTTACTCTCACGCATCTTCGTTTTCGCGGATGGGTTAAAAATGCGCTTATGATGTGTGGCAAAACTGTTGTTGTAGGAATTGTGGGGCTTCTATTAATCTGGGGCGTGTATGCGATATTGGTAAGTCGCTATCCTATGGAACGGCAGTTTCGCGACACCGAATTTCTTCTTTCATCGTATGGATTTCGCTCGGCGGTAAATTTTGATCTTGCGCTTGTGAAAAATCCTGTGTTGCGCCCGCTCGGGCAATATGTTCTCGGTGTCTTGATGGTGCAACAACGCGCGCAAGGCGGGAATACCGCGTATTTTTTGGGTGAAATTTCAAACCAGGGATCTCGGGCTTATTTCCCGCTTTTGTATATATTGAAAGAACCGCTCGCGCTCCATATCATGACAGTGATCGCGCTCATCTTTGGCGTACGGAAAATATCGCGATCTGCGGAGTCAAGCTCGGTGTCACGATTTTCAAGATTCCGGACATGGATTCGCAATCATTTTTCCGAATTTTCGTTTTTATTCTTTATCGCGTTTTACTGGCTATTCTCAATAAAGTCTCCCTTAAATATCGGCGTGCGGCATGTGCTTCCCACGTTTCCGTTTATTTATATTTTAGTTTCCCGCCAAATTGCCGAATGGCTTAAGGGACAAGAATCAGAAAACCCCGCAAGCTGGGGCGAATGGTTCAAGACCATTTTTCGGATATATATAAAGGCGATCCCGAAAAAACTTCTTGTTGCCATACTTTTTGTGTGGATTCTTGTTGCCGACATTGCGGTATTCCCCCATTTTCTTTCCTATTACAACATTCTTGTCGGAGGAACAAAAAACGGCTACGAAATTGCCGTTGATTCAAATTATGACTGGGGACAAGATCTCAAACGCCTCCGCGATTTTGCGGAAGAAAATCGTATTGAGAAAATCG
>VMFQ01000080.1 GCA_007376125.1 Parcubacteria group bacterium Gr01-1014_33 | reverse complement strand
TATTCTTTTTGGCGAAGCCAGTCCGCGTCCTCTACTGGGCGCGCCAAACCGTTTAAGGGTGAATCGCTTTCAACTATAACGAGATAGTGCTGGCGTTATCAGGATACCTTGAAGAGAGGAACGGTTTGACAATATATCCTTCTTACTCATACCCTTTTGACTGTTTACAGAATGCAGACATTACCACGCATGCCATTGAATACGCAAAGAGTGCAAAAGAAGGATATACGGAAAGTTGTATTACGGGGTCAACCCAAAAATTACCGCATTACGCGGCGCCATGCATATACCACTATAAGAGCCTGTTTAATAACTCCGTATTCTGTTGCAATTTCTGAATTTCGGCTGCAAACGATTCAGGACTCGTCGGCGTATATGTCTATATACGCCTTCCTCGTCCTTCATCGTTTTCGCTCGAAATTCAGAGATTTCACGACGAAAGAGAGTTATTAAACAGGCTCTAAATTATTTTCCGGGAGAATCCGCCTTAAGAAAAGGCGCGGAGATAATCCCGATCCGATCATACGGCCACGCGCGAAAGACCACTCTCCCTACCACGAGTTTCCGCCGCAGTACGCCCCATACGCGCGAATCAGAGCTTGCATCTCTATTATCACCCAACACAAAGTACTCGCCGTCGCCGAGTATTACGGAAACATCCGGACGGGTAGGACGATTCGGAGGCCCAAGGTATTGTTCTTCAAGAAGAAATCCTTCCGGATAGGTTTTGTTTATTACATGCACTCTTCCGTTTTTGAGCTCTACGCGCTCTCCCGGAAGACCGATAATCCGTTTTATGAAAAACTCACGGGTATCGCGCGGATAGCGAAACACTATTGGCTCGCCCCGGCGCGGTTGACGCAACATATACGAAAGTTCATCCACCACAAGATATTCCCTGTCTTCAAAATTCGGTTCCATTGACGCTCCGCGCACAATAAAGGGCTGCGCCACAAAATAACGTATGGGAAGCACAATCGCAAGAGAGATAATAAGCACCTTCCCTAGCTCCCACGCCTCGTGTCCAAGCCATATCCAAATCCCCGGCGTTCTGATTTGTTCTTTTTCTTCATTCATGGTATAGATTATACGAGACGTGTAATTATTTGTAAATGATACCTATGGGGATATAAAGGAGGCACATGCAGAAGAGTATGAAAACAATTCTTATTGCAGGACTTGGGAATCCAGGCAAAGAATGTATCTCCACGCGCCATAATATTGGCCGAGAGATTGTTGAGGCGTTCCGCAAAAAAATGGACATGCCTGAATTTCGATTTGAGAAAAAATGGAATGCTCAAATTTCAGAGGGGAAAATCGGAAAAGTAAAGATCGCGCTCCTTCTCCCCGATACCATGATGAACAATTCAGGAAAGGCACTCGCCCCGGTAATGCGTTTTTTCAAGATAAAACCCGCAGATATAAATCTTGTGCATGATGATGCGGATATTGCGTTAGGAAAATGCAAACTTTCTTTCGGAAAAAATGCGGCCGGCCACAAAGGAGTTGAATCGGTAATCCGCGCGCTCAAGACAAATGAGTTTTGGCGGTTTCGCATAGGGATCGCGGGAAAACGCGATATTCCGGCAGAAAAACTTGTCCTTAAAAAATGGGCGCATGACGAGATGCGGATTGTCAAAAAGATCATTGCAAAAACAACAGATGCGATCAAAGAGACGATCACCGAAGGACCGGAGAAAGCGATGAATGAGTATAACAAATGAATTAGGAAGCAGGAATTATGAATTATGGATCGGGAGAGAATTTTTTATCTTTTCCTGATTTCTGATTCATGATTCCTGATTCAGTTGAAGAGATCCTGATTGCAAGTGTTACCCCCAAAAATCTCGAGAGGGGTGTTTTGTGGTTTCAAGAAAATGCGGATGCGATCAAAAAAGCGGCATTGGCAAATCCGTGGTGGCGCGATAATACGGTTTCCCTTGAAAAAGATTTGGTTCTCAAACCATCGGAATGCGTCCGGCGCTTGACTGACTTCGGATATGAGCGAGCGCAAAGCGTTCATGGAAGGGGACTCTTTGCGGTGCGCGGAGGCATGATTGAAGTCTGGCCTGTTAACTCACATACGCCGTATGTAATTGAATTTATCGGAAATAGCATTGGCGAGATCAGGGAGCGCGAAGAAATGAAAGAGATTGTAAAACCGCGCGCTACTCTTTCGCATTCGCACGAAATCGCCCGCCTGCCCGAGGGAAGTTTTGTGGTGCATGAAGATCACGGGATCGGAATTTTCCGCGGAGACACGGAAAATTCCGAGAATCACGAATTAGGAATTACGAATTACGAAAAAGAAAATAATAAGATTCTGCCATCAAATTCAAAATTCCAGACTCCGGATTCCATATTCTATGTAGTGGAGTATGCTTCTCCGCGCGCGGGCGCGGAGCCAGATCGCCTGTATGTTCCGATTGATCAAAAAAGGCGGCTTACTCCTTATGTAGGATTTGAAGCACCGCGAATCCACCGGCTGGGCGGATCAGTTTGGCAGACCACAAAACGGAAAGTAAAAGAGGACACGGAAAAACTTGCCCGGGACTTACTTACGCTCTATGCCGCGCGGGAAGAAGTTACGCGGCCGCCTTTAATGGGCGATTTCGTTGGAAAAATCAAAACCAATGGATCGCCTGCTTGTGGGAGATGTGGGATTTGGCAAGACCGAAATTGCGCTTCGCGCCGCATTTCGAGTCGTCACTTCAGGCAAGCAAGCGGCGCTTCTTGCTCCCACCACAGTTCTTACCGCACAGCACCTGGCTACTTTTACAGAGCGTTTTCACACTCTTCCGGTCCGCGTTCGGATGCTTTCGCGATTGCTTTCCGGAAAAGAAGAAAAAGAAGTCCTTCAAGAGCTCGCAGACGGAACAATTGATATGGTCGTAGGCACGCATCGCCTGCTTTCCAAGGATATAGTTTTCAAAAATCTGGGACTTGTGATTATTGATGAGGAGCAGCGCTTTGGCGTCAAGCAAAAAGAAAAGTTAAAGTCGCTTCGTACCGAAGTGGATGTGCTTTCGCTTTCCGCAACTCCAATTCCGCGCACAATGCAGTTTGTCCTGTCAAAACTTCGCGATGTGTCGCTCCTTGAAACGCCGCCGCCCGAGCGAATCCCCATTCAGACTCTCGTACTCCCTTACTCTCAAAAACTTATCCGTGAAGCGATACAATCGGAACTCGAACGAGGGGGACAAGTGTATTTCCTGCATAACCGCATTGAGACCATCGGAAGAGTAAAAGAGCGGCTTGAAAAGATACTTCGACAGAGGAAAATAAATCCCCCTCCCGCGAAACGATTGGCAATCGTTCGCGCCTCCCCCTTAGAAAGGGGGAGGGTTAGGGTGGGGGTTCCGCGCATCGGAATCATTCATGGCCGCATGCCGGAGAAAGAACTTATCCGCACAATGGAGGCATTTCGTAAGAAAGAGATAGATATTCTTGTAGCAACTACAATCATTGAAAACGGGCTTGATATATCTTCCGCAAACACCCTGATCGTGGATGACGCCACACGCCTCGGCCTTGCCCAAGCCCACCAGCTTCGCGGAAGAATCGGACGAGGTAAAACGCAAGCATTTGCCTATTTTCTTTACAAACCGCGACATCTCACTGAAAAAGCACAAGAGCGCCTTTCGGCGCTCCAGGAGTATTTCGAACTTGGCGCTGGATATCAGTTAGCACTCCGCGATTTAGAAATCCGCGGCGCGGGAAATATTTTAGGCCGCGAGCAATCAGGCGCGGTGAATAAAGTGGGGCTTAACCTCTACTACCAGATGCTTGGAGAAGCGATTGAGGAGATAAAACTTGGGCAAAGTAAGGAGTGATGCGGCCTGCCTCTATTGAGTCCCTGATGGTTCGATGAATTTGAAGGTAGAGAGGATTCCTTCAATCAATTCCCGCCCGGATTCATCCTCAAGACGATAAGTTAGCTT
>VMFQ01000079.1 GCA_007376125.1 Parcubacteria group bacterium Gr01-1014_33 | reverse complement strand
TATGTTAAACACTCGGTGTTTAACATAGATGCGCTCGCTATTGGAACACTCTCTTTGTCGCGCGGTACCACATATTTGCATCGTTGAACCTATCCGAGGGCAGGGAAATTCGCTCAAGGGTAACTCCTTGGAGGTCGCGCGGAAGTATGTAAAAATAGAGCTGTGAGAAAAGAAAAATCGCAGGGTTATCATCGCGAAGAATGCGCAAAAAATCTTTAAAACGGCTTATTCGGACGTCCGGATCTTTGGTCTGGCGCGCTTCTTCAAGGATGCGATCCACCTTTTTATTTGCGTAAAGCGTGATATTAAGCCCCGGGTCTTTGATTTGCGAAGAGTGCCAAAACGCAAACGGATCCGGCTCATATCCGTACACTTCGCCGAATAAAAGCATCTCGTAATTTCGTGGCCGGATCACCGACGCTTCAAGATCGGTAAAGGGAAGCATTTTGATTTCAACCTTAATTCCCACACGCGCAAGCTCTTCTTTTATTTGCTCTGCAAGCTGGACAAGGTTGGGCCAATCAGACGTTGTAAGAGTAAAACGGAGCTCGGATTTTTCAGGCGGTTGAGGTGTCTGTGTGCGGCCGGAGGGCGCGGGAGAAGTTTTTCCCTTTTCTCTTACACCGTCCAAGTTTTTGTCTTTCCATCCGGCCGCATCAAGGAGAGTCGCGGCGCGGTCAGGATCGTAATGGTATTTTGAAACCGCAGTTTCTCCCCCTTCGCTCCATGGAAGGGCCAAATCGGTAGGAATAAACCCGGTTGCGCGCGCGCGCGCGGCTAAATCCTCGCGATTAATGGCATAACTGATTGCTTCCCGTACACGCGTATCCGCAAGCGCGCGCGCTTTAGACTGATTAAGAAATATCCCGTAAATCCGCGGCATACGGAGTGAAAAGAGATTTGTCTTATTACGTACCATATCTTCTCCAGAACTTTTTTGTGCGGGGCTCAACCCTTCAATCGCTCCTCTCTTCCATGCGGAAAGAAGCTCGTCACCCTTTTCAAAAAAAAGGAAACGAATAGTTTGAAGATATGGCCCCGGGCGGTGGTAGTGCGTATTTCGCGCAAGCGTATACGAGACCACGCCGCCGTCTTTATTTTGCTCCAATTCCTCAAACATGAAAGGCCCGGATCCAATCGGTTTTATGAGGAGCTCGCTTAGCATGGCTTGTTCCGGTTTTACATTCTCCCAAAGATGTTTGGGCAGGATCCCGAGCGTAAGATTTTCAATAAACGGCGCGTACGGGCTTCGCAGGATAAACTTAATTGTATGATCGTCAATTTTTTCAATAGTTACCCCTTGCCAGTTTGCGCGAAGCGGGCTTTTGTATTGAGGATTTTGAACCATGTGCACCGTAAAAGCAACATCATCGGCGCCAAGGGGTTTGGCGTCATGCCATTGGATATTTTGCTTGAGAACCACGGTGTAGGTTTTTGCATCCTTGCTTATTTCAAGGCGTTCGGCAAGATCGGGCTGAATTTTGCCGCGGCCGTCGTACTGGAAAAGCCCCGAAAATACCAATCGCGTAATGTCGCGATCCGCATCACTTACGGCAAGGACCGGATTTATGATGCGGGGCTCGCCAATAATGCCTTCCGTATATGTGCCTCCGATCCGAGGAACCGGAACAGTGGCCGCAAAATAGATACGGGAAAAAAATCCGGCGCCGCTTAGAGCCGCAATGATGATGAGGAGTATAAGAATTCGCTTTTCTTCCGGCGCAAACAGCCGCGGGAGGTAAAGAATTTTTCTGAAATTTAACATACGTAAATGCCTAAAAAACTATCGCAAGACGATCTGTAATCCGGCGGTTATGAGAAAAAGCGTGGCAAGTATGACTGTCCCCCAAAAAAGCATTTTCTCGGCGCCTCTTCGCGTGCGGTACACGCTTCCTTCTCCTCCGAAAACGGTTGAGAGTCCGCCGCCGCGCTGCTGGAGCAGGATGCCGGCGCTTAAGAATACTGCAATAACGATTTGTGCGATGGTAAGTGCGCGAAGCATAGTTAAAGGAATGAGTTGACTATTCCGAAGATTATTCCGAGCCAAAAAAGAGTTGAAAAATTGAGGATGGTAAGCTGGGGAAGCAGGAGATCGGCAATCCAGAGAAGAAACATGGCTATTGCGATATTAAACGCTCCCAGCGTTATCCAGATAACCGGAAGAAAAAGGAGTTTAAGGAGCGGGGTAAGAATTGTTGAAAGAAGCGCAAAAATGATGCTTCCAAAGAGGAGTGCGCGTATCGTGTCCGTGAGAATAAACCCGCTGAAAAAATGTCGGGCAAGAAGCAAGATTACCGCATTTACCCCAATTTTTAGAATAAATTTGCCCCACACATCTGCCATAGTAGCGAGTTTTGGGTTATATGTCAATACGCGTAAGGGTATCTACTCACCACTCTGTCATTGCGAGTCCCGTCCTTTTGGTAGCATCCAAAAGAGCGGGACGCGGCAATCCCATTTTCCGAGATTGAGATTGCTTCGCCCCGTTAGATACAAAGGTATCTAACGGGGCGAAGCAATGACAGAAGAGGGCTGTGAGTACGCGTAAGGGTAAGGAGAATTCTGCAGGGTTGACCCCGTATAGCTCTATGAGATTATGCGGGGTTGACCCCGTAATACGACTTTCCGTATATCCTTCTTTTGCACTCTTTGCGTATTCAATGGCATGCGTGGTAATGCCTGCATTCTGTAAACAGTCAAAAGGGTATGAGTAAGAAGGATATATTGTCAAACCGTTCCTCTCTTCAAGGTATCCTTATAACGCCAGCACTATCTCGTTATAGTTGAAAGCGATTCACCCTTAAACGGTTTGGCGCGCCCAGTAGAGGACGCGGACTGGCTTCGCCAAAAAGAATA
>VMFQ01000078.1 GCA_007376125.1 Parcubacteria group bacterium Gr01-1014_33 | reverse complement strand
GCAAGCGGCGCCAAAGCCGCCGCGCCAACGAGTACTAACAGTAAGCCATACCTCCTCATCGCCGCCATTCTATCACAACCCCCCGCCCCCGCACAAAAAATCCGCCATGCGGCATCAAAAGTACTCCACAGAGAAATCACTGTGTATAAACATTTACTTTCGCGTCCACATAATTGTCGTAGATATGGAAGTAAACTTTTTGCGTTCGGTCTTCACAATCTTTTTCGGAGTAGGCCGGCTCGGGGAGATTGTCGTAGAGCATATCCCGGATGGTTATTTTCACATCAGCCCGCGTTTCCTCTTTCCGTTTCCAATCCAGCACAAATTTCTCTGTTTTTAGCTTAGCTAATAACTCGTGAGCAACTTTTTTCACCCGGTCTACTTCGTCCGGATTAAGTTTTTCTTTAACGAGAAGGTCAAAAATCGCCAACTCCTCTTCCGTGAGATTCTCTTTTATCGCCCGGGCATCCTCTTCGCTCAATTCTTTGGCGAGAACAAGAAGCTCCTCAAAAAATTCGTCGAGATCGCGCGAGCCGGAATTGTATTCGTGAATCAATGAATTGAGGCGGTCAAGAAAATGTTTGCGGATCTTATTTTTCCGAGCCATTTCTTTAATTTTTTCTTCAAGCTCGGCGCTTAAACTTTCCGCGGCGATATTTTTATTTTCCGTATCATCAAAAAACTTCCGTAATGCCTCAAAATCAATATGACTTAAATCTTTCAGTTTTGGCTCCTTGATCACAAACTCTCCCGCCTTGATGGAGCGGTCAAGCAAATCCTCAAGGTCTTTTTTAACCTGACTCACATCGGCCTCTTCCTCGATGACCTCCTTAATACGAGATGCAATCACCTTATAGGCCGCAACTTCGTGATAGTAATCTTCCGCCTTTGGCTCTGGCAAAACCGATTTATAAAGTTGATAGGCATCTGACGCGAGATCAAGAAATCCCTTTTTCGTCTGCTCATCTTGCAAGATACGATTCGTAAATACATCAACGAGGCGTATCTTTTCCGCGTCTTTTGCTTTCAGTAGGTCGTCAACATCAAGATCACGCTTTTTAAAAAATTCTCTCGTTTGCTTGGCGGTTGAAACCAGCAGTTCCACAAGTTCTTCCTTCTCTTTGATGATGTCGTCAATGGACGCGCCGCCCTCCGGAGTAGCATAAATTGCGAGAGCCCTTTGAATATTGCTGAATACGCCGATGTAATCAACAATGAGCCCATTTTTCTTGCCCGGATATACTCGATTGGCGCGGGCAATGGTTTGCATCAGCGTGTGGTTCTTGAGCGGCTTATCAAGATAAAGTGTTGAAAGGTTTAAAACATCAAAACCAGTAATCCACATAGCACAGACAAAAACGATTCGCAGATTGCTGTCCGGGTCTTTAAACTTTGTCTCCAAATCCTCCCTCTGCATGCGGGCCCTGATCGGCCGCATATCAATCTCAAATTCTTCCATATCGGCGATCTCGTTTTGGCCTTGGCTTACTACCACCGCCATATCAATTCCTTCGTATTGTTCTGTGGTTTGCCGAATCTTTTCTTTTTCGTGCTCATCGGTGGCCTTGGATAAAGCAATGTTCAGCTTTGCTAAATGACGCTGCATCTGCTCTTTGACTTTGGCGTGCATTCGGACGGCTGTTTTCTTATCAATAGCAACCACCATCGCTTTTCCGTTGTATCCCCGAGTGGTAAAGTGCGCTACAATATCCTCCGCAACTTTATTCAAACGATCTTCACGGGTAATCAGGTGATAAAAAGTTGAAAATTCCTGCTCCAGTTTTTCCTCTTCCTCCGGCGCAAGATCGTAAAAATTCATTACCTTTTCTAAATCTTTCTGAATATCCGGATTTACATTCTCAAGCTTCGGAACGCGGTTCTCGTAAAAAAGAGGAACCGTGGCACCGTCTTCCACTGATTGAGCGAAGTTGTATGTTGAGACATAATCCCCGAACGCTTCTCGGGTTTTCTCCTCGCCGCCGGCCATCAAGGGCGTGCCGGTAAATCCGATGAATGCCGCCTTAGGTAATGCAATGCGCATATTAGCCGCCATGCGGTCGTATTGCGTGCGATGCGCTTCATCGGCCATTACAATCACATCGTTTCTCGCGGATAGTTCTTTCGGCTCGGCGAATTTATGAATAAGCGTAAACACATGGCGGTGATCTTCCCCAAGCAGTTGTTGAAGATGTTCTACGGAATCGGCATGGACTTCGTTCTCGTAAACAGCGCCGCAAGCGGCAAAGGTTTTGTATATCTGCCGGTCAAGTTCTTTGCGGTCCGTAACCACGACAAAAGTAAAATTGCCGGTCAATTTGCGAAATACTTTTTGAGACAAGAAAACCATTGAATAGGATTTACCGGATCCTTGCGTATGCCAGAAAACACCGAGGCGACCCTTGTTCTTGTCCCTATTTTTAACTTCTTCAAAAGCGCGATTTACGCCGAAAAATTGGAAGTAGCGGGCAATCGCTTTGATGCGCTCCCCGCGAGAATCGTCAAAGAGAATAAAGTTCTCAACGATGTCCAGAAGCCGTGACGGCTCGCAGGTCCCCTTGATAACCGTTTCCAAACTCACTTTTCCGATTTCTTTTTCGTCAGCTATTTTCTTCCACTCGTTGAAATGCTCGTATGCGCCGGTAAGCGTGCCGACTTTGCTCTCAATGCCGTTGGAAATAATGATGAAAGCGTTATACCAAAAGAGCTGTGGGATTGTGTCTTTGTAATCCCGGATGTTCTGGCTGTAAGCATTGCGGAGATTTTTGTGCGATGCTTTGAGTTCTACCAGCACCAAGGGCAGGCCGTTTACGAAGCCGATCAAATCCGGCCGGCGCGTGTGCAGTTCGCCGGTAATCCAAAGTTGGGAGACGAGCATAAAATGATTCTCTTTC
>VMFQ01000024.1 GCA_007376125.1 Parcubacteria group bacterium Gr01-1014_33 | reverse complement strand
TTGATATGATACCCGAATCAGTGTTTTTCAAGCGGTTAAGAGTGCAATGATTTTTCGCTCAAGGCGGTTTTAGCGAATGTGAGAAATTATAAAAGGCGAATCAAACGATTCGCCTGTTTTTTTGTTTTGCGATGCCGGAATGCAAAACGGCTAAGAGGGGTTTTCGGCGGGAGCGGGAATGGGTTGGGGAATGGGAGCAACAAGTTTTTTGAGAGAAGCCGCCGCTTTTTCAAGGAGCTTTTTTGCTTTTGATTTTGCGGGAGGAAGCGGGGTGCAACTTGCAAAGTAAGGAACTCCTATGAGTAGAAGATCAAAGACTATTTCCATACTCCAAGATAAGGAATTTGCTTTCTCGCTGATAGTGAAAAGTAGGGGAATCAAAGTGGTTGCATCAAGGAATAATAGAAAAAGGGTAAATACTCAGGTCACAATGCCTGTTTCCTTAAAAGGATTTTCAAATCCTTTGATACAGCTTGTTTTCGCAGTTCGCTCTATTTTTTCTATCAAGGTAAGCCAAGAAATGATGATAAGACACCAAAAGAAAAAAATTCTGAAAGGTCTATTGAGGTAAAAAAGTATTAGGAATAAAAGTGCCGACAATTTTGCAAGTGAGAAACAATCTAATCCGAAAGTTCTTTGTGTCCAGTGACTAAATTGCTCAAACTTATCAAGAAGCCGAGTGTCAAGAGAAACGCGGGGCGCGGGTGCATAATCTGAAAAACATTGATCTTGATATCCCGAAAAATAAACTCGTGGTGATCACGGGTCTTTCGGGTTCCGGAAAATCGTCTCTTGCGTTTGATACGCTGTATGCCGAAGCCGAGCGTCGGTTTGTGGAATCACTCTCATCCTACGCACGCCAATTTCTAGGCGTGAAAGACAAGCCGGATGTTGAATCCATTGACGGGCTATCTCCCGCAATTTCCATTGATCAAAAGTCGGTTTCAAAAAATCCGCGCTCAACCGTCGGGACCATTACCGAAATTTACGATTATCTCCGGATTTTGTTTGCGCGCATAGGCCATCCGCATTGCCCAAGTTGCGGAAAACCAGTGGGAAGACAGACAGTTGATCAAATTGTTTCTGCGATTGTAGCGCTTCCGGCAGGCGGCGAAATTGTAATCCTCGCTCCGCTTATCCGCGGGAAAAAAGGCGAGCATCGGGGGATTTTGGAAGAAGTCAAAAGAAACGGCTTTTTGCGTGTGCGAATAAACGGCGAGGTTGTAATGCTTGAAGACGCGCTTGCCGCTTCGCTTGATAAAAAAAAGAAACATTCAATTGAAGTGGTGGTAGACCGATTTCGCGCGGGCGATGAAGATGTGGAACGCGTAAGAATCCGCGAATCGGTTGAAACCGCGCTTAAAATCGGAAAGGGGGTATCCATGGTTGCCTTCGCGAATTCTACTCAAATTATGGCGAATGAGCCGCGAATAGATACTTCTCTGACCTATTCTTCCTCTCATAGCAGGAGGAAGGAAAAGGAAGAGATTATTCGTGATAAATTCGGTAACATTCGTGATAAAATTAGTGAAATAATGTTTTCTGAAAATTTCGCTTGTGTCTCCTGTGGTATAAGTTTTCCTCCGATTGAGCCACGCACATTTTCTTTTAATAGCCCGTATGGCGCGTGTCCCGCGTGTACCGGACTTGGCTCTACGCTTGAAGTGGATCCGGAGCTTGTGTTGCCGAATAAAAAGCTTTCCATCGCGGAAGGCGCGATCCGTCCGTGGATGTCCGCATCGCACCGCCTAGGGCGGCAAAGCTGGTATTGGTGGATACTAGATGATTTGAGTACTCGCTATGAATTTTCGTTGGATACGCCGGTTGGGAATCTATCGCAGGAAATCAGTACTATCGTCTTACACGGCGAAAACTACGGAAGTCGGACTTCCATAGCGGGAAAATCGGATGAGGGAACATTTGAAGGTGTCATTCCCAATCTCAAGCGCCGATGGAAAGAGACGGATTCAGATTTTACGCGCGCGGAAATTGAGAAATATATGATTATAAAAGTGTGCTCGGAATGTGAGGGAAAACGATTACGCAAAGAGGCGCTCGCGGTAAAGATCGGAGAAGAAAATATCGCATCTCTCGCCGATCTTACGGTTGAGCGCGCGCAGAAGTTTTTCCGTACACTGCTCAATGTAAAATCTTATGAGACCAGGTCTCGTAAGATTTACGAGACCTGGTCTCATAAGATGGCATTAGCCGGAAATGAGCAAAAAATTGCTACACCTCTTGTAAAAGAGATTATAAAACGGCTTGAATTTTTAAGCGATGTGGGTTTGGAATACCTTACTATTTCGCGCGAGTCCACCACGCTTTCCGGAGGCGAAGCGCAAAGGATCCAGCTTGCAACGCAGATCGGATCGCGCTTGACCGGCATCATGTATATTTTAGACGAGCCGTCAATCGGGCTTCACCCGCGGGATCACAGCCGCCTTGTTGTGACACTCAAGAGCTTGCGCGATTTGGGAAATACCGTAATTGTGGTGGAACACGATCCAGAAACCATGCGCCAGGCGGACTGGATAGTTGATCTTGGCCCTGGTGCGGGAAAGCACGGCGGAAAAGTGATGTTTGCGGGAACACCCGCCCAGTTATTGCGGACTGATACCCTAACAGGCAAATATCTTTCGGGGAAAAAACGAGTGACAATTCAGCATATTGAATCAGGAATTAAGAATTATGAATTAGGAGAAGGAAAGAAAAAATATTTAATTATCAAAGGCGCCTCCGAACACAATCTCAAAACCATTGACGTAAAAATTCCTCTATCGCCTATTGGCAGAACGCCGCGCTCAAATCCGGCAACATACACAGGCGCGTTCGGCTTTATCCGCGACGTGTTTGCGAAAACGATTGAAGCGCGGGCACGTGGGTATGCGCCCGGGAGATTTAGTTTTAACGTAAAGGGCGGACGATGCGAACTGTGCGAAGGGCAAGGGGTGAAAAAAATTGAAATGTATTTTTTGCCGGATGTGTATGTGGAGTGCGAGGAGTGCGGAGGAAAGCGGTATAACCGCGAAGCATTGGAGATTGAGTACAACGGGAAAAATATCGCCGAAGTTCTGGATATGCCGATTGAAGATGCGCGCGATTTTTTCGGGTCTATCCCCGGAATCCAATCCAAATTCAAAACGCTTTATGACGTGGGGCTTGGCTATATGAAAGTGGGACAACCCGCGCCCACTCTTTCCGGCGGAGAAGCCCAGCGCGTAAAACTTGCCACCGAACTTTCGCGCCGCGATACCGGAAAAACGTTGTATATCTTAGACGAGCCCACTACCGGACTTCATTTTGAGGACATCCAAAAACTTTTGAATATCTTGCACGCGCTTGTACAAAAGGGAAATACGGTTTTGGTGATTGAACACAATCTGGACGTATTGCGAAATGCTGATTGGATAATTGATCTTGGCCCGGAAGGAGGAGAAAAAGGAGGTGAGGTTGTCGCGGAAGGAACGCCGGAAGAAATTAAAAAAGTGAAGAAGTCGTATACGGGAGAGTGGCTTGCAAGGATATCTTAAGAGTGAATTTGCTATTGACAGAGATTAAAACAAGTGATAGGTTTATACGAAATAAGTTCTTTCCTCATTGACGGATAAAGGAGGACACGGTCATGAAATTTAAGAACTGGCCAGAGATCTTTAAAATTGAAAATGACGATTTTCGGCGACTACTTATAAAAATGGAAGAAGAGGATATACTTGAAGGCCTTGCACAAGGATTCCCAAGTCTTTTTTCTGATGAATACGTGGCGTACCGAATCCCCGCTTCTCTGCTACTGGAAGAAGCTGAAGAAGATGCTCGGGAAGAACATGAGCATAGCGGAAAGGAATATCGTAAGTGGTATGGCACTGTAGTCCTTGCACAGATACTAAAGAGTAATTATGGGATAGAACCCCATTTTGATTGGGGCGACGAGGACGAAGGGAACATACCGGAAGAAGTACGCATACAGCTTGTAGGTCAGAAAATGCGACCATTTCTTCCCGTTACCTATAGGGGTGTAAAATGCGTAGTAGTAGATTGGTACGGTGGAGATTTTGAAGATCACAAAAGATATCCATTGGGTCGTGAAATCAGCCGCCACAGTGTTGATCAATTGAAGTATCTAACACTTGTTGCCAGTCGCCACATTGACCTTGAGGCGTGAATTCAAACGCTATCTTAAATCGCATGGCTCGCCCAGCGGTTTTTTTATTTGAGAAACAAACCCCTTGACACTCGCGTTCTACCGAGTACAATAGTTAGCAGTCGGGGGTCGAGAGTGCTAAAAGAGTACTCACGAATATACAAATTTAAGATTAATATACGAATATACAAATTCTTTCTAATTCGTATATTTGCGTTTGATTCGTATATTAGTGAATACTACAATGTATGAAGATAAATCCATTATCTGACCGGGTAGTGATTGAGCCTTTGAAAGATAAAGAAGGCAAAACCAAATCCGGAATTTACCTGCCCGAGACCATGGATAAAGAGCGTTCGGAGCAGGGAACGGTGATTGCAATAGGACCGGGCAAACTCACCGAAGAGGGAAAACGAATTCCCGTAAGCGTCAAGAAAGGCGATGTGGTGCTTTTCACCAAATACGGTCCAAACGAAATAAAGGTCGGGGAAAAAGAATATTTGATTGCGAGGGAGGAAGACATTCTCGCAATTTTGGAGTAATCGCGAATATACAAATTTAAAGTAATATACGAATATACAAATCATCTCTCATTCGTATATTTGCGTTTGATTCGTATATTAGCGAATACTACTTATGGCTAAACAAATTCTATTTGACGAAAAAGTGAGACAGGCGATGAAACGAGGGGTTGATCAGCTTGCAAATGTGGTAAAAATCACATTGGGGCCGCGCGGCCGGAATGTGGTGTTGGACAAAAGTTTTGGCGCGCCGCAAATTACCAATGACGGCGTAACCATCGCGAAAGAAATTGAACTGGAAGACAAGTTTGAAAACATGGGCGCGGAACTCGTAAAAGAAGTTTCCTCCAAAACAAACGATGCAGTGGGAGACGGCACCACCACTGCGATTATCCTCGCCTCGGCCCTTATTAACGAAGGGTTAAAATACGCTGCGGCAGGAGTAAATGTGGTCGGGCTTCGGGCCGAACTTGAAAAAGGGAAAGACGAGATTGTGAGGGAACTTCAGAAAATGGCGCGTCCGGTGAAAGAGACTGAAGAAATCATCCAGGTCGCTAGCATTTCTGCACAATCCGAAGAGCTTGGAAAAATTATTGCCGAGACTATTGAAAAAGTGGGAAAGGACGGGGCAGTAACTGTTGAAGAATCTCAAGGAACCGGCATTGATAAAGAGATTGTGAAAGGGATGCAGTTTGATAGAGGATACGTTTCTCCCTATATGATGACCAATGCCGAGCGAATGGAAGCGGTAATGGAAGATCCTTCTATTTTGATCACCGACAAAAAAATTTCCTCAATTCACGACATTTTGCCCGTTTTGGAAAAGCTTGCAAAAACCGGGAAAAAGGAACTCGTAATTATCGGCGAAGACGTAGAGGGCGATGCGCTTACTACGCTCGTGGTAAACCGCCTGCGCGGGGCATTTAACGCGCTCGCGGTAAAAGCGCCCGGATTTGGCGATCGCAGAAAAGAAATGCTTGAGGATATCGCGGTAGTAACCGGAGGAAAAGTGATTTCCGAAGAGCTTGGGAAAAAACCACTTCGGAATACGATCGCGAGAAACTGCAGGAACGGCTTGCAAAACTTTCCGGAGGAGTCGCGGTGATCCGCGTGGGCGCGGCAACCGAGACCGAGATGAAGTATATCAAACTCAAAATTGAGGACGCGGTGGCGGCGACCAAGGCCGCGCTTGCCGAGGGAATCGTTCCCGGAGGCGGAACCGCGCTTTTCAAGATTGCAACCGCAATGCGGGGAAAACTCGCAAGCACTGCGGATATGCCGGAGAAACACGCCGCATACTCCATCTTGCTTCGCGCGCTGGAAGAACCCATGGCCCAAATCGCGGCAAACGCCGGAAAACGAGTGGGCGAGATTACCTCAAAGATTACAGATAAGTTTGCGGATGAAAAACCAAACGCCGGATATGACGCGTTGCACGACAAAATCGTAAACGATATGGTAAAAGAAGGAATTGTGGATCCTGTTAAAGTTACTCGTTCCGCGCTTGAAAACGCGGTGTCGGTGGCGGCAATGTTCTTGACGACTGAAGCGGCAGTTACGGAATTACCGAAAAAAGAAGAAGGGAAGATGCCGAGTATGCCGCATGAAGATTACTAACAGGAACGATAAACGGTAAACCGTAGACCTTAGACACATAAGTCCCCGCTCTCGCGGGGATTTATATATTTCCAAAGTTTTATTGACAGAATTCGTTCAATATGCTAATATCTTTTACAGATCATTCAATATATTTCCAAAGTTTTATTGACAGAATTCGTTCAATATGCTAATATCTTTTACAGATCATTCAAAAATCACTTATTGGAAAAAAGGAGGAAACAATGTTTTTCGATAGCATACCAGAGAAACTATTGTCCTATAAAGAGTTTACGGCTACTTCTTCTTACGGAGTTCCTATTTCTAATAACTTTTTTTGCTTTTTCATTCAAGTCCCAGAAGTTGAAGGAAAGAATGTTTACCACACCAAATCCATCTTCAAAAAATTCCAGAAATCATACCCAGAATTTTGCAGGCGCATAACAAAAGTAATGACTAAGGCAGTCAAGGAATTAGAATCACGAAAATACGCGGTAAAGCGGCATCATAGGATTCTGTATAAAGCATATTGCTATATGTATGGGCTTCTTGATGAAAATGATCTCATAGAGCATTATTTGCCAAATGACTTTCAGCGAAAAAAGTTGGGTATAGAAAGCAGACGAGTTCCTCGCAACGTCCATCTTTTCGCATAAATTTTAACATAACTCGCAGCGAGACCAACGAGTATAAATAAATTGGTCTTTTTTTATAATCAAAATCTGTTTGCAAATCCGAGATTATTATGGCAGAATTCCTGTATCCATGGCAAGAAAAAAAATCGAAAAAAAATCAAAAGGCGAGAAGCCGCAAAAAACTCTCTTTGCTCCGGAGGCAGAAGAAAAAACGTTTACCGTAAGCGGATTTTTGGATTACCTCAATAGTTCTTTTGGAAAAGAGACGTTTTTTGTTACTGGAGAGATTTCAAGTTTCCAAAATCATCCTTCGGGCGTGTATTTTTCCATGAAAGACAAAGAAGACGAGAGCGTGCTTTCATGCTACATGTCGCCGTGGGTGTATCGCTCGCTCGGGATTTTACTTGAGGAGGGAATGGAAATAAAGACAGGAGGCGTGCCAAATATCTATAAACCAAAAGGAAGGTTTAGTTTCAAGGTTGAAAGTGTTGAACTTACCGGCGAAGGGTCTTTGAAAAAAGCGTATGATGCGTTAAAGCGAAAACTTGAGCAAGAGGGACTTTTTGAACGAAAACGCGCTTTGCCGGAATTTATCCAAAAAATCGGGGTAATCACTTCCCGTACTGGCGCAGTAATAGACGATTTCCGAAAAAATTTGGAAAAACGGGGGATGCGGGTATTCTTATGTGATGCGCGAGTGGAAGGCACGAAAGCAGTCCCGGAAATCACACGCGCGATCCGATGGTTTAATACACGTATGCCTGATTTAGATATTTTGGTAATTATCCGCGGGGGCGGCAGTTTGGAAGATTTGCAGGCGTTTAATAACGAGATTGTGGCGCGGGAAATTTTTGGCTCGCGGATTCCCACGATATGCGGCATCGGGCACGATCGCGATATTCCCATTGCAAGCTTGGTGGCGGATCACGAGACATCCACTCCTTCAATCGCCGCGATGCTTATCAACACCTCGTGGAATCGGCTCAAAGAGGAGTTGCCGGATTACCAAAGTCGGATTATAGTGGGATATGAAGGGGAACTTGATTCACGGGCCGCGGAAATTGTGAGGATTACCGGCGCATTCTTAGGATACTTCCGGCTCATAGAAACGCACTACCAAAATCTCCGTATGCGCATTCGTTCTGGAGCGCAAAAGCTGGAAGCGCGGTTTGGAGATATTGAACTGGCATATAAAGAGATTTCCATCAAAATCGCAACAGCGCTTACCCAGGGCATGATGCGAATTGGCGAGCGGTTGAATTCTTACGACACCTACCTTGCCGGTGTAAGTCCCGAACGGAATCTCAAGCTGGGATATAGTATTATTACCAATCAAAAAGGAAGGGTGGTGAGAAGTGTGGAAGACGTGGAGGTGGGGGAGAACATAAAATCGAGATTGCATAAGGGAGAGTTCGTATCCGAAGTTAAACAAGTTAAAAAAGAATAGAGAATATTTTGCTACGAAATACGAATTTGCACGAATATGCGAATTCCTCCATTCGCGTCATTCGCGCGAATTCGCGTATTGGCGTTACGGTATATTCGTAAGTAATTCGTATTTCGTAGCCCGAACGGTGGATTCCAAAGAAAAAATTTCAGATTCGTTAAAAAAGCTTGAGACCATAGCCCGCTGGTTTGACGCGCAAAAAGAGATTGACGTGGAGGAGGGCTTGAAAAAAGTAAAAGAAGGAGCGGAACTCATAAAAGAGCTTAGGCAGAAACTCAAAAAAACGGAAAACGAGTTTAACGAGATAAAAAAAGAGTTGGATGAAGTGGACGAAGATAACGAAATCCATTGAGTGAGATAAAAAATAAATGTGCGCGCGAGATCGGATGTGATGTTAAAAATCTTCTCTTTTTTTATTGTTCTTGCGATTGTGGGCGGAATATTTTTCCGGGAGAAAGCGGCAGATTTTTTGCTTTCCCTTCCGTATGTCAAGGAATTTGCCGCAACACGACTCAATGAAATCCGCGTCGAGACCGACCGATTCGTCATTGATGAACTCAAAAAGGAAAAAGCGCTTCCCCCGCCGCTTCGCAAGGAAGGCGTTCTCCCGATCGAGCAAGGCAGATTGCATCGCGAAGAAATTATCCGGTTGACGAATCAGGAAAGAGGCATGCAAATGCGTTCTCTCCTTGCAAAAAGCGTGGAGCTTAATCGCGCCGCAGAGGAAAAACTAAACGACATGTTCCGACAGCAATTTTTTGCCCATGTTTCGCCAGAGGGGAAAGACGCGGGAGATCTTGCAAAAACGCAAGGATATGATTATATTCTTGTAGGCGAGAATTTGGCGCTGGGAAATTTTTCGGATGACGCGGCGCTTGTCCGCGCATGGATGGAAAGCCCGGGTCATCGCGCAAATATCCTGCACGCGCGATACCGGGAAATAGGCGTTGCGGCAGGAAGCGGAGTTTTCGAGAGGAGAAACGTGTGGATCGGGGTTCAAATTTTTGGGCTCCCGTCGTCTGCCTGTCCTCAACTTGACGATCGGTTGAATAGTAAGATAGAAAGTGCTACGCAGGAAATTGAGACAATGGAGGAAACACTTGATGAACTTCGTAAAGAGATTCAGGCAACGGATTCTCGGAGCGATCCGGAGTATAATAAACGGGTTAAGGAATATAACATTCTCGTAGCTTCGCATAACGCGCTTGCGGACGAAACAAAGACGGATGTTCTTCGCTACAATGAGCAGGTAAAACGGGTGAATGAGTGCCGAACCGCCGGAGAGTAAAGGAGAACGCTGCTGAACAGTTGTTGAATACATACGGATTCTTATGTATACTATCCATATACGAACTAAAGGTCGTAGAGAGAATCAACGATTTTCAGATTATTATGGAACACTATATTTGTAAAGGCGGATGCAAGGGCGTTTCCGATACTGCGGGCGTGTGCCAAACGAAAGGGTGTCCGAATTACGGCAAGCCGCTTGAGAAATGCGACTGCGGGGACGGAAAACACCACGGCAGATTTGAAGATGAAAAAGAAGTTCCAACGGGTGAAGAGGAAGAACATGGAACCAATGCATAAATATGGAATCAGGAATTATGAATCAGGAATAAAGGAAAAAATGCATTTACATTCATACTTCGTGATTCATACTTCAAGATTCAACTGACGTATGGCCACAAACGGACCAAAAGGTAGCGGCCGCCGCGGGTTCATAAAGAAACGAGATCAAGTCCATAGTCCGCAAAACACGCGCTGGACAAAACGAACTATGGAGTCAGGACAGTTCATGGATCAGAAATATAATCGCGTTCCTTTTAAGGGCATCCGTAAAAAGTAAATCCCCACACCTTTCCGCGGGCTAGTAGACTCCGAAGTACGGATAATCACCACACCCATTCTCTCGGGAACAGGCTATGGGATATTCTGAAAAGGTGTGGGGATACATCCCCGCAAAAATCTGTATCTATCATAATACTATGTGTAGGATATAGAAATGCGGGCTTGCCCCCACACCTAATTCTCTCTGGAGAATTAGGTGTCTGAATAGCACATGCGATAATTCCGATTACCGATTTCGTCTTGTGTACGGTTGTTGCCAAATAATCAGCAGGGGGCTTGCGCGTATGCTAAAGTAAATGTAGGATAAGGATAGAGATAGAGACGAAATATAAAAGGTCGAGCAGAACAAATTTTAATTCAGGCGAACACTATTATGGAAATTGCAACCAACGAGGAAATAAGCAAAATGATGCAAAAACCTTGTCCCTCGTGCGACGGGGACCATATGTATTATGAGGGGCATATGAATAACGCGGATGTCGTGGCGGTAGGCGGTAAAACATGCCCCACGCATAACCCAAGCATACTCAAGGACTGCTGTATGACAAACCCGGAAGCGCACAAGATGTAAGGTTTATAAAACAGCATAAAAAACACGGTTTAATTGACAAATCGTGTTTTTTTGTTATACATTAGGATAAAATAATTCATTGACTGGAGGAAGGAAAGAAAATGGATCCTTTGATAATCAATTAGACGGTTGAGGTATACATAAAAATAGCGCGCATATTTTTCTTGTTTTTTTGGATCAGTATTTTCGTTTTTGTTTTCTATACGAGACCAAAAATCTATTTTCCTATCAAGATGTTTGCTACTTTCTTCAGTGCATAGCCGGACGAGGTCATGTAACTAGAACCCATCTCAAAAATCCATTTCCGCTATAATTGCAAGATTTTCGGCTGCAAAACCTTCACCCCTCCTTGAAATATGCTCATGTTTTCCTCGTCGGGCTTCAGGTACTCGCACGAAAATCTTGCAATTCGCTCTGAAAGCGATTTTTGAGATGGGTTCTACTCTCATATTGCAACGATCGTAAGAGAATGATAGTATGCAGAATAGTCTTTATGATACTTTCTCAATTTGATATTATTGTATTCGCATACTATATGTAACTCTTACGGAGTTTCAACTATGCCGTCACAATCTATATACGGCGGTTGTTTTATCCAGCACTAACAGTTAGTGCTGGATTTATCTATACAGCTTGATATAATGCGGATATGGACTTACGCGAAAGAAAATGCAAGTCGTGCGAGGGAGGAGTGCCGCCTTTGAGCGAATCGGAAGTCCGCGCGTATTTGGGCGAGTTAAAAACCGAGTGGAAAGTTCTGGACAATACCCCCGGAACATCCCGAGATATCGGGAGCAACGGGGCAAGAAAAATTCAGCGCGAGTTTACGTTCAAAAGTTTTGTCAAAGCAATGGCGTTTGTGGATCGGGTGGCGGACATAGCGGAAATAGAAGACCATCATCCGGACATTCATATCTATTACAATCGCGTGGTGATTGAACTTTGGACACACGCAATCGGCGGATTGTCGGAGAACGACTTTATCGTAGCGGCAAAGATTGAAACAATGATGTAAGAAAACGATTTTACTTGCCCCGCCCTTTTCTTTGTGCAGTACTCTCTATGCAAAATGACGGTATAAGGACTTCAGTGAAAGTAGTGAATTATAGTGTATGCGAAAGAAAAGGGCGGGGTTGTTGCCGCGAAAATTGAAGAGATGGCCTGATCCTCACATGCAATTCAAAATTCTCAAAAAATCTGCGAAAAGTAACGCGCGGCTTGGCATTTTGAAAACTTCTCATGGCGAAGTAGAAACTCCGGCGCTTGTTTCGGTTGCGACTCAAGCCGTGGTAAAGACACTCACATCGGAAGAAGTTGCCGAGACCGGTGCGCAAATTTTGATTGCAAATACTTTTCATCTCCACGAGCATCCTGGGGAACAAGTGATACAAAAGCAAGGGGGACTTCATTCGTTTATGAACTGGTCGCGGCCTTTGATGACGGATTCCGGCGGGTTTCAAGTATTTAGCTTGGGGTTTGGCAAGGATTTCGGAATGGGGAAAATTTTAAAAGAAAAATCTGCGGATTCAATCCAATCCGGCGCCCAGCCAAAACTTTTGAAGATCACCGAAGACGGTGTATTTTTCCGGTCGCTTATTGACGGAAGGAAATTATTTTTAGGACCCAAAGAATCCATGAAAATTCAAGAAGCGCTCGGCGCGGATATTATGTTTGCATTTGACGAATGTACTTCTCCGATTGCCAACTACGAATACACGAAAAAATCGCTTGAGCGGACTCATAGATGGGCGAAGCTTTCGCTCAAGTCAAAAAAATCAAAGCAAGCAATGTTCGGAATTGTGCAAGGCGGACGCTTCAAAGACCTTCGCCAAGAAAGCGCGCGCTTTATTGGAGGGCTTCCGTTTGACGGATTCGGAATCGGAGGAGAATTTGGCTCTGATAAAAAGGAAATGATGCGAATGATCGGATGGGTTGTGCAAGAATTGCCCGAAGAAAAACCGCGCCATCTTTTGGGAATCGGCTATCTTGAAGATATTCCCAAAATCGTTCGCGCCGGCGTGGACACGTTTGACTGCATCGTACCCACGCATTATGCGCGCCACGGCGCCGCGTTTACTTCCGCCGGAAAAATCGCGATTGCCAAATCCCAGTTTCTCAAAGACAAAAACCCGCTGGATAAAAAATGTCCTTGCGGAGTATGCCAATCATATTCTCGTTCCTACATCTGCCATCTCTTCCGCGCCCGTGAAATCACGGGTATGCGATTGGTAAGCTACCACAATCTCTTTTTCTTTCATTCGTATGTGAAGACGATAAGGGAGGATATAAAACGAGAAAAACTTTAAAATGACAACCAACTTTACTTATTCCATTTGGTAAGGTATAATGAGTCTAAAAGTTTGAGATCACTGAGGTACAAAGTAAATGAGCGGAGGACTCCAATATGGAAGAAAGAAATATCAATCCTATCGAACAACATGATATACATACAAGACCACATCGTTCTTTTGAACTCATGGAGTATGATCCGAATTGGGTTAAAGAATTTGAGATACGAAAACAGAAACTCGCAGAAATTCTTGGCGATGAAGTGCTTGACATTCAGCATATAGGCAGTACGGCGATTCCCGGGATGTTTTCAAAGCCGCAAATAGATATACTTGTAGTGGTGAGAGATTTGCATAATATCAAGCGGAGATACGATGAAATGTTAACGGCAGGCTTTCAGCCCCGAGGCGATTATACCGGCATCGAGGAAGAATACTTTACGGAAGATGATCAAAGGGGTGTGAGACTCGCGAGCGTACATATTCTGCCCCAAGGCCACCCCGAGATAGAGGGACAGATTAATTTCAGAAATTACCTGATAGCGAATGAGAACGATCGTAATTTATATGCGGTCACAAAAAAAGAATTGTTCGCCAGATATAGAGACGATTACTCTGCATACGCTAGGGGCAAGCAACAGGTTATCGAGATCATCCGACAGCACGTAGATCAATGGGCTAAGCGTATTCCCAAGTCAAAAGGGAGATAAATTGGAGATCGCCAGTGACGGTGCGGCCTACTTAATAATTGAGTAGGCTTTTTATTGAGATGAATCTGGAGAAATACTTAAAAAAGTACGATTATATGTTGCCTCCGAATCTCATCACGTAAAAATCCGTTTCTCCGTGGGATTCTGAAAAACCCCTCCTAAACTAACCCCCCTAAACTTAGTTTAGGATTTGATTAAAATACTAAAATAACCAATAAATAAGGCACTTTTATATCCTAAACTTAGTTTAGGATATAGGGTTTAGAGTGGACGGCGTTATCACTAATTTCCATGTTCCGCGTTTAAGCTTGATGATGCGGGTATCCGCATTTGCCGGCCGCGAAGCACTCCTTACTATGTGCCAAAACGCGATCAGGAAAAGATTAAAATTCTTCTCGTTTGGCGACGGGATGCTGATTGTTTAGATTATTCGGCAATCAAATGTATTCTTCTCTTTCGTTCACGATCGTATATATAATCCTTGAATAAATTTCTAAGTTGTAATTGGGCATTATCTTAAAAATCATGGTATACTATATGCGGAATGAAAAAAATCCTAATTTCTATAATAACCGGGGGAGTATTGATTGGCTTTGTCTGGACGGCTGTTTTCTATTGGCAAAATCTACGAGGTATTTGGCCCGCGTTGCGCGCTCCTTCAAAAAACATAGTTGATTTGATTGAACGCCCGCCCCTCACTCCTTCGGCAAATCCTTCTTCGCGAAATTCTTCTCCTCCGCCACCCGCTCAAAATAATACAGGCATCCCCTTAAAGCTCCCGCCGGGTTTTTCTATTTCAATCTTTGCAAAAAATCTTAGCGGCGCGCGGGTAATGGCGTTTAGTCCGGTTGGGAACATGGCAGTTTCGCGCACAAGCGCGGGAGTTATCACGATCTTGGAAGTTCAAGATGGAAAAGTCGTCAATCAGTATGATTATCTCAAGAACCTTCGGAAGCCCCATGGCCTTGCATTTGATTCTTCAACTGATTCAGAGCTGTTTTATTATGCGGAGGAAGATAAAATTTCTTTTGTCTCCATATCCTCAACTCGTATCCCTCAAAAAATCGCTGATCTTCCCAAAGGCGGAGGACATTTTACGCGCACGCTCGGTTTTGGTCCAGACAAACGACTGTATGTTTCCATAGGATCATCCTGCAATGTGTGTATTGAGAAAGACGAGCGCCGCGCGAAAATATTTTCAATGAATAAAGACGGGAGCGATTTTAAGGAATTTGCGCGGGGATTGCGAAATGCGGTATTTTTCACGTGGCATCCGAAGACGCAAAAAATGTGGGCAACCGAAATGGGACGCGATTTAATCGGAGACGACATTCCGCCGGATGAAATCAATATTGTGGAAGAGGGAAACCCCTCAACAGGGCTCTGGGTAAAAAATTACGGATGGCCGAATTGTTACGGACAAAATGTGCACGATACCGATTTTGATAAAAATACATATATCCGCAACCCATGTATGGAGCCCTTTGAAACTTCTTCATATATAGATATTCCCGCACATTCGGCTCCTTTGGGTCTCGCGTTTATTCCCGCGAGCGATCCATGGTCAAAGGAATACTGGAACAATCTTCTCGTTTCCTACCATGGCTCGTGGAATCGCACCACTCCGACCGGCTATAAAGTGGTGCGGTATAAATTAGACGAAAATGGAAATTATCAAGGAGCGGTTCCTGCGCAAGAAGACTTCATCACCGGCTGGTTAACCCCGCTAGAGAGCTTTTCTCTAACGGGGCAAGCTCCCGATAAAAAAGAAGCCCTTGGCCGTCCGGTGGACATTGTTATTCACGAAAATGCGATTTATATTTCCGATGATAAAGCGGGAGTAATTTATAAAATAACAATAGCCAAAAGTAGTATCTAAAATCAATAGGAGCTCCCACCTCCCTTTTATGCGCGTACGCGCATAAAAGGGAGGTGGGAGGAGAGAAGGAGAACGCTATGAACCATCCGTTTCTCGGCAAAAAATTGCTTATAATTACCGCGCATCCGGATGATGAGAGTTTTGGCATGGGCGGGACGATTTATAAAAATAACAAAGCGGGAGGGAAGACCGCGGTTATTTGCGCTACTCTCGGAGAAAAAGGATCAAGCCATTTGAAAGTTCCGGCAACGGAAGCGGAACTAAAGCAAATCAGGAAGAAAGAAATTGAAAATGCGACACACTATATGGGGGTTGAAAAACTTTTTCTTCTCAATTTGCCGGATGGAAAATTGCATCTTAAAAAATACACTTCGTTGTTTTCAAGAAAAGCGTTCGCAATCGCGAGCCATCAAAAACCGGACGCAATTTTGAGTTTTGGCGCATACGGCATGTCCGGCCATCTAGACCACATTACCGCATACCGCGTTGCAAAACGGATCGCAAAGCGGTTTCGTGTTCCGCTCTTTACGCTCACAATTCCTCCCGCGCTTGTAAATGATTTTATCGCGCGCATCCATCTTCGCCGCAAAAGCCCCCACTACACAAAACAAAAACCATTTTTTGAAACGCCAACGACAAAAATCCCGATTGATCCCAAAATAAAAATCCGCGTGGGAAAATTCCACATCTCGCAACTTGGCGGCAAGCCGCCGTTTAGCGCATTCCCTCCCAAACTCCGCCGCGAACGCTTGAAGGCGGAGTGGTTCGCGGGATAGGGCCGCACGATGCCGCATATATATTAGAAACTGTCTAAAAAAACACCCATCTTCGGTAAAAACAGATGATCTTTTGCGCTCATTCCCGCATACATCATTAACATGGCAAAACAGCCGCATATTTTTGATATTTCCTTATCAATCCATAAGGGCATGATTACCTATCCCGGCAATCCCGTGCCGGATATTGTTTCTTTTGATACAAAAACTTCCCAGCAAACAAAAACTTCTTATTTATCAAAGATTAATATCGGCTCTCATACCGGAACACATATTGACGCGCCGCGACATGTTTTTGAAAATGGAAAGGGGCTTGAAGCGTTTTCGCTTGCACAATGTATCGGTCCTTGCCGCGTACTTGATTTTTCGGGCGTGAAGGAAGCAATTTTCGTGAAAGATTTGCAAAAGGAGAAAATAAAAAAAGGCGAACGCATTTTGGTAAAAACGAGCAACTCAAAACGGGGATTTACCAAATTTTATGACGATTTTGTGTATCTTGACGGAGACGCGGCAGAGTTTTTGGCGGCAAAGGGCATCATACTTTTCGGCATTGACGCGCTTTCAATAAAAAAACGCGGCGGTACGGACCATCGGCCGCATACCGCGCTTTTACGAAAAAACATCGCGATACTTGAAGGGCTTGATCTCTCAAAAGTGCGGCCGGGAAAATACTTTTTGATCGCGCTTCCATTGCGATTCAAAAACCTTGACGGCGCGCCCGCGCGGGTTGTGTTACTCAAAGAGTAACGTAACACCAACACGCGGATCCGCGCGAATGACATTGATAACAAACAAAGATGTCCCCCACTAAAGTAATCTACGATCGTAATTTACTTTAGTGAACATAGCTTTTCTCTTTATTCGCGTATTGGCGTTATATCATTTACATACATTGCGAAGTTATGGTATCATGTTTGATATGGAAACCCAATCACAAGAACCAACTAAGGGAGACTTCAAAAAATCGCGCATTGATGAGGCGATTCGCAGAAAGGAAATGCGATTATTGTTTTGGATAGGCGGGATTGCGGTGATAGCGGGACTTCTTGTCGGCGGCATTATATGGGCGGTAAAGGCAAGGAATCAAAATCTTCCCGGTGCGGCATATCCGGATCAAGGGCAAGATCACGTTGCTCTTGACCATGCATTTGACTATAATTCAAATCCTCCGTCATCCGGCCATCATTATGGCCAGCCCGCGAACTGGGGCATATATGACTACGAAGTGAACGATAAAATTTTTGTCCATAATCTTGAACATGGCGGAATTTGGATTGCATATCGGCCTTCGGTATCAGCCAAAATAGTAGAAGAACTGAAAGCGATCGCGGCGGAATTTAATAATTCAAAAATAGTGATGGCCCCTCGTCAGACAAATGATGCGGATGTGGCAATAGTCGCATGGACAAAGGTGTTGAAATTGGATCATCTGGGCGATACGCTTCGTAATGAGCAAAAAGAGCAAATCCGCGCGTTTTACAAAGCATTTAAAAACCACGGTCCTGAATTTGTGCCGGATACCATGCCCGGCGTGGATCCGAAGAGCGTGCAGTGAAAATGAATCAGGAATTAGGAATTATGGAAGAAATTGAAAACATTCTTTACTCCTAATTCATAATTCTATATTCCCAATTCAACTCCTATGTACGACGTAATCATTATCGGCGGAGGACCTGCGGCCGTGGCGGCCGCGGTCTATACGGCGCGGAAAAGATTAAAAACGCTTCTGATTACCGGGGAATTCGGCGGGCAATCCATTGTGTCCGACGATATTCAGAATTGGATCGGAGAACCGCACATTTCCGGATATGATCTCGCAAAAAAGTTTGAAGCGCATGTGCGGGCATTTCCGGATATAGTGGAGATAAAAAACCCTGAATTGGTTACTCAAGTCCGTTCCATTAAATGCGCGATTGAAACGTCCTCCGTCGCTCTCTCCTCACAGGATTCCGATGTGCGCGCAAACGCTACGGAGGACAAGCGCATTTGCGATTTTGAGGTAAAGACCGATAAGGGAAATATATATGAAGGGAAGACCGTTATTCTTACCGCGGGAGCGAGAAGACGGAAATTAAACATTCCCGGA